>NC_021500.1:1574695-1889635 GCF_000410515.1 Enterobacter sp. R4-368 | reverse complement strand
AACGCCTTAGCGACATCAAAGCGAAATACGGCCCGCGCGCCATTATGACCACTGGCTCGTCACGCGGCACCGGCAATGAAACCAACTATGTTATGCAAAAATTTGCCCGCGGCGTGCTCAACACCAACAACGTCGACTGCTGCGCGCGTGTCTGCCACGGCCCGTCTGTGGCGGGTTTACAGGAAACGCTCGGCAACGGTGCGATGAGTAACTCCATCAGCGATATCGAAAACTCCAGTTGTTTGCTGGTATTTGGCTATAACTGCGCCGACTCACACCCGATCGTCGCGCGCCGGGTGATCAAAGCTAAACAGAAAGGGGCGAAAATCATTGTTTGCGATCCGCGCCGCATCGAAACCGCGCGTATTGCCGACCAGCACCTGCAACTGAATAACGGCTGCAATATGGCGCTGGTCAACGCCTTTGGTTATGTGCTGCTCGAAGAAGAACTTTACGACAAAGATTACGTTGCCAGCTTTACCACCGGGCTTGAGGCGTACCGCGAAACGATAAAAGATTACGCGCCGGAAGCGGTGGAACACATTACCGGCGTGCCGGCAAAACAGGTACGTCAGGCGATGCGCACCTATGCCGCCGCGCCGTCTGCCACCATTATGTGGGGCATGGGCGTAACGCAGTTCGGCCAGGCGGTGGACGTGGTGAAAGGGCTCTCCAGCCTGGCGCTGCTCACCGGTAATCTTGGTCGTGAACATGTTGGCGTTGGCCCGGTGCGCGGGCAAAACAACGTGCAGGGCGCGTGCGATATGGGCGTGATCCCCAACCAGTTCCCTGGTTATCAGGATGTGGTCAATCCGGAAGTACGCGCTAAATTCGCCAAAGCCTGGGGCATCGACCCGGCGGTGATGGACGATAAAGTAGGCGTGCGCATTACCGAAGTGCCGCACCTGGCGCTGGAAGGCAAAGTGAAAGCCTACTACATCATGGGCGAAGATCCGTTGCAGACCGAAGCGGATTTAGGCCTGGTGCGTAAAGGCTTTGAAGCGCTCGATTTCGTGGTGGTGCAGGATATCTTTATGACCAAAACCGCCGAGCAGGCCGATGTACTGCTGCCCGCCACCTCCTGGGGCGAGCATGGTGGCGTGTTTACCTGCGCCGATCGCGGTTTCCAGCGTTTTGAAAAAGCTATTGAGCCGAAGTACAACGTCAAGCGCGACTGGGAAATCATCAGCCTGATTGCCACGGAAATGGGCTACCCGATGCACTACGACAACAACCAGCAAATCTGGGATGAGCTGCGCGAGTTGTGCCCGCTGTTCTACGGTGTAACCTACGAAAAAATGGGCGATATGGGACACGTTCAGTGGCCTTGCCCGACGCTGGATCACCCCGGCACGCCATATCTGTATCAGAACAACAAATTCGATACGCCGGACGGCAAAGGCCATCTTTTTGCTGCCCAGTGGCGTGCGCCAGCGGAACGCCCGGACGATGAGTTCCCACTGGTGCTCTGCACGGTGCGCGAAGTGGGTCACTACTCTTGTCGTTCAATGACCGGCAACTGTGCGGCGCTGCAAACCCTCGCCGATGAACCCGGATTTGTGCAGATTAACCCGGACGATGCGGCGGCGCTGGGCGTACAGGATCGTCAACTGGTGTGGGTTGAGTCGCGTCGTGGCAAGGTGATCACCCGCGCGGATGTCAGCGAGCGCGTCAATCACGGCAGCGTGTATATGACTTATCAGTGGTGGATTGGTGCGTGTAATGAACTGACGCAGGATAATCTGGATCCGATTTCAAAAACGCCGGAGACCAAATATTGCGCAGTTCGGGTGAGTGCGATCAACGATCAGCGCTGGGCCGAAGAGTACACTCAGAGCACTTATCAACAGATGAAGAGTCGATTGCTCAATGCAGCAATGCAATGATGACACGGCCAACAGCAACGGTGTCTGTTTGCGCGTGTACGGTAAAGTACAGGGGGTGGGCTTCCGCCCCTTTGTCTGGCAACTGGCGCAACAGCTCGGGCTGAAAGGTGATGTCTGTAATGATGCGCAGGGCGTGGAGATTCGCCTGCTCGGTAATGAGCGCGACTTTCTCGTCCTGTTGCAGCAGCAGTGCCCGCCGCTGGCGCGCATTGATATGGTAACCAGCGCGCCGTTTTGCTGGTCCGTTTTACCGCTTGATTTCGCCATTCGCCACAGTGCGGGTGGCGCAATGAATACCCAAATTGTCCCCGACGCGGCAACCTGTCCGGCTTGTCTGGCGGAGATGAACGACCCTTCTGAACGCCGCTACCGCTACCCATTTATTAACTGCACCCACTGCGGGCCGCGCTTCACCATTATTCACGCCATGCCCTATGACCGGCCTAATACCGCGATGGCCGGTTTTCCGTTGTGCCCGGTTTGCGAAGCCGAATACCGCGATCCGCTGGACCGGCGTTTTCACGCTCAGCCCGTCGCATGCCATGAATGCGGCCCGGCGCTTGAGTGGCGCAGCGGCGAACAGCATGCACATGGGGAAGCGGCGCTACAGGCGGCCGCCGCGCTGCTAAAAAGCGGCGGCGTTGTGGCGGTAAAAGGCATTGGTGGTTTTCATCTCGCCTGCGATGCAACGAACCAGGCGGCGGTGATGCATCTGCGCGCGCGAAAACATCGTCCGGCAAAACCGCTGGCGGTGATGGTACCCGGTGCGGAAGGCGTGACGACGCAGGCGCAGCGTTTACTTGCGACACCCGCCGCACCGATTGTGCTGGTGGACAAAAACAGCGTTTGCGGGCTGTGCGAGGCCATTGCGCCTGGCCTTGATGAAGTGGGCGTCATGCTGCCTGCCAGTCCGTTGCAACACCTGCTGGCGCAGGAATTACAGCGCCCGCTGGTGATGACGTCCGGCAACCTCAGCGGCAAACCGCCCGCAATCAGCAATGACGAGGCGTTAAGCGATCTGGCGGAGATCGCCGACGGCTTTTTGCTGCACAACCGCGATATTGTTCAGCGCATGGATGACTCCGTGGTACGCGCGAGCGGAGAGATGCTGCGCCGCTCGCGCGGCTATGTGCCGGATGCGATATCGCTGCCGCCGGGGTTTAACGATCTTCCGCCGCTGCTGTGCCTGGGCGCGGATCTGAAAAACACCTTTTGTCTGCTGCGCGGTAACAGCGCGGTGCCGGGTCAGCATTTTGGCGATCTCACCGATGAAGGCGTCGAAGCGCAGTGGCGCAGTGCGCTGCGTTTGATGCTGGATATTTACGATTTTTCCCCGGAACAGGTGGTGGTTGACGCCCATCCGGGTTATCGCACGCATCAGTGGGCCAGCAGCTATGGCCTGCCGGTGCAGACGGTGTTGCATCACCACGCTCACGCCGCTGCCTGCCTTGGTGAACACGGCTGGCCGCTGGAGGGCGGCGATGTTATTGCAATAACGCTTGATGGCATCGGTATGGGCGAAGGCGGCGAGCTGTGGGGCGGCGAATGTCTGCGGGTCAATTACCGCGAGTGTGAGCACTTAGGCGGGTTACCGGCGGTGGCGCTCCCCGGCGGGGATTTAGCCGCGCAGCAGCCGTGGCGCAACTTGCTGGCGCAGATGCTGGATTTTGTTCCTGACTGGCAGCGCTACCCGGAAACCGCCGATATCCAGCGGCAGAACTGGCCGATGCTGGCGCGTGCAATTGAACGCGGGGTTAATGCGCCGAAAGCCTCATCCTGCGGTCGCTTATTTGATGCCATTGCCTGTGCACTCGGTTGTGCGCCGCTGCACCTGAGCTATGAAGGTGAAGCGGCCTGCCAGCTGGAAGCGCTGGCGGCGGGCGTTGCGTCCGTTGAACATCCGGTTCAGATGCCGCTGCGTGGCACCATGCTGGATTTGGCGGCGTTCTGGCAAAGCTGGCTGAACTGGCAGGCCACACCTGCCGAACGCGCATGGGCATTCCATGACGCGCTGGCGCAGGGCCTGTCAGCACTGGCGCGGCAGGAAGCGGCACGGCGTGGCATTCATGTGCTGGCGTTCAGCGGCGGCGTAATGCATAACCGCCTGCTGAAAAAACGCTTACAGCACTATCTTGCGGAGTTTACTTTGCTGTTTGCGCACCAGCTCCCGGCCGGTGATGGCGGCATTGCTTTCGGCCAGGGGCTGGTAGCGGCAGCGCGGGCTATATCGCCAGTGCTTTAAGCAGGGCAAACGCCTCTTTCATTCTGTCTTCGCTGACCACAAACGCGCGCAGTTTATCCTCGGCGTCCAGCCCTTTTGCCACCATGCCGTCGGCCCCGGTGGCAATGTGCCAGCGCAGATCGGTGCGGTGCGTTTCCCCGGCCAGATGCAGCGGCATCAGCGGCGTTTTCACCTTCACCAGCATCGCGGGCAGCACCAGTTGCGTGCTGTTGCCGGTGAGGTTTTTCGCCAGCGTCATCGCGCTAAGCTGGATCGGTTGCAGGAACGGCAGCACCTGGCCGTTGATCTGCGCGCAATCGCCGAGTGCGAAGATGTGCGGATTGCTGGTTTGCAACGTACCGTCCACCACGATGCCACGCCCAACCTCCAGTCCGGCGTTCTGCGCCAGCGACACCTGCGGCGCAAGACCAGTAGCGGCGACGACCACATCCGCATCGATGTAGCGATCGTCATCCAGCTGCGCACGCACCCCCTGTTCGTGTTCGTCGAGTTGCGCTAAACGCGATTGCAGGAACAGGCGTACGCCCAGCGCCGTCAGGCAGTGTTGCAGGCGGCCACTCACTTCTGGCGGCATTAACGACGGCAGAATACTGGCGGCGTTATCGAGAACGGTCACGGTTTTGCCCGCGCGGCGAAAGTCCATCGCCAGCTCGCAGCCAATCAGCCCGGCACCCACAATCAGCACGCGGCTGGCATCGCGCAGGGTGGTTTCACAGGCGTGATACTCCTGCAAGCTATTGAGCGTGAGCATTTTTTCGCGCCCAGGAAGCGGCGGAACGAAGGCCTTGGCCCCGGTCGCCAGCACCAGTTTGTCGTATTGCCACTGTTTGTCGGCGCTTTTCACCACCCGCGCTTGCGTGTCGATGGCGCTGACAAACGTGTACGGGAACAGCCGCAGATTATATTGCTCGGCGAACTCCCCCGCCGACTGGCGAATCAGATCCTCGGCGCGCTGCGCCTGGCTAATCACATGGCTGAGATCCGGCTTGTTGTACTCTTCCATGCCGTCGGCGGCAATCAGCGTCAACGGTATGGCGCTGTCCAGTTTGCGGATGTTTTTCACCAGCGTCCGGGCGGCGAAGCCCGAACCGATAATCACAATGCCTGCGCTCATTTTGCCTCCGTTGCCAGTTCGTCAAACACCTCTTTGCCAAGGGAACATTCCGGGCAGAGGAAATTGTCCGGCACTTCGCGCCACGGCGTACCCGGTGCGACATCCTGCATCGGCTCACCTTTTGCCGGATCATAAATCCACTGGCACACACTGCACTGCATGGATGGGCCGAGATCGGCCGCTGCCGCCGCTGCACAGGCGCAGGTTTCTTGTGCGCTGGCGGCTGGGCTGTTTACCGGCTCCGGCAGCGGCGACAGCGCCCACTGGCGGGCAATATCGCGCCCGTGCTGGCGGCAGACTTCCAGCGCGTCGATATCCGGTCGCCACTTCGCTTTCAGGCTGACCGACATTTCAAATCCGGCATCCTGTAAACGGGTCGACAGACGATCAACCGCGCCGCCGCTCCAGCCGTGGGAACCAAAAGCGCTGGCGCGTTTATTGCGAAAACGCAGGCCGGTAATCTCTTCAACCAGCCCGGCGATTTTCGGCATCATCACGTTGTTCATGGTCGAGGTGCCGACCAGCACGCCTTTGGAGCGGAACACATTGGTCAGAATGTCGTTTTTATCGCTGCGGGCGACGTTGAAGATTTTTACCGCCACGCGCGGGTCGACTTCGTTAATGCCCTGCGCAATAGCGTCAGCCATCATGCGGGTGTTGTTGGACATGGTGTCGTAGAAAATGGTGATGCGATCTTCCTGGTAATCCGCCGCCCATTTCAGATACAACTCAACGATTTGCGTCGGGTTATCGCGCCATACCACCCCGTGTGAAGTGGCAATCATATCGACCGGCAGGTTAAAACCGAGGATCTCGGTGATTTTCGGCGTTACCAGGCGGCTGAACGGCGTGAGGATGTTGGCGTAGTAGCGCTGGCACTGCTCGAACAGTTCCGTTTGATCCACTTCATCATTGAACAGGCGTTCATCGCAGTAGTGCTGACCAAAAGCGTCGTTGCTGAACAGCACGGCATCGCCGGTCATGTAGGTCATCATGCTGTCCGGCCAGTGCAGCATCGGCGTTTCGACAAAAATAAGCTGTTTACCGTTGCCGATATCCAGCGTGTCGCCGGTTTTCACCACGTTGAAGTTCCACTCCGGGTGGTGGTGGTGGCCATTAATCGAATCAATGGCGTTAGCGGTGCAGTAAATCGGGGTGTTCGGGATATGCGACATCAGCTCGGTCAGCGCACCGGCGTGATCTTCTTCCGCATGGTTGATAACGATGTAGTCGATCATCTGCAGATCGATTTCGCTGCGCAGGTTCTGCACGAACTCGCGGCTAAATTTATGATCGACGGTATCGATCAGCACGTTTTTGCCTTCGCGGATCAGATAGCTGTTGTAGCTGCTGCCGCGCAGGGTTTTATATTCGGTGCCGTGAAAGTCGCGAACTTCCCAGTCACGCTGTCCAACCCAGTGAATGTTGTTTTTTACATGAATAGCCATATCAGTTGTCCTGTGCAGTTTTCTCAATTCGATGTATGGCTAATATCAAGTTGCGTGCCAGGTTTATATTTGATTGATATAAAAGCGTTTTAATGATTTTCGAAAAAATAAATTGTCATTATGACTATGGCTAATACAGTCAATATGACACTATGCATTGTCAAAATGACAGTGAGGTAGGTATGAGTTTTTCGCTAAATGTCCTGGCGGGGATCGCCATAGAACTGCAAAGCGGCATCGGCCATGCGGATCGTTTCCAGCGGCTAATCACCACCCTGCGCCAGGTGCTGGAGTGCGACGCTTCGGCGCTGCTGCGCTACGACGCGCGGCAGTTTATTCCACTGGCCATCGACGGGCTGGCGCAGGATGTGCTGGGCAGGCGCTTTACGCTGGAAGGCCACCCACGGCTGGAGGCGATCGCCCGTGCAGGTGATGTCGTGCGTTTTCCCGCCGACAGCGATTTGCCCGATCCCTACGATGGGCTGATCCCCGGTCAGGAGAGCCTGAAAGTGCACGCCTGCGTTGGGCTGCCGCTGTTCGCCGGGCAAAACCTGATTGGCGCGCTGACGCTCGATGGCATGTCGCCGGATCAGTTCGATACCTTTAGCGATGAAGAGCTGCGGTTGATTGCTGCGCTGGCGGCAGGCGCGCTGAACAACGCGCTGCTGATAGAGCAACTGGAGAGCCAGAATATGCTGCCCGGCGCACCGGCGGCGTTCGAACAGGTGACGCGCAGCGAAATGATTGGCCTGTCGGCAGGCATGGAGCAGCTAAAAAAAGAGATCGAGATCGTTGCCGCTTCCGATCTGAACGTGTTGATCAGCGGTGAAACCGGCACCGGCAAAGAGCTGGTGGCGAAAGCGATTCATGAAGGTTCGCCGCGCGCCATCAATCCGCTGGTCTATCTCAACTGTGCAGCGCTGCCGGAAAGCGTGGCGGAGAGCGAGCTGTTCGGCCATGTCAAAGGTGCCTTTACCGGCGCTATCAGCAACCGCAGTGGCAAGTTCGAGATGGCGGATAACGGCACGCTGTTTCTTGATGAGATTGGCGAGCTGTCGCTGTCGTTGCAGGCGAAGCTGCTGCGCGTCCTGCAATATGGCGATATTCAGCGTGTCGGTGACGACCGCAGCCTGCGTGTCAACGTGCGCGTGTTGGCCGCCACCAACCGCGACCTGCGCGAAGAGGTGCTGGCCGGACGTTTTCGCGCCGATCTCTACCATCGGTTGAGTGTGTTTCCGCTTTCTGTACCGCCGCTGCGTGAGCGCGGGGAGGATGTTGTTTTACTGGCGGGCTACTTCTGCGAGCAGTGCCGTTTGCGGCTGGGGCTGGGGAGAGTGGCACTAAGCCCCGGCGCGCGGGCGCATTTGCTGAGTTATGGCTGGCCAGGTAACGTGCGCGAACTGGAGCACGCCATCCACCGCGCGGTGGTGCTGGCGCGCGGTACGCGTAACCGTGATGACGTGGTGCTGGAAGCGCGCCATTTTGCGCTTAGCGATGAACCGACGGCCCCTTCCGCTGCGGTGACGCCGCTGCCCGTGGAGCAAAATCTGCGCGATGCGACGGAGGATTTTCAGCGTGCATTTATTACCCGCACGCTGGAAGAGCAGGGCGGTAACTGGGCGGCCTGCGCGCGCTGTCTGGAGATGGATGTCGCCAACCTGCACCGGCTGGCGAAACGCCTGGGGCTGAAGCGTTAAAAGATGACTGCCTGCCAGCGATGGTGCCGCGAGGCGTCGCCAGTCAGCACCGGCTGGCGAAACGCCTGGGGCTGAAGCGTTAAAAGATGACTGCCTGCCAGTGATGGTGCCGCGAGGCGTCGCCAGCCTGCACCGGCTGGCGAAACGTCTTAGGTTGGAGCGTTAAGGATTACTGTCTGCCAGTGATGGTGCCGCGAGGCGTCGCCAACCTGCACCGGCTGGCGAAACGCCTGGAGGCTAAAGCGTTAAAAGATGATTGCCTGCCAGCGATCGTGCCGCGAGGCGTCGCCAGCCTGTACCGGCTGGCGAAACGTCTGAGGCTGAAGCGTTAAAGAATGCCGGCCTGGTAGAAGTCTTGCAGGTTGATGGCGCCGACCAGTAAACCGGCGTCATCCACCACCGGGGCGGCGGCAATTTTGCGCTGCATTAAGCGCTCTTTGGCGTCCACGGCGCGGCTGCCTGCCTCCAGCGTGATGCCGCCGGGCGTCATCGCGTTATCGACCTGCGCGGTTAGCGCCCCGCCTGAGACCAGCCAGCGACGAAGATCGCCATCGGTAAATACCCCTTTTACATGGCGCTGGTTGTCGCAGACCGCCACCAGACCCAAACCGGTGCGGCTCAGTTCCAGCATCGCGTCCATCACGCTGGTGGTAAGTTGCACCTGCGGGATCTGCTCCTCTTTGCGCATCAGATGGTGCACTTTATTGAGCAACCGCGCGCCAAGTGCGCCTGCCGGGTGAGAGCGGGCAAAATCCTCTTCATCAAACCCGCGCGCCTGCATCACCGCCATCGCCAGCGCATCGCCCATCATCAGTGTGTTCACCGTGCTGGAGGTGGGAGCCAGGTGCATCGGGCAGGCTTCGCGCTCCACCGAAATATCCAGCACCGCTCGCGCGGCAAGCGCCAGCGGGGAACGGAGTTTACCGGTCATCGCCAGCAGCGCGACGGATTTCTCTTCAAGGCGCGGCAGGATCAGATCCAGCTCTTTTGCCGAACCGGAGTAGGAGATAAACAGCATCACGTCGCGGCTTTCAATCATGCCGAGATCGCCATGCAGCGCTTCCGCCGGATGGACGAAAAACGCCGGTGTGCCGGTGCTGGCAAGCGTCGCGGCAATCTTTTTACCAATATGACCGGATTTACCGATGCCGGAGACGATGATTTTCCCCTCGCAATTCAGCACGGTTTCAGCGGCGCGCACAAACGCCTCGTCAAGGCGATCCGGCAGGCGGCTGGCTTCCTGAAGCTCCAGCAGCAGGGTTTGCCGTCCGGCGTTAATTAATGACTCACTCATGTTTTTCTCCGGCAATGATCACTTCAACTCCTTTGGCTTCCAGCGCGGCGCGCACGTCGGCGGCGATCCCGGAATCGGTGATCAGTTTATCCACGCTTTCCAGGCTACAAACCACGTTCGGGCTTTTACGGCCAAATTTGGAGGAGTCCGCCATCAGGATCACTTCCCGCGCGGCGTTGCACATCGCTTTACTGACGGTGAACACCTCGTTAAAGGTGGTGACACCCGCCTCTAAATCGATACCGTCGGTGCCCATAAACAGCTTGTCGAAGCTGAAATGCTCAAAGGCGTTTTCCGCCAGTTGGCCGTGAAACGAGGCCGATTTCTTACGGAAAGTGCCGCCCGGCATCAGGATCGTTTGCTCGTTATCCAGCTCAGAAAGGGCGTTAACGATATGCAAACTGTTGGTCATTACCGTGATGTTATTGAAGTGGCTGAGCAGCGGCACCATTTGCAGCACGGTACTGCCCGCATCAAGGATGATCGAATCGCCGTCGTGGATGTAGGTCACTGCCGTTTCGGCAATCAGCCCTTTTTGCACGGTGTTGATAAGCGTCTTGTGATCAATCGGGGGATCGGCTTCATCTTTGTTGAGCACCACACCGCCATAAGTGCGGATCACTGCGCCGGAATGCTCCAGCGCGACGAGATCTTTACGTATGGTTGTCCCTGTGGTGTCGAAGTAAGCTGACAGCTCTTCAACAGAACACTTTCCCTGCTTTTGCAGATGCTCAAGAATAGCCGCCTGACGCTGACGTGGTTTCATAGGCGCTGATATCCTGCGTTACGTTGCGAAATGATAATTTCGCAAGCTATTAGCGTTCACAACGAAATTATCAATGTTTCATTTTAAGCGCTAATGATAGTGCATTCTGACAGCTCGGATCATGGGGAAAGATCACATCAGGCTCTAATTCCTCTCTTTTAATCCCTTTCAGATAGTCAATTTTTGTGGGGCGGGCAAAAACGGTGAGACCGCGCATAAGCAAGGTGTCCGTTACGCGGTCTTGCTGATCAAAGGCCACGGCCAGCACCACGCGCGGTTTGAAACGCCCGCCGGAGCGCCCGACGCCGACGCGCCCGCGCTGGCACAGCGTATCAAACGCTTTATTAAACTGGCGGATTTGCCAGCCGCCCAGCGCCATCTGGCAGAGCCAGGCAATGGCGGCGACGGTGATCAGGGCTGAAACCATAGCACTCTCCTTTTAATTCAGGCCCCCGCGCGGAGGGCCACGCAGATCAGAACATTACCTGGCCGCCGGTGACATTAATCGACTGGCCAGTGCAGTAAGAGGCTTTAGGGCTGGCATAAAACATCAGCACGTTCAGCACATCCTGGTAGTCGCAGCCGCGCTTGAGCGGCACTTTGTCGATGTAATATTGCTCAACTTCATCCGCCGCAATCCCCAGTTTGCTGGCATATTGCGGGATAAGTGACTGGAACATCGGCGATTTCAGCAGGTTACCCAGCATCAGCGAATGCACGGTAATGCCGTACTCTGCCAGATCCAGCGCCAGTGATTGCGTTAAGCCCACGCCGCCGAACTTCGCCGCGCTGTAGCCGGAGTTGTGTTTGCTGCCCACTTTGCCGGATTTGGAGTTGATCTGGATGATGCGCCCCTGAATGCCGTCGCGAATCATCAACTTCGCGAACTCGCGTGCGCAGAGGAAATAGCCCACCAGGTTCACCTGCAAAGAACGGTCGAAATCACCGAGCGCAAAGTCGCTGATAAACGCCGCTTTGGCAATGCCTGCGCTGTAGACCAGCAAATCCGCGCGACCAAAAATCTCATCCACGCCGCGCGCCAGAGCCAGCACACTGTGCTCGCTGGTGGCGTCCGCGCCAAAGCCGTAGGCCATCCCTTCGCCAAACTCGCTGTTGATCTCCTGGGCGACATTTGCCGCTTTATCACTTTGAATATCCACTACCGCCACGCGGTAACCTTCTGCGGCAAGCCCACGGCTAAGGAACGCCCCAAGGGTTTGTCCTCCACCAATGACAACGGCAACCTGTTTCATACTCTTCTCCTTACGACTTAAGCGACAAATTTCAAAATGCAGCCGGGGGCGATACCGTCCGGCACCGGGCCTGCGACGTGTACCGTTCCGGGGTATTCCGCCTGCGTTTGCCCATCGAAACGCAGGGTGATATGACCCAGTTCACGCAGATTCTGCTCGGCGACATCGCCGACGGCGGTGACCGGGTAGCGACGATCGCCAAGTTCAAACTGTGCGCCGGGTAACAGCGCGCCCGAAAGCGCACCGTGGTTATGGATAAAACAGAACTCGGCGACATCCGCAGGCGCGCCTTCGCGGAAGGTGATCAGCATGTTGTCGCTCAGCGCGTCCGGGGCGCTCTCACCGATATGGGTAATGGTGGTTTGATAAATCACACTCATAAAACACCCCTTATTGATAAATGAAACCGGAGACAAACCAGGCGACCAGCACCGTTGGCGCACCGGTTAAAAAACGGCTGACCAGTACGGAAGGCACACCGACGCGCACGGTATCCTGACGCGCTTCCGCCAGCGACAAGCCCACCGGGATGAAGTCGCACGCCGCCTGGGCGTTGATGGCGAACAGCGCGGGCAGGGCGAGATGCGGCGGGATATTGCCGAGGCCGATCTGTACGCCAATCAGCACGCCAATGACCTGGGCAATCACCGCGCCTGGGCCGAGGAAGGGTGACAGCAACGGGAAGGAACAGATAAGCGCCAGCGTCACCAGCCCGAGTGGATGGCTGGCAAGCGGCGCGAGGCCGTGGGCAATCCAGTCGCCAAGCCCGGAGGCCATGATGATGCCGATGAGCGCCGAGACGAAGGCCATAAACGGCAGAATAGTTTTCAGCACCGTGTCGATGGTGTCGCGCCCGGCCTGAAACAGCACCGCGACCGCCGAACCCATGCCCATGCCGACTTTTGCCAGCAGCCCATCGCTCTGCTCGGTGATTTTTTTGCTGGTGTCGTAATCCTTCGCGACCGGGCGTTTTGGTGCGGCGGTTGGCGCGTCACCGTGCAGATGGATATTGTCCTCTTTCACTCCGGAAACGTAGATATCTTCCAGGATGTACTGCGCCAGCGGGCCGGATTTCCCTGTCGCGTGGATATTCACCGTCGGGATGCGGCGTTTCGGATAGATACCACAGCGCAGCGTACCGCCGCAGTCGATCACCGCGACGCCAATCTCCTCTGCTGGCGGCTCGCCCTCTTTAAAGCCGTCAACCGCCTGCCAGCCGGTGAGTTGCGCCAGCTTATCGACGATCGCCGGGCGGGTGCCCGCGGTGATATAGACGATTTTCTTCTCAGTGCTGGCGTCGATTTCCAGCGGGCCGCCCCAGCCGCCGGTGCCTTTTTCAATCACTATGCGCGTCATGATGTTGCTCCAGCGAGTTGGACTTTTTGTTCAAGTTGAATGCCCATTTTCTTCTCGAAAATGGAAGTAGTGAGGTCGGTAACCCAGCCGCGGAAGAAGTTGGTCACCAGGCCGACCAGCAGGTAGCTCACCGCCAGCGGGCCGAGCGGCAAGCCCAGCGTTGTCAGACCGTTGGCGATCCCCAGATAGACAAACAGCTCGCCGGGGTTGATATGCGGAAACAGGCCATTCATTGAGTGGCAACTGTAGGACGCGGCAGCGTAATAACTGGGTTTGTACTTTTCTGGCATAAAGCGCCCGAGGCTTAGTGTCATGGGGTTGCAGAAGACAAACGTGCCGATGCAGGGCAGCAGCAAATAGCGGGCAAGGGGATTGCCCGCGCAGCGCTGGGCAAATTTTTCGATCCGGTGTTGGCCAATAAAGTTAATCAGTGCGTTCATGATAACCAGCAGGCTTATCAGCAGGGGCAAAATACCGGTCACCATGCCGGTGAACACTTCGCCGCCTTTCTGAAACAGCCCGATGAACCATTCGGCACTATGCGTAATGGTTTCCATTGTTCTCTCCTGTAGGGTTGTCGTTTTGTTGTTTAACCGTGCACTATCATAATCATTATGAAAGGTTGAAATGTGTTATTTAGATCTCGTTATGAAAGAAAAAATGATCATTGTGAAAGTTTTTGCGAGAGTGAGCGGAATTAAATGAACGCGTAATGGAAGGTGAAAAAGTGAAGTGAGATCGCGTGCGCAGGCGTTACGGCGCTTCCTTGTCGGTAGCTAGATGCTTTACCATACTTGCTCCTGGCTGATTCGTTTAAAATGGAAGTCCCATGTTGAAGCGTTGTTACGCAGCATTGCTGCCTGCGTTTGTTGTGCTCTGTGCCTGTAGCAGTAAACCCCCGCTTGCTGAAACCCCGCAAACCGCGTCGCCCGCGCCTTCCGGCGGTTTTCTGCTTGAGCCGCAGCACAATGTTCTGATGACCGGCGGTGACTTTGCCAATAACCCGGCGGCGGAGCAGTTCATCAATATGATGGTCAGTAAGCACGGTTTTGACCGCCAGCAACTGCATGAAATTCTCTCGCAGGCCAAACGCCTGGACTACGTGTTGCGCCTGATGGATAAGCAAGCGCCGACGACAGCGGGACCCACCGGGCCGAACGGCGCCTGGCTGCGCTATCGCAAGCAGTTCATCACCCCGGACAACGTGCAAAATGGCGTGGCGTTCTGGAATCAGTATGAAGACGCGCTTAACCGCGCGTGGATGGTTTACGGTGTGCCGCCGGAAATTATCGTTGGCATCATCGGCGTGGAAACCCGCTGGGGCCGCGTGATGGGCAAAACGCGTATTCTCGACGGGTTAGCGACGCTGGCCTTCGCTTACCCGCGCCGCGCGGAGTATTTCGCCAGTGAACTCGAAACTTTCCTGCTGATGGCGCGCGATGAAAGTGATGATCCGCTCGAACTGAAAGGTTCTTTCGCTGGCGCAATGGGCTATGGACAGTTTATGCCCTCTTCGTACAAGCAGTACGCCGTCGATTTCAACGGCGACGGGCATATCAACCTGTGGGATCCGGTGGATGCCATTGGCAGCGTGGCGAACTACTTCAAACAGCACGGCTGGGTGAAGGGCGATATCGTGGCGGTTCCGGCCAACGGCCAGGCACCGGGGCTGGAAAATGGCTTTAAAACCAATTACAGCGTCGGGCAACTGGCGGCGGCGGGTTTAACACCGCAACAACCGCTGGGCGCGCACCAACAGGCGAGCCTGCTGCGCCTTGATGTGGGCACCGGCTATGAGTACTGGTACGGTCTGCCGAACTTCTTCACCATTACCCGCTATAACCACAGCACGCATTACGCGATGGCGGTCTGGCAGCTCGGCCAGGCGGTTTCACTGGCGCGCGTTCGCTGATCCCTCTCCCCTCCTGCGGGAGGGGAATCTGAAACATTTCGATGCACTCCCGTTACGCATAGCGATTTACTTAATTATTCATACTGATTATTGTTACGTTATAACATATGAGGTGTGTGAATGATTCCCGTAACGTTGTTTTCCCTTTCCGGCACGATCCGTTTAGTGCTGGCAGCCGCACTATTAGCGGTGCTTTGGCTCCTGACTAGCTGGGCGGTTGCGCTGCCATGATTGAACTTGACCACCTGGTCGCAGGCTACGATCGCCTCGCGATCACGCCGGCGCTATGCGGCACGCTGGCGCGCGGCAGTATGACGGCGATTGTTGGCGCGAACGGCTGCGGTAAATCGACCCTGTTAAAAACGCTGGCCGGATTTTTACCGCCGGTGAGCGGCGTTTTGCGCTGGCAACCGGCGCGGCCCGTCATCGGCTGGCTGGCGCAGCGCCACGCGCTGGAATCTCAATTTCCGCTCACCGTGCAGGACGTGGTGAGTATGGGCTGCTGGCCGCGCGTTTCGCTGTTTCGCGGGTTGAACCGCGATGCCCGTAGCCGCATCGCTCAGGGGCTGGAGCGCGTTGGGCTGACAGCAATGGCGCGCGAAACGATTGATACGCTCTCCGGCGGGCAGTTTCAGCGCATGTTGTTTGCCCGCGTCTGGGTGCAGAACGCGCCGCTAGTGATGCTCGACGAGCCGTTCACCGGTATTGATGAAGCCACATCGCAACTGTTGATGGAGCAGATTGTGGACATGCATCGCGGCGGGCAAACCGTTATTGCCGTGCTGCACGATAGCGAGCGCGTGTCTCGCTATTTCCCGCAAACGTTACGCCTCGACGAACGCGTGGCGCAGTGGGGCGCGACAGCGCATTTCGCGACAAAAGATGAGGCGTGCAGCGCATGATCTGGCATCTCTTTTTCCAGCCGTTTATCGAGTTTGGCTTTATGCGCCGCGCACTGGTGGTGTGTCTGGCGCTCTCCATCAGTACCACGGCGCTGGGCGTTTTTTTGCTGCTGCGGCGCATGAGCCTGATGGGCGATGCGCTGTCGCACGCCATTCTGCCTGGCGTGGCGGTGGGTTATTTGCTGAGCGGCATGTCGCTGCTGGCGATGAGTATCGGCGGTTTTATCGCCGGGATCGTGGTTGCGCTGGTTGCCGGGTGGGTAAGCCGCCGCACGCCGCTGAAAGAGGATGCCAGTTTTGCCGGTTTCTACCTCGGTTCGCTGGCGCTCGGCGTCACGCTGGTTTCGCTGCGCGGCTCCAGTGTCGATCTGCTGCATCTGCTGTTTGGCTCGATTCTGGCGGTCGATCGCGACTCGGCGCTGTTTGTCGCGGGTGTGGCCAGCCTGACGCTGATGATGTTGGCGTTTTGCTATCGCGGCATGGTCAGTGAAGCGTTCGACAGCACGTTTTTGCAGGTTAACGCCCCGCGTGCACCTGGCCTGCTGCACGGGCTGTTTCTGGCGTTACTGGTGCTTAACCTGGTGGCCGGGTTTCAGGTGCTCGGCACATTAATGGCCGTAGGCGTGATGATGCTCCCCGCCGTGGCGGCGCGCTGCTGGGCGCGGACATTACCGGGATTATTATGGCTTGCGGCCAGCATTGGCGCGCTGTGCGCGTGGCTTGGGTTAAGCCTGTCGTGGATGGCGGGATTACCCGCCGGACCGGCGATTGTGCTGACCGCCAGTATTGTCTTCTTTTTTTCCATTTTATTCGGCACGCGCAGTGGGCTGGCTCGCAGCCTGCGCGCACTTTTAACGTAGCAAGGGGAAATGATGAAACGGACAGGGCTTATTCTGGCGCTGGCGCTCGGCCTGGTGGCGCAGGGCGCAATGGCAAAAACAGTAAATGTGGTCGCCAGCTTCTCGATTCTGGGCGATATCACCCGGCAAGTCGGCGGCGATCATGTCAAGGTGACGACGCTGGTGGGGCCGGATGGCGATCCGCATACCTTTGAACCGTCGGCGAAAGACAGCGCACTGCTTAACAGCGCCGACGTGGTGGTGGTGAACGGCCTGGGGCTGGAAGGCTGGTTAGATCGTCTGGTGAAAGCCTCTGGCTTTAAAGGCCAGCTTGTCGTCGCATCAACCGGCGTTGCAACGCATACGCTGGAAGAAGATGGCGCAACGGTGACCGATCCCCACGCCTGGAACAGTGCGGCGAATGGTGCGCTGTATGCGAAAAATATTCTTGCCGCGCTGGTGAAAGCCGATCCGGTTGACGAAGCCGCGTTGAATGCCTCCGGTCAGCGTTATATCGACCAGTTAACTAAGCTGGATAGCTGGGCGAAAGAGCGCTTCAGCGCGGTGCCGCAGGCGAAACGCAAAGTGCTGACCAGCCACGACGCGTTTGGTTATTTTGCTCGCGCTTACGGCGTTGATTTCATGGCGCCGCAAGGCATCTCTTCTGAAAGTGAAGCCAGCGCCGCGCAGGTCGCTTCGCTGATCAAACAGATCAAAGCAGATGGCGTGAAAGTGTGGTTTATGGAAAACCAGCTGGATCCACGGCTGGTGAAACAGATCGCCAGCGCAACCGGCGCGCAACCGGGTGGCGAGCTTTATCCGGAAGCGTTAAGCGCCAAAGGCGGGGTGGCAGATACCTATCAGAAAGCCTTTCGTCATAACGTCGACACTATCTATAACAGCATGAAGTAACAGGCAATAAGCCATGCAGGCCGGCGCTCGCTGGCCTTTTTTCGGAAGCCTCCTCGTAAATTCGCCATCCCGTCTCCATCTTTTCACGGAAAGTGGTATCTTTTCCGCCACAGTTTTTAGACGCACGGGAACCATCATGACGGACAATGAATTAATGCAGCTCAGCGAACGCATCGGGCTGGCGCTCAGGGCGCGCGGCGCGACGCTGACAACGGCAGAGTCCTGTACCGGCGGCTGGGTGGCGAAGGTGATCACCGATATCGCTGGCAGTTCCGCCTGGTTTGAACGCGGGTTTGTTACCTACAGTAATGAAGCGAAAGCCCAAATGATTGGCGTACAGCCCGCCACGCTGGATGCGCACGGCGCGGTCAGCGAGCCGGTGGTGGTCGAGATGGCGATTGGCGCGCTGAAGGCAGCGCGTGCCGATTATGCGATTTCCATTAGCGGCATCGCCGGGCCGGATGGCGGCAGCGACGAGAAGCCGGTTGGCACGGTTTGGTTTGGCATCGCCAGCGTCAGCGGGGAAGGGATCACGCGCCGTGAATGCTTCTCCGGCGATCGTGAAGCGGTGCGCAGACAGGCCACCGCCTATGCCCTGCAAACCCTTTGGCAACATTTTCTACAAAATGCTTGATACTGTATGACTATACAGTATAATTGCGACAACAGAACAGTAATTCACCGCGGAGCGTAACGCGCTTCACTCTGCATGAAGGAGTAATCATGGCTATCGACGAAAACAAACAAAAGGCGCTTGCAGCCGCACTGGGTCAGATCGAAAAGCAATTCGGTAAAGGCTCCATCATGCGTCTGGGTGAAGACCGTTCCATGGATGTGGAAACCATCTCTACAGGTTCGCTCTCGCTGGATATCGCGCTGGGCGCTGGCGGTTTGCCGATGGGGCGTATCGTCGAAATTTACGGACCTGAATCTTCAGGTAAAACGACGCTGACCTTGCAGGTCATTGCCGCAGCACAGCGCGAAGGTAAAACCTGTGCGTTTATCGATGCTGAACACGCGCTGGATCCGGTTTACGCTCGCAAACTGGGCGTTGATATCGACAACCTGCTCTGCTCTCAGCCGGATACCGGTGAGCAGGCGCTGGAAATCTGTGACGCGCTGGCGCGCTCCGGTGCGGTTGACGTGCTGGTGGTCGACTCCGTTGCAGCGTTGACGCCGAAAGCGGAAATTGAAGGCGAAATCGGTGACTCTCACATGGGCCTTGCGGCACGTATGATGAGCCAGGCGATGCGTAAACTGGCTGGTAACCTGAAACAGTCCAATACGCTGCTGATCTTCATCAACCAGATCCGTATGAAAATTGGCGTAATGTTCGGTAACCCGGAAACCACCACCGGCGGTAACGCGCTGAAATTCTACGCCTCTGTGCGTCTGGATATTCGCCGTATCGGTGCGGTGAAAGAGGGGGATAACGTGGTCGGCAGCGAAACCCGCGTTAAAGTGGTGAAAAACAAAATCGCTGCGCCGTTTAAGCAGGCTGAATTCCAGATCCTCTATGGCGAGGGCATCAACTTCTACGGCGAGCTGGTCGATCTTGGCGTGAAAGAGAAGCTGATTGAGAAAGCCGGCGCCTGGTATAGCTACAACGGTGACAAAATTGGTCAAGGTAAAGCGAACGCAACAACCTGGCTGAAAGAAAACCCGGCGGCAGCAAAAGAGATCGAGAAAAAGCTGCGCGAAATTCTGCTCAGCAATCAGAGTTCTTCCGCTGAATTCACTGCCGATGGCAATGACGAAGACGTTGAAGAAACCAACGAAGATTTCTGATAATTTGAATGGTAATCAAGGGCTGCTGATGCAGCCCTTTTGCTTTTCTACGAACACAGGATCAAGCCATGTCCGAGAACTCTTCCCGACGCTCCGCCGTTTCCCGCCTGCGTGACCGGGCGATGCGGATTCTGGCGATGCGCGATCACAGTGAAAAAGAGTTTCGCCGCAAATTAACCGCGCCAGTAATGAGTAAAAACGGCCCGGAAGAATTGGATATCACGCCGGAAGAGGTCGAAGAGGTCGTGGCATGGTGTCTGGAGCATAACTTTCTTGATGATATGCGCTTTGTGCGCCAGTTTATCGCCAGTCGTGCGCGCAAAGGTTATGGTCCGGCGCGCATTCGGCAGGAGTTAAATCAAAAAGGAATTTCGCGAGAAGACAGCGAAAGCGCGCTACGCGAATGCGATATCGACTGGGTGGAGAGTGCCCGTGCGCAGGCGCAGCGCAAATATGGCGAACCGCTACCGACTGAATATGCGGCGAAAGTAAAAGTGCAGCGTTTTTTGCTCTATCGCGGCTTTATGCAGGAAGATATTCAGGAAATATGGCGAAATTTTGCCGACTGAGCGCATACGGGATTTTACTTCGCAGTAAAGAAAACTTATCTTATTCCCACTTTTTCCAGTAGCTGGCGCGTTTTCCATGTATGGCAACGGCCGGTTACCACATTTCGTTAGCTTGATTTCAGGATAATTATGAGCAAGAGCACCGCTGAGATCCGTCAGGCGTTTCTCGATTTTTTCCATAGTAAGGGACATCAGGTAGTTGCCAGCAGCTCCCTGGTACCGAATAACGACCCGACTCTGCTGTTTACTAACGCCGGGATGAACCAGTTCAAGGATGTATTCCTTGGGCTCGACAAACGTAATTATTCCCGCGCTACCACAGCACAGCGTTGCGTTCGTGCTGGTGGTAAACACAACGACCTGGAAAACGTCGGTTACACCGCACGCCATCACACATTCTTTGAAATGCTGGGCAACTTTAGCTTCGGCGACTACTTCAAACATGATGCTATTCAGTACGCATGGGAACTGCTGACCGGTGAGAACTGGTTCAACCTGCCGAAAGAGCGTCTGTGGGTGACGGTATACGAAACGGACGATGAGGCGTACGAAATCTGGGAAAAAGAAGTGGGCGTGCCGCGCGAGCGCATTATACGCATCGGCGATAACAAAGGCGCCGCTTACGCCTCTGACAACTTCTGGCAGATGGGCGATACCGGTCCATGCGGCCCGTGCACCGAGATTTTCTACGATCACGGCGACCACATCTGGGGTGGCCCTCCGGGCAGCCCGGAAGAAGACGGCGACCGCTATATCGAAATCTGGAACATCGTCTTTATGCAGTTCAACCGCCAGGCCGATGGCACTATGGAACCGCTGCCGAAGCCGTCCGTGGATACCGGTATGGGCCTGGAGCGTGTTGCCGCGGTGCTGCAACATGTGAATTCCAACTACGAAATCGACCTGTTCACCAGGCTGATTCAGGCGGTGGCAAATGTGACCGGCGCGACAGATTTGAGCAATAAGTCGCTGCGTGTTATTGCCGACCACATTCGTTCTTGTGCCTTCCTTATCGCCGATGGCGTCATTCCGTCGAACGAAAACCGTGGTTATGTGCTGCGTCGTATCATTCGTCGTGCGATTCGTCATGGCAACATGCTGGGCGCGAAGGACACCTTCTTCTATAAACTGGTAGGCCCGTTGATTGAGGTGATGGGTTCCGCCGGTGAAGATCTGCAACGCCAGCAGGCGCAGGTTGAGCAGGTTCTGAAAACCGAAGAAGAACAATTTGCGCGTACGCTGGAGCGTGGCCTGGCGCTGCTGGACGAAGAGCTGGCAAAACTGAAAGGTGACACGCTGGACGGCGAGACCGCTTTCCGCTTGTACGATACGTATGGCTTCCCGGTGGATTTAACCGCCGATGTCTGCCGTGAACGTAATCTGAAAGTTGACGAAGCAGGTTTTGAAGCCGCGATGGAAGAGCAACGCCGCCGCGCGCGCGAATCCAGCGGTTTTGGCGCAGATTACAACGCGATGATCCGCGTTGATGGCGCTTCAGAATTTAAAGGTTATGACCATCTGGAACTGAACGGCAAAGTGACTGCGCTGTTTGTCGATGGTAAGCCGGTTAACGCGATTGCCGCAGGTCAGGAAGCGGTTGTTGTTCTTGATGAAACGCCGTTCTACGCCGAGTCTGGCGGCCAGGTGGGCGATAAAGGCGAACTGAAAGGTAATGGCTTTGCCTTTGCCGTACAGGATACGCAGAAGTACGGCCAGGCGATTGGTCATCTCGGCAAGTTGAGTAGCGGTTCGCTGAAAGTGGGCGACGGTGTGAAAGCGGAAGTCGATGAAGCGCGCCGTGCGCGTATTCGTCTGAACCACTCTGCCACACACCTGATGCATGCCGCGCTGCGCGATGTGCTCGGTACGCACGTTGCGCAGAAAGGCTCTCTGGTCAATGACAAAGCGTTGCGCTTTGACTTCTCCCATTTTGAAGCCATGAAGCCATCGGAAATCCGTGCGGTAGAAGATCTGGTGAACGCGCAAATTCGCCGTAACCTGCCAATCGAAACCAACATCATGGATCTGGAAACGGCAAAAGCGAATGGTGCAATGGCGCTGTTTGGCGAGAAATACGAAGACCGCGTGCGCGTGCTGCGCATGGGTGATTTCTCGACTGAACTCTGCGGCGGCACACATGCTTCCCGCACCGGTGATATTGGTCTGTTCCGCATTGTGTCTGAATCCGGCACAGCGGCAGGTGTGCGTCGTATCGAGGCCGTTACCGGTGAAGGCGCGATTGCCAGCCTGCATGCGCAGAGTGACCAACTGCATGATGTTGCGCAGTTGCTGAAGGGCGACAGCCAGAACCTTGGCGATAAAGTGCGTACTGTTATCGAACGTACTCGCCAGCTGGAAAAAGAGTTGCAGCAGCTTAAAGAGCAGGCGGCAGCGCAGGAGAGCGCTAACCTGTCCGGTAAAGCTATCGATCTTAACGGCGTAAAACTGCTGGTTAGCGAGCTGGCTGGCGTCGAGCCGAAGATGCTGCGTACCATGGTGGACGATCTGAAAAACCAACTGGGTGCTTCAGTGATTGTGCTTGCCACCGTGGCGGAAGGAAAAGTTTCCCTGATTGCGGGTGTGTCGAAGGATGTGACCGACCGTGTGAAAGCAGGGGAATTGATTGGTATGGTTGCCCAGCAGGTCGGGGGTAAAGGTGGCGGACGTCCGGATATGGCGCAAGCCGGCGGTACAGACGCAGCCGCACTGCCTGCCGCTCTCGCCAGTGTAAAAGACTGGGTAAGCGCTAAACTGTCATAATTACAAAGCGAAAGCAGACGCCATAACCTTGCGGTTATGGCGTTGTTGCCACTACGCTATTGATAACGATAAAGTCAGGTTGAAGTCTTGTATATCGGCTAAACTTAGGTTTAACAGAATGTAATGCCGTGACTGCTTACACTTAGGTGTTTGTCATCGCTTACTTTTTGGCGTTATATGATGGATAATGCCGGGATACAGAGAGACCCGACTCTTTTAATCTTTCAAGGAGCAAAGAATGCTGATTCTGACTCGTCGAGTTGGTGAAACCCTCATGATTGGGGATGAGGTCACTGTGACTGTATTAGGGGTTAAGGGTAACCAGGTTCGTATCGGCGTTAACGCCCCTAAAGAAGTTTCCGTTCACCGTGAAGAGATCTACCAGCGTATCCAGGCTGAAAAATCACAGCAGTCGAACTACTGATGCCATTATCGCGTCTCGCTGTTTTCCGGCGAGACGCAACTCCTCCTCTGATTTTCCTCTCAATACGTTTCCTTTTTATTTCATACTCGTTGTTTTTCCCTGTTACCCGACTGTTAAGATGGAATGTCTTTGCCATTTTTCTACAGCGAAACGGCAGAATTTCTGCTGATAAAACATCCTTTTTGGCCTTTTTGCAGGCTAATTGCCTGCGAAGTGTGCAAACAATTCAGGGGCTGGAAAAAGTGTTTGACTTATAAGTCCCAGAAAGTAATATGTGCGCCACGCAGCGACGATGAGCCCTTAACAAGTTCTTCGAAGCACTCGAAAGAGGCGCGTGTGGTGAGGTGGCCGAGAGGCTGAAGGCGCTCCCCTGCTAAGGGAGTATGCGGTCAAAAGCTGCATCCGGGGTTCGAATCCCCGCCTCACCGCCATTTTGCATCCGTAGCTCAGCTGGATAGAGTACTCGGCTACGAACCGAGCGGTCGGAGGTTCGAATCCTCCCGGATGCACCATCTTGCTCAGTGTGGCGAGGTAACGCAGCACTGAATCAGCGTTGTAAAGTAAGTTTCCCGATGCATCCGTAGCTCAGCTGGATAGAGTACTCGGCTACGAACCGAGCGGTCGGAGGTTCGAATCCTCCCGGATGCACCATTCTTGCTCAGTACGCCGATGTTATGCAGATATGAGTCTGTGTTGTAAATAGCATTTCCCGATGCATCCGTAGCTCAGCTGGATAGAGTACTCGGCTACGAACCGAGCGGTCGGAGGTTCGAATCCTCCCGGATGCACCATCTTCTTGATACACAAATCTGTTTATTCTTTCAGTCTGGCGGAAATTGCTGCCGGAATCAGAAAGAATTGCGCTGTTTCAGCATTGGTCTGAAGGCGAGGCAACGCCGGGTCATCTTTCCGGATTTGTTTGGTCATGAAGTTCTGAATCTGTAGCGTAAAAACATTTCCCGATGCATCCGTAGCTCAGCTGGATAGAGTACTCGGCTACGAACCGAGCGGTCGGAGGTTCGAATCCTCCCGGATGCACCATCTTCTGTAATAACCCGTCGATTTATTCTCTCAGGTTTAGAGCATCTTTTGCTGATACCAGCAAGAATAACGCTGTCCTGGCAATACCCTGCAAGCTAAGCAAAGCCATTCTCCTGACCGCATCACTTCAGTAAAATACAAAACTTTGTCTCACCGGTTATCCCGCCAAAATCATGCGTAACACTATGCTTCTCACTCGCTGGCAGCGACAAAAATCACTGTTTACGTTAAAGTAACTGTTTGTTATCCGCTTTGTGAGAACATGATGTACGAACGTTACGCTGGTCTGATTTTCGATATGGATGGCACTATTCTTGATACAGAGCCAACTCACCGTAAAGCCTGGCATGAAGTGCTCGGGCGTTATGGGATGCGTTTTGACGAACAGGCAATGATTGGGCTTAACGGCGCTCCAACCTGGCGTATCGCGCAATCCATTATTGAAGCCAACCAGGGTGATCTCGATCCGCATCTGTTGGCTCAGGAAAAAACGGCGATGGTAAAAGCGATGCTGCTGGACTCTGTTCGCCCATTACCGCTTATCGAGGTCGTGAAAGCGTGGCATGGTCGCCGTCCGATGTCTGTAGGAACGGGCAGCGAAAGCGCGATTGCGGAGGCGCTGCTGGCACATCTTGGACTGCGGGGTTACTTTGACGCCGTTATCGCAGCCGATCATGTTAAACATCACAAACCCGCGCCCGATACTTTTCTGCTTTGTGCACAAAGCATGGGGGTGGAACCGACGCAATGCATCGTTTTCGAAGATGCGGATTTCGGGCTTCAGGCGGCGCGTGCAGCCGGTATGGACGTCGTGGACGTTCGCTTATTGTGAGTGACACACTGTCGCTGTTGTCACTGTTTTCCAGCAGTTTTCTCAGCGCCACGCTGTTGCCTGGCAATTCTGAGGTTGTGCTGGTTGCCATGCTCATTTCTCACGTTAGCCAGCCCTGGCTTCTTGTTGTAATAGCAACAATGGGTAATAGCCTTGGAGGGCTGACTAACGTTATTCTTGGGCGTTTCTTCCCGCAGCGTAAAACATCGCGCTGGCAGGAAAAAGCGACTGACTGGCTTAAACGATACGGCGCGGCAGCGCTGTTGTTAAGCTGGGTGCCTGTTATAGGCGACTTGCTGTGCCTGCTGGCAGGATGGATGCGCTTGTCGTGGGGGCCAGTAGTAATTTTTTTATGCCTTGGCAAAGCGTTGCGCTATCTGGCGATTGCCTTTGTAACGCTGCAGGGTATGACGTGGTGGCACTAATTGGACTGAGTGAGTGACCTTTAATCGTCAACCATTACAATTATGCTTAATAAAATGATTATGACAGGCGGGAGGTCAATTTGATCCCGGACGTATCACAGGCGCTGTCCTGGCTGGAAAAACATCCTCAAGCTCTGAAGGGGATACAACGCGGTCTTGAGCGTGAAACGCTGCGCGTAAATGCGGATGGCTCTCTGGCAACTACGGGTCATGCGGCTGCGCTTGGCTCAGCACTGACCCATAAATGGATCACCACCGATTTTGCTGAAGCACTGCTGGAATTTATCACTCCGGTAGATGGCGATATCGATCATATGCTGACTATCATGCGCGACATTCATCGCTACACTGCGCGCCAGATTGGCGATGAACGCATGTGGCCGTTGAGCATGCCGTGTTATATCAAAGATGGTCAGGATATTGAGCTGGCGCAATACGGCACGTCCAATATCGGTCGCCTGAAAACGCTCTACCGCGAAGGGCTGAAAAATCGCTATGGCGCGCTCATGCAAACCATTTCCGGCGTACATTACAATTTCTCGCTGCCAATGGCTTTCTGGGAAGCGAAAAGCGGCAGTACGGATAAAGAATCGGTATCGGAAGGGTATTTCCGCCTCATCCGCAATTACTATCGGTTCGGCTGGGTGATCCCGTATCTGTTTGGCGCTTCGCCAGCAATTTGCTCGTCGTTCCTGCAAGGGAAACCGACAACGCTGCCGTTTGAGAAAACGTCTAACGGTATGTACTACTTGCCGTATGCGACCTCATTACGCCTGAGCGACCTCGGGTACACCAATAAATCGCAAAGCAATCTTGGTATTACCTTCAATAACCTGCACGACTATGTGGTGGCGTTGAAGCGCGCAATTAAAACGCCTTCTGAGGAATACGCCAAAATTGGTCTGAAAAAAGATGGTAAATACTTACAGATCAACACCAATATTCTGCAGATTGAAAACGAGCTGTATGCGCCCATTCGCCCGAAACGTGTGACCCGAAGTGGCGAAACACCATCGGATGCGTTGCTGCGCGGCGGCATTGAGTACATCGAAGTTCGTTCTCTGGATATCAATCCGTTCACCGCCATTGGCGTTGATGAGCAGCAGGTGCGCTTCCTCGATCTGTTTATGGTCTGGTGCGCGCTGGCTGATGCGCCGGAAATGAGCAGCGATGAATTACTGTGCACCCGTACCAACTGGAATCGCGTGATTCTTGAGGGGCGTAAACCCGGTTTGACGCTCGGAATGGGCTGCGAAACCGCACAGTTCCCGCTCGCTCAGGTCGGTAAGGATCTGTTTAGCGATCTGAAACGAGTAGCGCAGACGCTGGATGGCGTGTACGGTGGCGAAGAGTACGAAAAAGTGTGCGACCAGTTGGTTGCCAGCTTCGACGATCCAGAATTGACATTCTCTGCGCGCATTCTGCGCTCGATGATTGATAATGGTATTGGCGGCACGGGGAAAGCCCTGGGGGATCAGTATCGTTCGCAGCTGCGTGAAGAGCCACTGGAAATTTTGCTTGAGGAAGATTTTATCGCCGAGTGCAAAGCGTCGCTGGTGCGTCAGGCAGAGGTTGAAGCCGGAGATTCGGAGTCATTCGAGGCGTTACTCGCGCGCCACGCTTGATACAAAAGAAAAAGGCCACATCTCTGTGGCCAAAATTTCATCTCTGAAGATCAGGGATGATGATAACAAATGCGCGTCTTTCATATACTCAGACTCGCACGGGAAAAAAGAGTTCATTTTATTTTTAAAAAATCACTGTCGGAGGTGACTAAATGCCATTATTGGATAGCTTCACTGTCGATCATACCCGTATGGAAGCGCCAGCAGTCCGTGTTGCCAAGACTATGGACACGCCGCACGGCGACACCATTACCGTATTCGATCTGCGTTTCTGCGTACCGAACAAAGAAGTAATGCCGGAAAAAGGTATCCATACGCTGGAGCATCTGTTCGCCGGTTTTATGCGTAACCACCTCAACGGCAACGGCGTTGAGATCATCGACATCTCTCCGATGGGTTGCCGCACCGGTTTTTACATGAGCCTGATCGGTACGCCGGACGAGCAGCGCGTCGCCGATGCCTGGAAAGCGGCGATGGCAGATGTCCTGAAAGTAAAAGATCAAAGCCAGATCCCGGAACTGAATATCTATCAGTGCGGGACATACCAGATGCACTCTCTGGAAGAAGCGCAAGAAATCGCGCGTCACATTCTCGATCGCGATGTTCGCGTTAACAGCAACGAAGAACTCGCCCTGCCGAAAGAAAAATTGCAGGAACTGCATATCTAGTTTCCCATGCCGCCTTTCTGCCCGGAAGGCGGCATTATTATTTTTACTCAAACGCCTTTCAATATTATTTATTCATTAAAAATATTATTTATCTATATATATAAAGATAAATGATGCCTGAACAATATCCTTTGTGGGTATGGGTCTTCTTATTGTTATTTAAATGCTGCCGTGATAGTTTTCATCCTCGTTGTTATTTGACCGATATTCCATGTTAAATTTATCTATTAACTGAATGAATTTCAGTGAAAGAATATGTCTGAGTGATGAGGATATTATGCGACGCTCACAACTTTACCTTTTATGTGTCTCCCTTTTGTTATCTTTTGCATTAACGGGATGTGTTAAATCAACAGTGCCTTCGGTGGTGAAAGACTCCCCGCAGAAGCAGCAGGCGCAGCAGTGCTACGAATGGCTTACCGCATTAAAAGGTTTGGATAAATCGGCGTTTCAAACCTACACCCAGCAATTTAAGACGATTAATAATAGCTACGAAGTCTATAAGAAAAATCAGCCAATAATTGATAAGAACGCCGCTGAAATAATGAAAACGGAAATTGATAACAAGGTAGAAGTTGTTTGTTCTCGCGTGCGCAGCGCGGTATTCGCGAATATGTCCAGCCGAGCAAATACGCTGAAACAGTTATGATAAAACTACGCCACTCCTCTGCTGTATTGTTATCGGTTTTCTCTCTTTCCGTCTATGCTGAGCCCGATTTATTACTCGAACGCCTCAACAAAGAACATATCATATCGGCCGAACCGAACTCACCGTTTACGGTTGATCGGGGTGCCGCAGGGGAGGTTGTTGTCCCGCCACCTCTCGCCCCTGTGAAACTGCCAGCGCCAAAACCCGATTCGAGTGAACAACACATCAAGCAGCTTAAGGACCAGCTTGCCGCGCTACAGCATGAAATCAAAACGCTACGGAAAAAGCAGGCCGCCGCGATCGTAAAACCCGGGGAGGCGTCTGGTGAAGGTGATAATCAGCGCCAGCAGTTACAGGCACTTAGCCAACAACTGGCGCAGGCAAATAAATCCGGTGACGCATTAAACAGCCAGCTTGATGCCGCCATGAAAAAGATGAGTATGCAGGCATCCCGTATTGAGAAGCTGGAGGAGGCGCTAAAGCAAAGTAGTGAAGAGAAAGCGCAAGCGAAACAGCAGTTAAATACGGTTCAGGCAACGCCGCGTCCCCAGGACGCCGAACAACTCCAGTCGATGAGCAACGATAACAAAGTGCTACAGCAGCAGCTGGCGGAGGCGAAAGAGCAGGCCGCGGCATCTGAGGAGAAACGCCAGCTGGCGATGGCGAAAACGGCGGAGCTGGAAAAACAGCTCGCTGAGGCGAATAAAACGCGCGAAGCAGCAGATGCGCAACTGGTTGAGGCGACAAAGCAAACTAGCGGGCAGAGCACGCAACTTGCCGAGCTGGAAGCGAAGCTGAAACAGCGCAGTGAAGAGAATGCGCTGGCGCAGCAGCAGCTGGCGGAAGCGAAAGAGCAGGCCGCTGCATCTGAGGAGAAACGCCAGCTGGCGACGGCGAAAACGGCAGATCTGGAAAAACAGCTTGCTGAGGCGAATAAAACGCGCGAAGCAGCAGATGCGCAACTGTCTGAGGCGACAAAGCAAACTACCAGGCAGAGCGCGCAACTCGCCGCGCTGGAAGCGAAGCTGAAGCAGTGCAGTGAAGAGAATACGCTGGCAACGGCGAAAACGGCGGAGCTGGAAAAACAGCTCGCTGAGGCGAATAAAACGCGCGAAACGGCAGATGCGCAGCTGGCTGACGTGACAAAGCAAACTAGCGGGCAGAGCGCACAGCTCGCCGAGCTGGAAGCGAAGCTGAAGCAGCGCAGTGAAGAGAATGCGCTGGCGCAGCAGCAGCTGGCGGAGGCGAAAGAGCAGGCTGCTGCATCTGAGGAGAAACATCGGCTGGCGACGGCGAAAACGGCAGAGCTGGAAAAACAGCTCGCTGAGGCGAATAAAACGCGCGAAACGGCAGATGCGCAACTGGCGGAGGCGACAAAGCAAACTACCGGGCAGAGTGCGCAACTCGCCGAGCTGGAAGCGAAGCTGAAGCAGAGTAGCGAGCAGAAAGCGCAAGTGGAGCAGCAGCTCGCAGCGGCACAGGCTACGCCAGCCGTAGCAAAAACTGCAGCAACGAAAGCGGCTTCGCCAGCCTTCTCACTGGCGGCGAAAAAATCAGAACACGCCCGCGTTAACTATGCCTGGGGTGTCTGGTTTGCGGCAAAAGTCCAGCTTGAGAGCGAGGTGCTCAAAGATATCGGGCAGAAATTTATGCCGACGGCTTTTTTGCAGGGCTTGCAGGATAAATTCGCTAACACTCTGCAAATGCAGAATGCAGAGCTGGAAAAGATCCTCAGTACGCTCAACAAGCAGGTAGACGATGCGCGGCAACGCGAAATAACCCGTAACAAGAAGCAAGGACAGCAGTTGCTGGCCGATGCGGCGAAGCTAAAGGGCGCGGTGCAGGCGGATAACGGCGTGGTCTATTTGGTTGAAAAACGTGGGCCGGGTGCCGCTATTGGCGATACCGATGTCATTCGTTTCAAAGTGGATGAAAAGGTCAGCTCCGGGCAGGTGCTCGCACAGAACGAAGTCAACACCGCGCGCGTGAGCGAGCTGCCGATGGTGATGCGTGCTGGTGTAAAAAAACTGGTCGTGGGTGGCAGAGTGAAGATTTATGTTCCCACCGAGCTGGCTTACGGCGAGGAAGGTATACCTGGCGCTGTACCGCCCGGCGTGACTTCCGTGATGACGCTGGAAGTTCTCGGCATTGAGAAGTAAAACAAGCCATTAAAAAAATCGCCTCCATCAGGAGGCGATTTGCTTTTCAGGTTAATGCGCGCCGCCGCCGCCGCCGCCCGCACCAAATGGCGGTTTGGCAAACCACACCAGCCCCAGCAAGATCAGGAACACCCCCGCAGAGAACCAGAAAATCTCATTGGCGGAGATAATCAGCCCCTGGTTGGTTATCTGCTGCGCTATCCAGCCGGAAGCCTGTTGCTGCGACATGCCCATTCCCTGCAGCTGGTTATAGATTTCCTGCGAGTTCGGATTGTACGGATTGACCGACTCTGTAAGCTGCGCATGATGCATCGATTCCCGGTTCGTCCACAGCGTCGTGGTGATCGAGGTTCCGATCGAGCCCGCCAGCGTACGCGCGAAGTTCGACAGGCTCGACGCCGCCGCCAGTCGCTCTGGTGGCAAACCGGAAAGGGTGATGGTCGTCAGCGGCATAAAGAAGCACGCCACCGCGAAACCCTGAATGAACTGAGGCCACGCCGAAGCGCCGAAATCCATGCCCGGCTCGAAGGTATACGCACGCCAGTAGAAGCACACCGCATACATAATAAAGCTGAACGTCACCAGACGGCGCATATCCAGCTTATGCGCGAAGCGGCCAATAATCGGCGACAACAGCACCGGGATCACGCCAACCGGCGCAGAAGCCAGCCCCGCCCAGGTCGCGGTGTAGCCATACACTTCCTGCAACAACTGTGGTAACAACACAATCGCGCCGAAATAGAGCATATAGGCAAGGCTGATACACAAGCAGCCGATGGTAAAGTTGCGTGACTTAAACAGCGACAGATCGACTATCGGGTTATCGTCGGTCAACTCCCACACCACCAGGAAACTTATCGACACCACGGCGACAATCGTCAGCACGATGATCTCCGTCGAGTTAAACCAGTCGAGCTCTTTACCCTGGTCGAGCATCACCTGCAGGCTACCGATACCGACGATCAGCAACGCCAGCCCTACGCCATCAATGCGCCGCTGCTCGGTACGTGTTTCGCGCCCACGCAGGCTTTGCAGCGTCAGCAACACCACCAGCGCACCGATCGGTACGTTGATAAAGAAGATCCAGCCCCAGTGGTAGTTATCGCTGATATAGCCGCCGAGGATCGGCCCGCAAATCGGCGCGACGATCACCGTCATTGACCACAGCGCCAGCGCGATAGAGCGCTTGGCAGGGGGATAGTTGCTGAGCAACAAACTCTGTGACAGCGGGATCAGCGGCCCGGCGACAATCCCCTGGATCACACGAAAGAAGATAAGCATCCCCAGACTGCTGGAGACGCCGCACGCCCAGGAGGCAATTGCGAAGGCGACGGTAGACCAGAGAAACAGCTTCACTTCCCCAACGCGTTTCGCCAGCCAGCCGGTGATCGGAATCGAGATGGCGTTTGCCACCCCGAATGAGGTGATCACCCAGGTACCCTGGCTCAGCGAGGAGCCAAGGTTACCGGCAATAGTCGGAATAGCAACGTTAGCGATGGTCGAGTCCAGCACCTGCATGAAGGTCGCAAGCGACAACGCAATGGTCATAATGACCAGCTGCGCGCCTTCCAGCGGTTTCTGTTGCATTGCACTCACCTCAGATTAACCGGCGTTGGCTTTCACGATGTTTTCGATCAAGGTGTTGACCGGCTCAAGGCTGATTTCCCGGGCGTTGCTTTCATAGGCCGGGCTGGTGCGCACCTGGCTTGCCAGCACCTGACCTTCACGATCGGCGGTATCCACTTTCACCAGCGTGGACAGACCAATACGCAGCGGATGGTCGGCGAGTTGTTTTGCATCCAGCTCAATACGTACCGGCAGACGCTGAACCACTTTGATCCAGTTACCGGTGGCGTTTTGCGCAGGCAGCAGCGAGAACGCACTGCCGGTGCCCATATCCAGGCCAACCACTTTACCGGTGTACTTCACTTCATCGCCGTAAATGTCGCTGATGATGGTCGCGCTCTGACCAATACGCATATGCGCAAGCTGCGTCTCTTTAAAGTTCGCATCCACCCACAGGTTACTGGCCGGAACGACAGCCATCAGCGCGGTGGACGTTGTGATCTGTGCGCCAGGCTGCACGGCGCGGCGGGAAACGTAGCCGGTGATTGGGCTGACGATTTTAGTTCGTTGCAGCGCCAGCCAGCTATTGCGAACTTCGGTCGCAGCTTGTTTTACCGCCGGTTGATCTTCCAGACGGGTATCAAGCACGATGGCCTGGTTAGCGTTGTACTGCTGAATGGCGACATCCAGCTCTGCTTGCGCGCTGGCCACGGCATCACGGGCGTGTTGCAGCTCTTCACGGCCAATCAGGTTGGCACTGCCGAGCGGCACGCGGCGGTTAAAATCGCTCTGCGCCTGGGCGAGGGCGGTTTTTTTCAGCTCAATGCTCGCCTGCAACTGCTTGCTGTTGATGATTGACTGGCGGGTCTGGCGAACGCTGCTTGCCAGCGCGGTTTGCGCTTTTTCAAACGCCTGCTGCGCGTCAGTTGCGTCCAGCGTTACCAGCACATCGCCCTGTTTGACGAAATCAGTGTTATCGGCCCAGACTTTCGTCACGCTGCCGGACACCTGCGCCATGATTTGTACCTGGTTCCCTGCCACGTACGCGTCATCGGTCTCCTCGAAGTGACGCAGTACCAAAAACCAATAAATCCCGTATGCCACGGCAATAACAATAAAGAGCAAGGTCAGCAGAAGAAGGGCGTTTTTACGTTTGCCTTTCTTTTTGACCGGTTGCTGCGGGGTTTGACTCTCCGCATTTGCGCTCATGCTTTTCTCCACGATCTTCTTATTTTCATCCCGGCAAACGCCGGCCTGTTTTTGCCAAAAAAGCCAGTAGATACTGGCTTTTCAGTATTCTTATATCCTGGATATTCGAGCGTCTTATCGCGTTAGCGCAACGCCTCGAGAATGACGTCGTCCTCTTCCATCTGGTCGAGACGCGTCAGGAGTTTTCGGGTGATATGCTCAAGCTGATCTTTCTCGCCAACGCTCAGCGAAGACCAGAGTTGATGCAGGCAGTTATGCTGCGGGGGCAGAACCTGGCGCAGGAACTCGTGACCTTTCTCGGTCAGTTGCAGGTGCAGACAGCGACGATCGTTATCGCTTTCGCGACGCTCAATCCAGCCGCGCTTTTCCAGCTCATCAGCGATGCGTGTCGCATTGGTACGGGATGAACCCAGCGCGCTACTCAGCTCAGAAGGCTGAATACTGTGATTTTCCTGGGATTCCAGGGTAATCAGCGCCATAAACAATGTCTCGTTAATGCCCTGCGCTTTCAGCATCTTATTGCGGTTTTCCAGCAACTTGCCCTGCATATGCATACACAGGCGGGTTAACAGAATTTCCTGAAACGGGAAATCTTCATAGCGGCTGGCGCGAAACTTAAGCATTTGTTCAATGGGCGTAAACGAACTATCCATTTGGGTATAACCTCATTAATTGCAGTCGATATAGTAACGACAGTGACAAATAAAGTAAATGTATTATTTGTAGTAATAAATTTGCCTTATCTATGCATCTGCCAGGAGTTTCCAGACGATTCCGTACGCGAAAGCGCTCAGTAGCGTGGGGAGAATAATGCTGCGTGTTTTCCAGAAACTCACGCCGAGCACCGCGAAACCGGCAAGTGTCGGCAGCAAACGGCGGCTGTCGGCGGCGATTTCCGGCACGCAGGAAACCACCAGCAGCGCGCAGATGGACGCAATGCCAATGGTGTCCAAAAACACACCGCTCACACCGCGTTTCGCCGGGCGCGACTGTCCGGCGCGGATACGCAACGGCAGATAACGGAATAAAAAATTGACGCAGCCCACCAGCAGGCCGAGCAGCAGCACCTCATTGCGCATCCGATGCTCCTTGATAAAACGCCTGTACCAGCGCGGCCAGGCAACCGGCGAAAATCCCCGCCAGAATCGCGGCAGGAATGGAAAACAGCGTGACGCCCGCCAGTGCGCCGAGCAACGCCGCCGTCACGGCACTTATCTGGCGACGCTGGAACGAGGCCAGCAGGAAACTCATAAACAGCGCGGGCAACATAAACCCTAACGCCGATTCCACCGCCGGGTAACCATCGAGCAGCCCGTCGCCGGAAAACGCACCCAGCACCGTGCCCGCCACCCATGAAAGCCAGGAAAATAAGGCGATGCCGATCATCCAGTTCTCGCTCCAGCGACGGTTATCTCGCACCAGCTTCGCGGTGGCGGCGGCAAATACCTCATCCGTCAGGCCAAAAGCCCAGACGGCCGTTTTGCGGTTTTTGAGCGGTTGCAGAATACGGCTGCGCAGCGACGGGCCATAAAGCACGTGGCGAACATCCATGGCCATCACAGTCAGCGCGGCAACCCATAATGCGCTACCCGCGGCAAGCATGGTGGTGATGACGAACTGGCTGGCACCCGCATAAATAATGCAGGAGAAGAAAACGCTTTCGAGTGGGGTAAAACCGAGTTTGGTGGCATTCATGCCAAAGGCAAACGCGACGGGGACGTAACTCAAAACGATGGGAAGGCTGTCTTTGATACCCTCCAGAAATGTCGCGCTCTGGTCAGACGTGCTCTTTGTTGCGGTTACTGAACTATCCATATCCATAATGTTTGTTATATATCACCCACGTTAATATAACCGGGATAAACAAGTCCCATAACCTTAACAGACTGAGGGACTCGTTAACACCCCGGTGTTCCTCCGAAACGTGCAAACGTGGGGGAGTGCTTAGATTGCCGCCTCCTGGCGGTGAAATCCTCGCCACCAAACCAGCAGATTCAGCAGTGCCAGAACGCTACCCGCCAGGCAAACTCCTGTCCAGCCGGCGTGTTGCCATGCGGAAGCGGAGATCAGCGAGCCCGCCGCGCCGCCAATAAAATAGCTGGTCATATACCCGGCGGTCAGGCGGTTTCGCGCGTCCGGTTTTACGCGATAGATAACCGTCTGGTTGGTGATATGCACCCCCTGCACGGTGAGATCCAGCACGATAATGCCAATAATCAAGGCGATAACCGAGCTGTGTCCAAGCCAGATAGCCACCCACGAGAGCAGCAACAGGATCAGGCCGCCGGTGGTGGTGAGATGGGCGTGACCCCGATCCGCCAGCCCACCGGCCTGCCGTGCGCCAAGTGCGCCTGCGGCGCCCACCAGGCCAAACAGGCCGATCGTCGCCTCGGAGAACTGAAACGGCGGTGAGGCCAGCAGGAACGCCATTGACGTCCACAAAATGCTGAAGTTCGCAAAGCTCAGGCAGCCAAGCATTGCCCGGGTACGTAACAGTTTGTCACCGGCAAACAGGCCAAATATCGAGCCAAGCAGTTGCAGATAATTAAGGTGATTATCTTGCTTGATTTTCGGCAGCCCGCGCCACAGCGCCAGCGCCATTAGCACCATTAATACGCTGGCGACCCAGTAAACCGTGCGCCAGCCGCCGAGGCTTGCCAGTAATCCGGCAACGGTGCGTGCCAGCAAAATGCCGAGCAGCAGACCGCTCATGATCGTGCCCACCACTTTGCCGCGTTTGTCCGGGGTTGCCAGCGTGGCGGCCAGCGGTACGAGAATTTGCGCCACCACGGAAAACAGCCCGGTCAGCGCCGTGCCGAGGATCATCAGACCGAGCGACGAACTACTGGCGGTGATCAGCATGCCGCCTGCCGACAGCAGTGTCATCAGTACGATCAGCGAACGTCGTTCGAACATATCGCCAAGCGGCACGAGAAATAACAGCCCGGCGGCGTAGCCAAGCTGGGCAGCGGTAACAATAAATCCGGCCTGGTTGGGCGTGAGCGAAAAGGCGTGGGCGATGGTATCGAGGAGCGGTTGTGCATAGTAGTTGCTGGCGACAGCGAGGCCGGTGGCAACGGACATCAGCGCAATCAGCGCCGGGCTGAGACCCTGGTTCGGTGTGTTCATTGGCGTTGTCAGTCAGGTATGTTTTTTCCAGACACTCATCATAGCCAATAGATTGAATTTTGTGAGGAAGATCGCGTGTCGGAACGTGCGGTAACGTACCCTGCCAGGCGAACAGGCGAACAGGCGAACAGGCGAACAGGCGAACAGGCGAACAGGCGAACAGGCGAACAGGCGAACAGGCAACGGGCAACGGGCAACGGGCAACGGGCAACGGGCAACAGGCAACAGGCAACAGGCAACAGGCAACGGGCGAACAGGTACTGCCTGAATAAGCAACAGCGCCATCCGGCAAAAAACCGATGGCGCTGTTGAAGGGGTGACGGCGACAGGTTATTTCTGTGCGGCAAGCGCCTCTTTGATCCAGCCGTCGAACTGCTGCTGGTGCGCTTTGATCCAGCCATCAACGTGACCCTGAATATCCGCTTCAGAGGATTTGCCTGCATGCATCATGGCGTTTTCGGCATTGATATCGGCCAGCGGCAGTTTCATCACGGCGAAAAGTTTCGCCGCGGCCGGGTTTTTCTCGGCCCAGGCTTTGTTAGCAACAATATGCATGGTATTCACCGGGAACCCGTAGTTCATGCCGTTTGGCAGTTTGGTGTCGATATCTTTCTGTTCCCCCGGCAGGGAAGAGAACGGCACTTGCAGCCAGACCACATCTTTACCCGGTTTCAGCACGTCGCTGACCCAGTACGGCGTCCAGGTGTAATAGAGCACCGGTTTGCCCTCTTTGAAACGGGTAATGGTATCCGCCATCATCGCCGAGTAGTTCCCGTGGCTAACGGTGACAGTATTTTCCAGACCATAAGCCTGATGCTGGTGGTTAATCACCGCTTCACAGCCCCAGCCCGGTGAGCAACCCATCATGTCGGCTTTGCCGTCGCCGTTACCGTCAAACAGCCTGGCGATTTTCGGATCTTTTAGCTGCTCAATGTTGGTGATGTGATATTTCTCGGCGGTTTTCTTATCGATCAAATACCCCTGCGCCGCGCCGGTGACATAGGTGCCTTCACGGTAGAATTTTTTGTCGCCCCCGGCGGCGGCATACATGTCGTCATGCAGCGGTTGCCAGTTGACGGCGGTAAAGGTGACATCGCCCGCCGCCATTGAGGTGTAACCCACGTTGTAATCCACTTCGTCTGGGGTATTCACGGTGTAACCGAGTTTTTCAAGGGCGCGGCTCACCAGCAATGTCTGGAAACTCTCTTCGGCAATAGTGCTTTGAAAAGGCTTCACAGTGATGCCTTTGCCTGGCAGTTCTGCGTCTGCAGCAAATGCACTGGTCGAGACAAGGGTGGCAAACGCTGTGGCAAAAAGTACGCTATGTCGCATCGTTGTTCCTTATTGTTCAGGTGGGATACTGCTGCCCGGCGAGTTGCCGGGCGACAGATTATTTAGCGAAAGGGCGGGTCAGCAGACCCAGCGGGCCGGTTTGATACCAGCGGCGATTACCGCGGCTGCGGGAATCGCGACCGACAGCCTGCGTCAGGCGGTCGAGAATGATAGCGAGGATAACAATCCCCACGCCGCCAACGGTGGCAAGCCCCATATCAAGGCGGCCAATACCGCGCAGTACCATCTGGCCAAGCCCGCCAACGGCGATCATCGAGGCGATCACTACCATGGAGAGGGCAAGCATCAACGTCTGGTTAATTCCCGCCATAATGGTGGGCATGGCCAGCGGTAACTGTACTTTAAACAACATCTGGCGCGGGCTTGCGCCAAATGAGCGCGAGGCTTCGATCAAATCGGCCGGCACCTGGTTGATGCCGAGAATAGTCAGACGTACCACCGGCGGCAGGGCGAAGATAATCGTCACCACCACGCCCGGTACGTTGCCGATACCAAACAGCATCACAATCGGCACCAGGTAGACAAACGCGGGGGTGGTCTGCATCGCATCCAGCAGCGGGCGAACGATTTTCGCCGCGCGCTGGCTACGTGCCAGCCAGATGCCCATTGGCAAACCGATCACCACGCAGAACAGCAGGGCGGTCAGTACCAGCGCCAATGTCACCATCGCCTGCGACCAGGCACCGATAGCACCAATAGCAATCAGTGATACCAGCGTGGCAACGCCCATTCCGGCGCTGCTCATCTGCCAGGCGATCAGCGAGAAAAGAATAATCGCCACCGGCGCGGGCATGCCCAGCAGCATCTGCTGGAATGCGCTGAGGATGTAATCCACCGGCACGCGAATGCCCTGAAACAACGGGCGGAAGTGCATCACCACCCAGTCGATCGCCTGCGTTACCCAGCTATCGAGCGGGATCAGCGTCTTGTGGAACGGATCCATAATATTGAAGTGTTCCGGCGCGGGTGCCGGCGCGCTGTGCAGCCAGTCAGCGCTGCCGCCATCGGCTGGTGCGCTACTGCCGCCGCCCCAGGCATCCGCAGACTGCGCGGCGTTGTCGGTTGCCGGTGCGCTATCCCACGGGTTGTTTTGATCAGCCATTGTTCGCCCCCTCGCGATCTAAAGCCTGCAGCAGCATCCGTTTAGAGATGATGCCCACATACTGTTGCTCTTCACCGACCACCGGTACGGCGCAGGGCGCTTGCCCAACGTGGGAGAGCAACTCGCTGAGCGGCGTTTCTGCATCCACCGCAAGCGGGGAGTCGATTAACGCCGCCTCGATTCCCTGGCTTTGACCGAGCGCCTCTTTCAGGGAGTCGATGGAAACAACGCCGACAAACTTATTGCCGCGTTCAATCACATACCCGAATTCACGATCTTCATCCTGCAACACTTTCAGCGCCGAACGCGGGCCGAAGCCTGGCGTTTTGCGAATCAGCCCAACGGGAGTACGCCGTGCAATATCTTTGGCGCTAAATACCTGACTAATATCCACACCACGGAAGAAGGTACGCACATAATCATTGGCCGGATTATTCAATATTTCATCCGGCGTGCCGACCTGTACCACTTCACCGTTTTGCATAATGGCAATCCTGTCGCCAATACGCATGGCCTCATCCAGATCGTGGGAAATAAATACAATGGTGCGCTGGTGGCGGGCCTGAAGCTTTACCAGTTCATCCTGCATTTCGGTGCGAATTAATGGATCGAGCGCGGAGAAGGCTTCATCCATTAATAAGATATCGGGGTTGATGGCTAATGCGCGCGCCAGACCAACACGCTGGCGCATACCGCCAGAAAGTTCATCCGGATAACTGTGCGCATAATTCTCCAGCCCAACCTGACGCAGCGCATCCAGCGCTTTTTCCTGGCGTTCGTGCGCCGGAATACCGGCTAATTCCATGCCAAAGGCGGCATTATCCAGCACCGTCATATGGGGCATTAGCGCAAATGACTGGAAGACCATCGCAATCTTTTTCCTGCGCACCTCGCGTAATTCGGCGTCCGATATTTTGGCGATATCCACGCCGTCAATCAGCACCTGTCCGCGGGTGGGTTCAATCAGGCGATTGAGAAGGCGTACCATAGTGGATTTACCCGATCCGGATAACCCCATGATGACAAATATCTCGCCTTCTTCAATGGCCAGACTGGCGTCTTTCACGCCAAGCGACAGACCCGTTTTTTCCAGAATTTGTTCTTTCGAAAGGCCTTTTTCAATATATTTGAAAGCCCGCTGCGGATGCTCGCCAAATATCTTATAAAGGTTTTTAACTTCTAATTTAATTGCCATGCAATAATAGAGTTCCTGTTATTTATTGTGTCGATATCGTACCTGGTGAGAATAATTGACTGGATATACCCTAGCATACTCAGAATCTGAGACAACCCTGAATTTCCCGTCTTTAAGAATTTGCTTAAGCGATAATTGCCGCCATTTCCCATGAAATAAGGGCTGGCGGCGGATGAGATTTTTTTTGAAATTCGTCGGGGAATCGCACCTGAATAGTGCGGATTCAGATGAAAATGACGAAACAATTACAGTGTAGAAGCTGAAGGGATATTGTGCCGGGAAATCACGAAGACATTATTAGAATAATAATATCCTTTTTTCGTGGCGGGTTATTTTAAGTGCAATATCAACGGGAATATTCCTCTCCCTTTCGGGAGAGGAATGAAAGATTAGAAGTTCCAGTCTTCATCTTCGGTTTCGACGGCTTTGCCCATCACGTATGACGAGCCGGAGCCGGAGAAGAAGTCATGATTTTCATCGGCATTTGGCGAGAGCGCGGACAAAATTGCCGGGTTCACGTCGGCCATTTCCGGCGGGAATAATGGCTCGTAACCGAGGTTCATCAGCGCCTTGTTGGCGTTGTAACAGAGAAACGCTTTCACATCTTCGGCCCAGCCGCTCCCGGCGTACAAATCATCGGTGTAACTGAGTTCGTTCTCGTAGAGATCCATCAGCAGATCCAGCGCGAACGTTTTCAACTCCTCGCGTTTTTCCGCGCTCACTTTTTCCAGCCCTTTCTGGTACTTATAACCAATGTAGTAGCCGTGCACCGCTTCATCGCGGATGATCAGGCGAATCAAATCGGCGGTGTTAGTGAGCTTACCGCGGCTCGACCAGTACATCGGCAGCCAGAAACCGGAATAGAAGAGGAATGATTCCAGAAACACGCTGGCGATCTTCTTCTTCAGCGGTTCATCGGTGCGGTAATAGTGCAGGATCAGCTGCGCTTTGCGCTGCAATGCGGGGTTCTCTTCGCTCCAGCTGTAAGCGGCGTCGACATCTCTGCTCTGGCACAGCGTAGAGAAAATAGAGCTGTAAGAGCGGGCGTGCACCGCTTCCATAAAGCTGACATTCGACAACACCGCCTCTTCGTGCGGGGTTAGCGCGTCCGCCATCAACGCGGGTGCGCCGACGGTGTTCTGAATGGTGTCGAGTAACGTCAGACCGGTAAAAACGCGAATAGTAAGCTGCTGCTCTGCCGGGCTTAACGTCTGCCAGGCAGGAATATCGTTCGACAGCGGCACTTTTTCCGGCAGCCAGAAGTTGCTGGTCAGGCGATTCCACACTTCCAGGTCTTTATCGTCCTGGATTTTGTTCCAGTTCACCGCGCTGACGCGTGATAGTTGGCTCATCCTTTTCTCCTTACAACGCGCAGGACACGCAGCCCTGGATTTCGGTGCCTTCCAGCGCAAGCTGGCGCAGGCGAATGTAATACAGTGACTTAATGCCTTTTTTCCAGGCGTAAATCTGCGCTTTGTTGATATCGCGGGTGGTGGCGGTGTCTTTAAAGAACAGCGTTAGCGAGAGCCCCTGATCCACATGGCGCGTGGCCTCGGCGTAGGTATCAATGATCTTTTCCGGCCCGATTTCGTAGGCGTCTTCGTACAGCGCCAGGTTGTCGTTGGTCATAAACGGCGCCGGGTAGTAGACGCGCCCGGTTTTGCCCTCTTTGCGGATCTCAATTTTCGACACAATCGGGTGAATGCTTGATGTCGCGTGATTGATATACGAGATCGACCCGGTGGGCGGCACGGCCTGTAGATTCTGGTTGTAGATCCCGTAGCGCATCACATCGTCACGCAGTTGTTGCCACATTTCACGGGTTGGGATGGTGATGCCAGCACGTTCAAACAGCGCCCGCACTTTTTCCGTTTTCGGTTGCCAGTCACCCTCAAGGTACTGGTTGAAATACTCGCCGCTGGCGTAGCGCGAGGCCGGGAAACCGGCAAAATGCTGACCGCGCTCGCGGGCGATCATCATTGAGGTATGCAGCGCATGCCAGGTGATGGTGTAGAAGTAGAAGTTGGTGAAATCCAGTCCCTCTTCGCTGCCATAGGCGATGCCTTCGCGCGCCAGATAACCGTGCAGGTTCATCTGCCCAAGCCCGATGGCGTGCGAGGCGGCATTGCCGTTTTCCACCGAAGGCACCGAGCGGATATGGCTCATGTCGGACACCGCGGTTAAACCGCGAATGGCGGTTTCCACCGTGCGGCCAAAGTCCGGGGAATCCATGGTGTGCGCAATGTTCAGCGAGCCAAGGTTGCAGGAGATATCGCGCCCGGTATTGGCGTAATCAAGATTCTCATCGAAGGTCGAGGCGCTGTTGACCTGCAAAATTTCCGAGCACAGGTTGCTCATGTTAATGCGCCCGGCAATCGGATTGGTGCGGTTGACCGTATCTTCAAACATGATGTACGGGTAGCCGGATTCAAACTGGATTTCCGCCAGCGTCTGGAAGAAATCGCGGGCATTAATGTAGCTTTTACGCACGCGATCGTCGGCCAGCAACTGCTCGTACATCTCGCTGATGGCTACGTCGCCGAACGGTTTGCCGTATAAACGCTCGACATCATAGGGCGAGAACAGCGCCATCTCAGCGTTCGCTTTCGCCAGACGGAAAGTGATATCCGGGATCACCACACCCAGCGACAGGGTTTTGATACGGATTTTCTCGTCGGCGTTTTCGCGCTTGGTATCGAGAAAACGCAGAATATCCGGGTGGTGCGCGTGCAGATAAACCGCGCCTGCGCCCTGGCGTGCGCCAAGCTGGTTGGCATAGGAAAAGGCATCTTCCAGCATTTTCATCACCGGGATCACCCCGGAGGACTGGTTTTCAATGCGCTTGATCGGTGCGCCGGCTTCGCGCAGGTTGGAGAGCAGAAATGCCACGCCGCCGCCGCGTTTGGAAAGCTGCAACGCGGAATTCACCGCGCGGCCAATCGACTCCATATTGTCTTCAATGCGTAACAGGAAGCAGGAGACCAGCTCGCCGCGCTGCTGTTTGCCGCAGTTGAGGAACGTTGGCGTCGCGGGCTGAAAACGGCCTGAGAGGATCTCGGTAGTTAACTGGCGCGCCAGCGTTTTATCGCCCTGCGCCAGCGTCAGCGCCACCATGCAGGCGCGATCTTCGAAATGTTCAAGATAGCGTTTACCATCAAAGGTTTTCAGGGTGTAGCTGGTGTAAAACTTCCATGCGCCGAGAAAGGTCTGGAAGCGAAAACCGCTGGCGTGCGCATCGGCAATCAGGTCAACGACGAACGCGCGGTCGTAACGGGCCAGCACGCTGTCGTCGTAATAACCTTCCGCCACCAGCCAGTTCAGACGTTCATCCTGGCTGTTAAACGTCACGGTATTCGGGCGCACATGGGTTGCCATAAAGGCGTCCACCGCCTCGCGGTCTTTATCAAACTGAATGCGGCCGTCTTTATCATAAAGATTCAGCATCGCATTCAGCGCGTGGAAATCGGGCGCGGATTGCATCACGCGCTCTGCGGTTGTCGTAGCCAAAATTCGCTCACTCCTTTACGCACGTTGTCGATGTCCTGTTGGGTGCCCATCAGCTCAAAACGGTACAGATACGGCACGGCGCATTTTTGCGATATCACATCGCCTGCGCGGCCAAAGGCTTCACCGAAATTACGGTTGCCGGAGGCGATCACGCCGCGAATCAATGCGCGATTGTGCGGATCGTTTAAAAAACGGATCACCTGGCGCGGAACCGCGCCTGCCGTACCGCCGCCGCCATAACTGGGCACCACCAGGATATAGGGTTCGTCTACCTGGAGGCGTTCACGCTCATTAAGCGGAATGCGCACGGCCGGCAACCCGAGACGCGCGATAAAACGCTGCGTGTTTTCCGAGCTGCTGGAGAAGTAGACGAGAGTGCTCATGCGCTGGCGACGCTCGGCGCGGCGTGTAAGCGGTTAATCATATCCGGGCGAAAACCGGACCATGTTGTTTCCCCGGCGACAACCACCGGTAACTGACGAAAGCCCATCGCACGCAGCTCATCTGCCGCTTCCGGCACGTGGTCAACGTTCACCATTTCGAACGCCAGGCCACGGCTTTCCATCGCACGTTTGGTGGCGTGGCACTGAACACAATCATTTCGAGTGTAAATGGTAATGCGCATAATTCGTATTTCCGTCTAAAATGGATTGGCGGCGCGAAGGTTCGCGTCAGTTAGTGTCTGTGTTACTGAACTGAATACTAGATGTAGTTATTTAAAGATGCAACCACACAATATATAGGAAATTGTCATAGGCTTTGCCCGGAGGATAGAAACAATGGGTAAGGGCGGTGTGTACGCGTTTCGTACAGAAAAGGGCGATGTGCAGACAAATAAAAACCCCTGCGGGCGTTGAAACCGGCAGGGGTCAGCAGGGTGGAAATCTGTTAGCGGCGCAAGCTCAGCAGCGCGCCAAGAAAAATACCGACCGCAGCGGCAGCGCCAACGCTGCACCAGGGTTTGTCTTTCACAAACGTATCGGCACAACCCACGGCGTCTCTCGCCGCTTGTTGCACACGGCTGCGGCCATGCATGCGTGCGCGGGTCTCTTTCAGCAGGGCCTGTGCTTTACGGCGCGCGCTTTCCGCTTCGTCTTTCGCGTCGCTGCCCCAGGATTTCAGCACGGCTTCGAGGCTGTCAGCGAGCTGGTTAACATCGTGGTTAATATCCTCAACACCTTCATCTACGTCACGGCGATTCGGTCTGTTAAACATAGGATCCTCCCTCGTTTTCGATGTGAATTTTAGTTTAGACCATAATTTTCAAGGCCAGACGGCAATCACGCCTTTCAGGTTCGTTTGTGGAATTTTCTGAGTCACGGTCCATGCTCAGTCATGTAAGGTGGCGAGGCTTTGGAAAGATGACGAGGAAAATCTATGTATTTAAGACCCGATGAAGTGGCGCGCGTGCTGGAAAAAGTGGGATTTACCATGGATGTGGCCACGCCGAAAACCTATGGTTATCGCCGTGGCGAAAATTATGTGTATGTTAACCGCGAAGCGCGTATGGGACGCACGGCGCTGGTGATCCACCCCACATTGAAAGAACGCAGTTCGTCGCTTGCGGAACCCGCCTCGGACATCAAACTGTGCGATCACTACCAGAATTTCCCGCTCTATTTCGGCGGCGATGCGCAGGAGCATTACGGCATTCCGCACGGCTTTAGTTCGCGCGTGGCGCTGGAAAAGTTTATTACGGGGTTATTTGGCGAAGCGCATTAAAAGGCGACAGACCAAAGCCTGCCGCCCGCCATCAGGCCTTGGCCTGATGGTAGTTGCTCACCCGGAACAGGCGGCGGCAATAATCGAGGAAGTAACCGTACACTGCGCCCATCATCATCGACAGCACAATATTGGAGCTGACTGCGGCGACAATCTGGTGCCAGTCGGCACCGACTCCCCACAAAATAGCGACATACACCGGTGACTGGAAGGTCACATAAGCCAGCACATCGGCGAGATTTTTCATCCAGCCAGACGGGCTAATACGGCGGGCGTAACGCATAAATGCATCGCGGTACATGCCATAAGGCCAGGCGATAATAATGTTCACCGGGATAGCCACCAGCCGCGATGAAAGTGACTGTTCAAAGCTCATTCCGGAGAGAAATATTTCAATCAACATGTTCACTACCGAACAGTAGACAACCATAGCAAAGGTGTCCGCAGCGGCGTGACGCAGGCGAGACTGCGAAGAGAACATGGTGGTGCTCCTTGGTAATCAATAAACAGGCTAATGAACGGTCGTGTTAGCGTTTTGAAACGGCTGGTTTGATGTGTGTAGATTATCTGTCTGCATTGAAACTCACAACTAGATATAAATTTTTATTTTCTTTTCTTTATTGGATAAAGTGCTCTGTGTTTGCATGAATTTTACGCATTTCATTATTTTTGTTGGGTTGGTTATGAAATATTTTATTTATCAAATGCTTGTATGTTTTGTGTGATGTGGCGCACTGAGCGGTTGGTGACAAAATGGGCGGGTTTCAGAGCGCTATGCTTTGCGAAAGAAAATAAAACATTAGGCAGCATTTTTTATGCTAACTAAGCGTGAATAGCAGTGTTTAATGCTGAAAAAGAGGTTGCTTGTTTATGCGGTTTTTTTGAATGGAAATGAAGTTTTAAGCGGTGGGTGAACGCCCACCGCCGCCGATCAGCAGACGCCAAAATCACCGTCTTCTTTATACAAAGAGACATCTTCCGCTTTCAGCGTGATTTTTGCTGCCTGCTCGTCGTGGGCCGGAACCGCGACAATCTGATCCTGATGGACTTCCAGAACTTTCAATTTTGGCCCGCCAATGCGTGGCTGCACAATATCGCCGACAGAAAACATGCTTTGCTCCTTTTGTAATGAGTTTGTGAAGATAAACATAGCCTGAACGTCTGCCAGGGTACAGCGTAAAAGAGGGTAAACACGGCCAGTGAAAGTGGCAGGTACAGTCAAAGTGGCTAATCTTTAAGGGATTGTCTTTTTTTTCAATCAGCTGGAATGACGTTGCACAGGAGGTTTATATGGGTTTCTGGCGAGTTGTATTTACCATTATTCTGCCGCCGCTGGGCGTGCTGCTTGGCAAAGGCTTTGGATGGGCATTTATCATTAACATCCTGCTTACACTGCTGGGCTATTTCCCTGGCCTTATCCACGCGTTTTGGGTGCAAACCCGCAATTAACCCCTGTCGGGCGGGTCTCCGCCCATTATTAAAACTCACCTGATAACACCCCAATTTATGGTGGTTTTGCGTGAATTTTGCGCAAAAAAGTAAAGAACCGATACGACGCAGACGATAACCGACTGATGAACGTTAATTCTATGGAGAAGATATGAGCATTCAGGATGTCGGTTCGGCTGTCGCGTTACAGGCGTTGCCCGAAGTACGTCAGTCAAAAACCATCACGTTTGCCGGAAAAGAGATCGTCACGGAGCGCTCGATTTCCGTCAACATTTCAGCAGAAGCGCTGGCGAAGGGCATGGAAGGGCACACGCCGCCAACCAAAGAAGAAGCGGAAAAGAGGGCTCAGGCAATGGCGGTGGTTCGCAATGCCAACATGGCCACTTATGCCCGTGGGCCAAGCCTCGCCAGCGAATTCTATTCCGATCCGCAAAGCGCGGGCGACGCGGTGAAATTTATCGACTTTTTCCAGCACTCAACCGTTAACCCTGATGACATGGCCGCCGCGCTGCATCAGGCGCTGGTCTCACCACAAGCGAGCGGTGATTACACTACCAGCGCGATGGATCTGTCGATGACCCAGGCGAAGCTGAATGAGGTGGTGTCAAAGTACATCTCTGCTGATTATCAGCAACAGGCCAGCGCGTTTGTCGCTGGTTTTATTGCTGATAAAGCCGATCAGGCCGATCAGATTAACCGCGTGGTGCTGACGCAGGCGTCGAATCTGGCGCAAAGCCTGGGCAATACAACACAAGCCAGGCAACATCAGCAGGCGATTGATCAACTGAGTGCGGGCACTCATGCCTCCCAGACGGTACGCAATCAAATGCTGAGTATCACCGCCAGCGGTACTGACAGCGATAGCTGGTTTACACAGTTTAATCAGTCAGTGGACAGTAGCGGAACGCTGCCGTTTATGCGTGATATCGAGAAAAACCACATCAGCGCGCTACAGCAGCAATGGCAGCAGTTTGCAGTCTTTTTGCAGACCGCAAAACAGAGCGATGCAGCACAAGAGGCGGGCAAGCAGTAGCCAGTAACCACTACCGCGTTGCAGCGCCATCCGGCTTAAGAACATCATCGTGAAAGGAAGAAAAGCCAGCGCGAAGCATATCGCGCTGGCTTTTTGCGGGTGTCAGAACGTTTCCCAGTTGTTGTCACTACTTGAAGGCGCTGCGGTTGCGACCGGGCGCAGCGGCGTGGCTTGCGGTTTGCCCGGTTTTGCACTCAGGAGTGGGTTGTGTCCGTTAACACGGAACACGGCAACCGCCTGACGCAACTGCTCGGCTTGCTGCTCCAGCGCGGCGGAAGCGGCAGCAGATTCCTGTACCAGCGCGGCGTTCTGCTGGGTTACGCTGTCCATCTGCGATACCGCGAGGCTCACCTGCTCAATTCCCTTGCTCTGTTCTTCAGAGGCGGAAGCGATTTCACCCATGATATCCGTCACGCGCGTAACAGCGTTGACGATCTCTTTCATCGTATCGCCCGCTTCAGCAACCTGCGTGGTACCGGAGTTCACCCGGTTCACCGAGTTATCGATCAGGGTTTTGATCTCTTTAGCCGCCTGCGCACTGCGGCTTGCCAGCGTACGGACTTCGCCTGCCACCACCGCAAAACCACGGCCCTGTTCACCGGCACGCGCCGCTTCTACCGCAGCGTTGAGCGCGAGAATATTGGTCTGGAAGGCGATGCCGTCAATCACGCTGGTGATATGGGCGATTTGCTGCGAGCTGTCGGAAATTTCGCTCATCGTGCGCACCACGTTATTCACCACTTCGCCACCGCGCGCGGCGGTATCGGAGGCATTTTTCGCCAGATGCGATGCCTGACGGGCGTTATCGGTGTTCTGTTTCACCGTGGCCGTTAACTGTTCCATGCTGGCGGCGGTCTCTTCCAGCGAGGCGGCTTGTTGCTCGGTACGCGACGAGAGATCGTTGTTGCCGGTGGAGATTTCGCTGGCGCCGGTGTAAATCGAATCCGAGCTGTTACGTACCGCGCTGACGGTTTTCACCAGCGACGTTTGCATTTCATGTAAGCCGGCGGCGAGCTGGCTCATTTCGTTGCGCCCTTCGGCCGAAATGCTCATCGTCAAATCGCCCCCGGCGATAGCGCGAATATGCCCCATCACGCTGTGCAACGGGCGCAGAAGCAAGTGCTGCAAACCGAGCCAGATAACGGTCATTACCGCAATTACCACCAACAAAATCACGCCGAGCGTCCACTGCATGCTGGTAAAACTGCTCTGGTTTTGTTGGGCGGCGGCTTGCAGGAAGGTGTTGTTTTCCGCCCGCCATTTGGCGTAGCTGGCATCCATATCATCCTGCGCTTGCTGCGCGTCGAGGTTGCCATAGGCTTCATAGTTATTGGCGCGCAGGAAAGCGATCGACTGCTGCAACACATCGTGCATTTTGGTGATGTTCTGCGCCACTTCGTCGGCTAATGCAGCGTCCTGACCGGCAACGCGCGGTGTGCTTTTATAGTTGTTGAAATAGCCTTCTGACTTACCCAGAGAATCTGCCGCCGTAGTGAGCAGCTTTTCAATGCTGGCCAGCGACGCCGGATCGCGCTGGTTTTTCAAAAAGCGGATTGCCACGCGGGTAACGGTAACGCGTGTTTTGATAAGCGTGTTTACGCTGTCGCCAAGATTTTCTTGCTGCGCGTTCAGAACGCCAGTGTTCTGAAAGTTGACCCTGTCGTTATTGACCGCAGAGTAGAAAAGACCCCCAGTAACCAGTTGAAGAAGACAAAATACTGAAAGAGCAATAATGATGCCTGTAATAACCCGTATATTTTTAAGCATGGCCATAGTCCGTGAGAGAGTCGGGATTGCACCACTAATATCGACCTGGCCAGCATTAACTTTATGATCACTTTTTAAACACTTAAATAAGACTTAAATAAGTGCCGGCGCCTTGCGCGCCGGGAACATGTTTTAGATTTTTTTGCGGCGTTTTACGGCGAGAGCAATACGGGGTTCCAGCAGTTTTGCCACGGCGGCGAAGACGGGAACGACAACCGAGTTGCCAAACTGGCGATAAGCTTGGGTATCGGAAACCGGAATGCGAAACGGTTTTTCGCCCACTTTTTCAAACCCCATCAAACGCGCGCACTCATGCGGCGTCAGGCGTCGCGGGCGACGCGCCTGGTTTTCCGCGTTGGCAAAATCGGCCTCGCCGAGCGCTTTATCCCAACCGCGATCGATAAGAATTTCTGAACCATCTTTGTGGTAACGCGCCGAAAGCGTGCGCGCCACGCTATCCGCGCGGGTTGGATCAACCAGCCCGAAACCAAAACCATTGCCTTTCGCGGCGTGTTTTTTCGCGTAGCGATAGAGGTAATCCCACAGCTTATGCGACAACACATATTTGCTGTCGACGGTTGGCTCCAGTAACTCACCGAATGCGGGCCGTTTTGTCGGATAAAAACGGTCAATATCGCGCAGGGTAAAGCCGTCGGCGAGATCTAAATCGCGGCGAAAACCCACCAGCACAATGCGCTCGCGGTGCTGAGGTAAAAAGTGTTTGCCATCGATGATTTTCGGGTCATCTTTGCCGTTTAGCGCGGCGTCAGCGACGTCATAGCCCAGCTCATCCAGCGTATTCATGATCACGCTAAAGGTTTTGCCTTTGTCGTGGCTCTTTAAGTTTTTAACGTTTTCCAGCACGAAGATCGCCGGGCGACGGGCTTTGATAATGCGCGCCACATCGAAAAACAGCGTGCCCTGCGCTTCGCACTCAAACCCGTGCGCGCGACCCATGGCGTTCTTTTTACTCACGCCCGCGAGGCTAAAGGGCTGGCAGGGAAATCCGGCGAGCAGAACATCGTGGTCAGGGATCGTTGCGGCGATATGCGCATAGGCGTCGGCTTCGGAAACGTTCGGGTTGCCGCTCAGAGTCACTTCGCGAATATCCTGATTGAAGGTATGCGTGGCGTGATCGTTGTACCAGTTGGCTTTATAGGTGCGCACCGCGTTTTTATTCCATTCACTGGTAAACACGCACTGCCCGCCAATGGCTTCAAACCCGCTGCGAATACCGCCGATACCGGCGAAGAGATCGATAAAGCGAAAACGATAGTTCGGGTGATGGGCGGGTGGGGAGGGCAGCAAGCTGCGAAGCTGCGCTTCTTCGGCGGCGGTGAACGTTCTCGGATTGCCTTTGCCGTTGATCCAGCGGTTGAGCGATTCGCGGCTCCACTCGGCTTTACCCGCTTTTTTTAACTGCTCCGCCACATATTTCTGGCCGTAGATTTCCAGCACCTGATCCAGTAGTACCCGGTCCCGTTCCTGCTGTCGCTGCTGGTCAGTATCTGCCTGCGCCAGCAGATCCTGCGCAAGTGAATCAAATTCCGCCATGACGTCTCCTTGGGGTTAGGCCCTGAAATATATCACTCATTTGACCCAGAGGATAATCGGCAGGTGCGGGGATTTTTACTGTGTAATAAATGAAGGCGGTACTGATTCGGTGAGCCACACGCCGTTATCAGCTTGATAGAAAACAAAGCCCTGCGTCTGCATCTCGCCTGCGTTAACTCGCAGCACCACCGGTTTCCCATGGCGCTGGCCAACTGCCGTTGCTGTGACTTCATCGGCGGATAAATGCACATACTGGCGCGATTTTGCTTCAAGCCCCTGCGTCAGAATGTCGTCAAGGAAACGGGTAGCCGTGCCGTGATAAAGCGTTTCTGGCGGCACTTTCGGTTGATAGGAAATATTGACCTGCGCGGTGGAATGCCCCTGCGCGGCGCGGATTGATACACCATCGGCAGATAAAGTGAAGCGCTTTTTATCGCTGGTCTCGACAATCTGGCGGATCAGCTCGTGGGTTAACGCATAACCTTGCAGCGCTGCGCCGGCGATCAGCGCATCAATATTGGCCCAGCCTTCCGCATCCAGCGTCAACCCAATCGCCTGAGGTTCATGGCGTAAGACGTAGCTTAAAAACTTACTCATCTCACTCTGTTTTTTGTCCATCAATGACTCTCCGTTTGAAAGCGCCATTATCGGGCGACTTTTCTGTGCGGGCAATTACCCACTTCTGGCAGCGCAAACCTGCTTAACTGCGGTTCCACGGCATTTTCGCCAGCAGCAGCGCCATGCCACACCAGCCGCTCAGACCCGCAAACAGCAAACCCGCGCCGACAAAACCTGACAGCAGAAAGAAATTAGGGTGAAGCGTAAAACCAAGCACCACACCGAGCAGGATCAGGCTGCCTGCCACAATCTGCACCTGCTGCATCAGCGGGCGCGGCTGACGTTTATCCTGCACCGTTGGCAGCTTTTCGCGCTTCCAGTTATTGAGCCCACCGTCGAGGATCATCACCTTAGCTGGCGCTGCGGCGCGCACTAATGCATCGGCGTTTTGTTGCGTGCGCATGCCGGACTGGCAATGGAAAATAACCGTTTGGTCCGGCGAACTTGGTGTAACAGTTTGCCCGGCAAGCACGTCGTCCAGCGGCAGGGAAACCGCGTCCGGCAAATGTTCACGACGAAATTCATCCGCCTGGCGAATATCAACAATCAGCGCGCCGTTTTGCTGCTGCGCACTGGCTTCTTGTGGGCTGACGAGGGTGTACTGCATGGTTATATCTCCGGGCAATAAATGGTTTTCAGCGTATGAACCAGCGTGCGGATCGCAGGCGCTTTAATGAAGTAGTTCACCCGCTGCGCCTGGCGCTGGCTTTCGATCAACCCTTCCTCTTTCATCCGTGTCAGATGCTGCGACGTGGCGGAAGGGCTAAGGCCTGTAATCGCGCTTAGCTCCCCGGCGGATGTACCGGGCGCGTCGCACAACATGCAGAGGATCAGTAAACGATGCGGGTTACTCATCGCTTTCAGCAGGGCAGACGCTTTCTCTGCCTGCGCTTGCAGTAAGATGATATCCGGACTGGTCATTTTATTTTAGAATTGTCTAAATTTAGGTAACTCTAAAATAAGTGGCGTGAAGAAAGCAACCTGTATGAATAAATTACTCACACTTTCGGTTTGAATTCTGGCCGCCAACTCCGTTTACTGACGGCTAACATCCCGCAATCTATGGAGAAAAACGTGAAAGTTTGCCGCTATCTCAACTGTGCGATTTGCGCCCTTACCATGTGGGTCAACGGCGCGAACGCCTGGAGCAACGCGCTGCCGGTTGGGCCTGCGGCAGGTGATCAAACGCTTTCGCCGTTTTATATCTGGGATGGCGCGTTACCCGATAAACCCGGCGTGATGCTGCGTGAAGAGCCGATTCCCGGTCAGCCTGACATTACTGATGCCAGCGAGATCGCGCGCATTCTTTATACCTCGCAGGATAAACGCTGGAACGCTGGCATCGTGCCGGTCAGCGGTACGCTGTGGTTGCCGAAAGGGCACGCGCCAAAAGGCGGCTGGCCGCTTGTCGCCTGGGCGCACGGTACGCTGGGCGTTGCCGATAGCTGTGCGCCTTCCTGGACTAACCCGACCCCGCGGGATGCGCACTATATCAATCAGTGGCTGAAGCACGGTTTTGCTGTCGTCGCCACCGATTACCAGGGCCTTGGCGGGCCAGGCCCGCACCCATATATGAACTGGGAAGCAGAAGGGCGTTCGGTGCTGGACAGCGTGCGCGCTGTGCTCAGCAGCACGCCGCAACTGGCAAATAATTTGGTGATCAGCGGTCAGTCGCAAGGCTCCGGCGCATCGCTTGGCGCCAGCCTGCTCGCGCCGGATTACGCGCCGGAACTCCAGCTTCGCGCGACCATTGCTACCGGTGTGGTCGCCACTTTTCCGGATGGCCCGATCAAAGCGGGATCTGCGCGGCCAGGGCCGCGCGATCCTGCCCGCTTTACGCTGCTGCGCATCATTGGCGGTTCGCTGCCGGACGGCGCACCGCCAGCGGAAAAATGGGTGACAGATCAAGGCGCGAAGATGCTGGCGCTCGCCAGAACATCCTGTATGCCGGAACTGGGGCGCTATGAGCGGCACGAAAAACTGACTGGTGACACGGTGTTTATCGGTGGCACAAAACAGGTGGAGTCAACCTTGCTTGCGGTAACGGATATGCCGGTGAAAACTTTTCCTGCGCCGCTGTTTACCGCAACCGGGCTTGCCGATCATACGTTGTCACCGCATCACCAGTACGCCGCTATCGCTGCGCTCTGCGCGGGTGGCAATGCGGTGGAGTGGAAGACCTACCCCGGCATTACGCATAACGGTGTGGTTAACGTCGCTTTCGATGACGAACTGAAATTTGTACGCGGCGTGATGGAAAACGCCCCGCAGTCCAACAGTTGTGGTTCGTTACAGGCCCCGGGGAAATTGCAGCAGCCATTAGAGGGCGTGCCGTTTAACCGGTAGCGTACCGGGCAGACCAGAAATGCAGCGATACACTCTCCGCCTGAAAGACAGCAAGTAAAAGGGAGAAATCGGTGTCAGGCACCGGCAGGCTACGGTTGTCGATAACCGCCAGCGAGGAGAGGCTGAAGGGTGATGTACTCATGGTTCTCGCCTGTTTGTGTTAAGCCGCCAGCAGGGCTGCATGCTTAAAAACAGAGCAAACAGGAGAGGGGCGCAGGCGGAATATAGTCTTATGACGTGGAGTGGCGAAAGCGCAGCGTTGCGGGCAGCACGCGCTGTGGTGAAGCCGGTTCATTGCCTTCTATCATCTGGGTGATGATATCAAAGCAGTCCTGCGCGAGGCGCGGGACATTCTGCTCCACCGTATCAATCGGTAGCGTCAGCGAATCATATAAATAGTGATCGTCGAAGCTGGCGATATGAATATCGCTCTCCAGCATATGGTGCTGGCTCATATAACGCAGCACCCCTTCCAGCAGGCCGCAGGCGGCGGTGAACAGCGCTTTTGGCGGGCGGCCCAGTTTCGCGCACAGGGCGGAGAACATTTCGTAACCGCTGCTCGGATGGTAATTACCGTGAATAATCCACTCCGGGCGCGGAGTCACACCGGCGCGCTCCAGCCCTTGCATAAATCCGGCAAGACGGTCTTTGGTGGGCGACAGGCGCGGTTGTCCGCCAAGAAAGTAGACTTCATCCGGGTTGGCGCGCGCCAGCCGTTCGACCAGTTCGGCGGTCGGCGTCAGCGAATCGGTGATCACCAACGGCAACTGTGTGTCATTGATATGGCGGTCAAACAGCACCACCGGCAACTGCTCGCTGAGCTTCACATAGTCGGCGTCGTTTTGCATGCTGGAGGCGACAATCAGCCCGTCGACCTGGCGCGCAACCAGGTTATTGACCACCACCGTTTCCTGGCTGGCGTTTTCATCGGTACAGGAGATAAGCAGCTGCAAACCGGCTTCGCGGCAGAGATTTTCCAGCTCGTGAGAAAAAACAGCGAAACCGTAGTTGGTGATTTCCGGCACCACCAGCCCCAGCGTGTGGCTGCGGTTTTCACGCAGCAGGCGGGCGTGAATGCTGGGCTGGTAATGATGCTGCTGGGCGATGGCCTGCACGCGATCGCGCGTCTCCTGCGCCACGCGCAGCTCTTTACCACGGCCGTTAAGCACCAGGCTGGCGGTGGCTTTTGAGACCCCCGCCAGCGCGGCGATATCACTGATGGTAACGCGTTTTGTTTTTCTCACGGTTGTGCATCGGTTAAGGAAACAAGCACTTATTCTACCATGCAAGCACGTAACGACCAGTAGCTGGCCTGCACTTCTGCGTCTCCCGTCAGGGTTATTTGCGCCGGATGGGCCGGGAAGTAGCGGCTGCTCATCACCCCTTCGCCATCGTTGATAAAGATTTCGACGCTGGAGTGGTCACAAAGGATCTGCAACTTATGCGCGCAACCGTTCCAGTAACGGTGCTGCCACGCGCCGTTCTCCAGACTGCGACGTGAAAGACGCAGTTCATCGTGCCGCCATTCGAGGCGCAGCGTATCGGCGAAATCCAGCGTTATGCCACCCGCACTTTCCAGCACCAGTTCCAGGCGCTGCGCATCCAGCACGGGCATCTTGTGCGCTGTGCCGCGATAATGTTGCTGATCACCACGCAGTGCCTGCAACTCCCTGACCGGTTGCTGATAGAGTTTTCCGTTGCGCGAGGACAGCTCACGCAGGCAGGTCATCTGGTGGATCCAACCGTTGGCAACGGTCGGCTGGCGCATCTCTTCGCCGTCCGGCACGCCCATCCAGCCTACCAGCAAGCGGCGCCCGTCGGCGCTGAGCGTGGTTTGTGGGGCATAAAACTCAAACCCAGCGTCCAGTTCGTGAAAGTCGCCGTGCTGATAGCTTGCACTGGCGTAGTCGAGCTGACCGCTTAAGTAAGTGCTTGGGTAAGTGTTGAGATAACGCTTCTCTTCCCGCGCGATCCCCTGCGGACAGCAGATTAAAAACGTACTGCCGTTAAGGGTGAACATGTCCGGGCACTCCCACATGTAGCCCGCTTCACCTAATCCACCCAGCCCGCTACCGGCGATTTCGCCAAGGTTTTGCCAGTTCCAGAGGTTTTCGGAACGCAGGAGTAAAACTTTGCCCTGCAATTGCAGGTCCTGCGCGCCCAGTACCATGTACCAATAGTCGCCGTGGCGCCACACTTTCGGGTCGCGAACGTGGCCGGTGTAGCCGTGCGGCAGGGGGATCGCCGGGCCGAGCTTGTCGAAGCCGCCCGCGCTGTTTTGCACCGCCAGGCATTGCCACGCGGTGCGCGTGCCATCATCAAATTTCACATTGCCGGTATAACAAAGCGTCAGGACGCCATTGTTATCAACAGCGCTGCCGGAATAACAACCGCTGCGGTCGTACTCTTCATCGGGCATCAAGGCGACAGGTTCATGCTGCCAGTGCACTAAGTCCTCTGAACTCCAGTGCCCCCAGCACTTGTGCTGGTGCTGGCAGCCCAGCGCATTCCACTGGTAGAACAGGTGGTAGCGCCCGGCAAAGTGGATAAACCCGTTTGGATCGTTGAGCAGCCCGGTGGCCGGCGCCAGGTGCCAGCCGGGGTAGTGGCTGTCATTCAGCGCCTTCGGTAGACCTTTCATCACCGCCTGTAAAATGGCGGGTAGCAGCGGTTGTGAAGCCATTATTCAGAGTCCGTTTTGTATTTCAGCAGGTAAGAGATAACAAAGGCGACGCTAAAGGCGATAGCCATGCCGATAATATAATTCAGCAGCGAGCTGGCCTGCACAATCGCCATCCCTGGTAGGCCGGTCAGGCCAACCGCCGTCATATAGACATGCACCGACACCACCCACGCGCCGCCAACCGCGCCGCCAATCAGTGCGGCGATAAACGGTTTTACAAAGCGCAAGTTGATACCGAAAATAGCCGCCTCGGTAATGCCGAGCAGAGCAGAGAACGCCGAGGGCAGGGTAATCGCTTTAATCTTCGCGTCTTTGGTTTTAAACCATACCGCCAGGCACGCTCCGCCCTGCGCCACATTTGCCATCGCCCAGATCGGCAGCAGGAAGTTAACGCCAATCGATGGATTCCCCAACAGCCCGGCTTCAATGGCATGGAAGCTGTGGTGCACACCGGTAATGACAATCACCGAATACAAGCCGCCGAACAGCAAACCGGCCAGCCATCCGGCATGGGTGATAAGGGTGCTGAGCACAAACGAGATGCCGTCGCCGAGCGCGCGACCCGCCGGGCCGATAATCAACATCGCGACAAAGCCGGAGATAATCACCGTCAGGAACGGCGTGAGGATCAGATCCAGCGCATCCGGGATCACCCGGCGCAGCTGTTTTTCCAGCAGGCTCATAAACCACACCGCCAGCAGCACCGGGAAGACGGTCCCCTGGTAGCCGATCATCGCCACTTCGATGCCGAAGAAGTTCATGGTGTGGAAGCCAGCCGCCACGCCCCAGGCGTTGGTCAGCGCCGGGTGAGTCAGAATGCCGCCCAGCGTAGCGCCAAGGTACGGATTACCGCCAAATTCGCGCGCGGCAGTAAAACCAATCAGGATCGGCAGAATGATAAACGCCGCCGAGCTGAACATGTCGAGCATGATATAGAGCGCGTTGTCGGCGCTGACCCAGCCGTAGGTTTTCACCATCCCCAGCAAGCCCATCAGCAGGCCGGAGGCGACAATCGCCGGAATAATCGGCACGAAAATGTTGGAGAGCAAACGGGCGATACGCTGGAACGGGTTCAGTTTACGCGCGGCAATGTCTGCCGCTTCCGATTTACTGGTTTCGCTGATCCCGGCTTCGGCAATAAACGCGGCGTAGACTTTGTTCACTACGCCTGTGCCAAAGATAATCTGCAACTGACCAGCGTTACGAAAGCACCCCTTTACGCCGTCGACTTTGCCAATCGCGGCAGTGTCTGCTTTAGCGTCTTCCACCAGCACCAGGCGCAGGCGTGTCGCGCAGTGCGCGGCGCTGGCAATATTGTCCTTGCCTCCCAGCAGCGGCAGTAGCGACCGGGAAATTTGTGCAAAATCCATAAAAACCTCTGTTTTATCGTTTTTGTGGGACTAACCGGCAAAAAGGGCTCCCGAAGGAGCCGTTTCATCAGAACCAGGTTTCCATTTGTACGCCGAAGTTCCATTCACCGCCGGCCTTGAAGCCGTCGCTGCCAAAGGCATCGGAGCTCGCATATTTATCCAGACGATGATCCCAGTCCATCCAGGTGGCGAACAGGCGGATTTCCGGGCGTTTAAGGAATTCACCCACATCGCTGGCTTTCAGCGTTGGGGCGACGGTGAGTTTGTAGAAGTTGCCGCTGACCGCGTTGCGGCTGTTGTAGCCTTCCGGGCGCAGATCCATGTACTGATAGCTGCCTTCATACTGCATTTCGAAGTTTTCGGTAAAGCCCTGAATCAGGCGCACGTTAGCGGTTGCCCATTGATAGCTGTCGCCTTTGACATAGCGATCTTTGCTGGTCTGCGCCAGCAGTGCCGGGGCAATATGCCAGCCGCCGCCGAGCGGCGTAATACCGTAGCTGGCAAGACGCCAGGTGTTGGCTTCCGGCAGCAGCGCGCCGTCTGAACCGATTGACTTCACTTCCGCACCCAGGCCGTGACCATACAGCAGCGCGGTTTTCGCTGACCCTTCGCGCAGGCCGTAGAAGCTGTCGTTATGCAGGCCGAGCAGGGCATGTACGCCGGTGTTCGCCGCATCGCTCTTCACTTTGTTGCCGTCGAGATCGAGGCGGTCATCATTGTCTTTGGCGCGCATCCCGCTCACCATCAACTGCACCGGACCGTAGAAGTTATTCAGCGAGAGAATGTAGTTCTGCGCGGTGTTTTTGCTGTTTTCGATATCACCGAAAGTGCGCCCGTAAATCGAGACGTTGCTGCGCGCGTTGTCGCTCCATTTCATGTCGTACACGCCCGCGCCGGTCCCGGCGAGGAACACCACATCGGAGTCGATCCAGTGAATGTCGAAGTTGTCGCGGTCAAAGCGTTTACCGGCCCAGACGGTGGAATCTTTAAACGCGCCGCTGAAGCTTGGCAGATGGCCGATTTCGGTAAATGCCTGGCGCAGGTTGAGATCGCTTGAGGACGCCGTCCAGTCGTTATAGGTTTTCTGCCCGTCGGCGAGCATCACTTTAAAGCGCGTGGTCGCACCGTTCGCCAGCGTCTGTTTATGCTCGAGGTTCATCTCAACATAGGTGTCCGGCTCATTCCCCAGACGACCAACGTGGCCGCCGGTTTCTCCGGCAGGTGTCACCGTTGGGCCACCCTGCGTTTTGGCGGCCGAGTTGTTCATCAGCAAGCCGGAGCGGGCGTAGCCGTGGAACTCAAACCCGCCTTCGTCAGCGGCTTTTTGTTCCAGTTTGGCGATACGCTGCTCAACCGGGGCGGTGGTGGTCTGGTTTTTTTGCTGGGCGGCAGCCAGTTGCTGGGCCTGTTTTTCGGCGGCCTGCGCGCGGTTTTCGGCGGCGTTAGCGCGTTGTTCTGCGGCTTGCAGGCGCTGTTCCAGTGCGGCGAGACGCGCTTCAATGCTGCTCATGCTGGGGTCGGCGGCGTGAGCGGCCCCGGCGCTTAATATCAAACCAAGGGTTACGGCGAGCGTGCTTTTTTTCATCTTTTTGCATCCCTAAGGAAGAGCCATCATCACAGAGTTATTTTGCTAAACCGGTTTAGGCCTCGAATCATAATCAAGGCCATTTTCTCCACGCAATGAAATTTGCTAAACCGGTTTAGTGATTGTGAGACGGCTCGCAAAACGAAACGGCAGGCCCGCTAAATCAGCGGCATTGTTCCAGAAGCTGGTGGTGATACGGCAGGGCGGTCATCGCACCTTTGGCGGTAGTCGCCAGCGCGCCGCAGATCTGCGCGCTGGCAAGCCTCGCGGACAACTGCGCTTCGCAGTCCGGCAGGCCGTGCTCCGCGAGCCCCCACAACAGCCCGGCGACAAAGGCGTCGCCCGCACCGGTGGTATCGATGCTCACCACCGGTAAAGTGGAGTAGTGGAAAATATTGCCGCTGTGCCAGGCGGTGACACCCGCTTTTCCTTGTGTCACCAGCAATAAGCTAATGGCATAACGGCTTGCCATGGCTTGCATGCTGGCCTCAAGCTGCGTGGAACCGGAAAAAAACGCCAGCTCCTCTTCAGACAGTTTCACCACATCGGCCAGCGTTAACGCCTGGCTCAGGCACTGGCGAAGCTGCGTGGCGTCCGACCAGAGATCCTGGCGGATATTGGGATCGAAGCTGACAAAGCCGCCCGCGCTGCGCACCCGCTGCATGGCAGAGAAGGTGGTGGATCGCGATGGTTCTGCCGCCAGCGCAATCGAGCAGCAGTGTAGCCATTCGCCGCACTGGAATTCCGGCAGGTCGCTTTCGGCAAGAAACAGGTCGGCGCTCGGGCGTACCATAAAGGTAAACGAACGTTCACCGTCATCGTCCAGCGCCACCACCACCGTGGAGGTGCGCTGCGCCGGATCAGCGCGCATAAACGCCGTGTCGACCTGTTCTGCTGACAGCGTTTGTTGCATAAAACGACCAAATGGATCGTCACCGACGCGGCCAATAAACCCGCTATTTCCCTGTAACCGCGCAACGCCGACCGCAACATTCGCCGGTGCGCCGCCGGGACACTGCATTAAATGTCCCGGTGCTTCCGGCAGTAAATCCACGACGGCATCGCCCAGACACCAGACTCTGGCTGACATGCTTTTCTCCTGACAAAATGTATAGCTAAAAATTAACTAAAACGGTTTAGCAAATCAATGGCGTTTTGCAAGAGCTGTGATTTTTTAACCCCTGCTGTGCGGTGGATTTTATGCGCAACGTAAAAGATATATCAGAGAAAGAAGAATATAGTCAGGCGGAAAATAACAATTCCCGGCCATATAAGATCTGAATTCTTCTCATGAAATATAAATTAAGATAATGAGGGTGGTTATTTATATCAGCAGGTTAGCTGCTCTTATTAATAAATATACATTTCACCTGTTAATGGTTTTTTTCTTTAAAATTCAGTCTAATGACGTGCCATTTTCATTCATTTAATTACTGGATAAGGAAATTCCATTCGTTTGAAAAAATAAAAATCAGGGTTTATAGCTTTCTCAGGCATAACGAATTACCGATTGCACCCATAAGGAGAGAGCACATGGATGAGCAATACCCTGGCATAGATGATATTTATGCCTCCCTGGAATTATCTTCGTCCCTGGAAAAACACCAGTTCCCCGCTAAAGAACGGGACCCGCGCAATGTCTTTGCCGCAGTACGCGACGAATTGATGCTTGACGGTAACTCACGACAAAACCTGGCAACGTTTTGCCAGACATGGGTCGATGATGAAATTCGGACATTGATGGATTTGTCCATCGACAAGAACATGATCGATAAAGACGAATACCCGCAAACGGCTGAAATTGAGTCTCGCTGCGTACATATGCTGGCCGATTTATGGCACTCGCCGGAGGCGCAAAACACGCTCGGTTGCTCGACGATTGGTTCCTCTGAAGCGGCAATGCTCGGCGGGCTGGCGCTGAAATGGCGCTGGCGAAAAAAACAGGCCGCTGCAGGCAAACCTACCGACAAACCGAACCTGATCTGCGGGCCTGTGCAAATCTGCTGGCACAAATTTGCCCGCTATTTTGATGTTGAGCTGCGCGAAATTCCCCTGCAAGGCCAGCGGTTAGTGATGAACGCCGAAGAGGTGATCAAGCGGGTTGATGAGAACACCATTGGCGTTGTCCCGACGATGGGCGTCACCTTCTCGTGCCAGTATGAGCCGGTAAAAGCGGTGCATGATGCGCTGGATAAGCTGCAACAGGAAACCGGTCTTGATATTCCCATCCATGTTGACGGTGCCAGCGGCGGGTTTCTGGCGCCGTTTTGCGCGCCGGATATTGCGTGGGATTTTCGCCTGCCGCGGGTGAAATCAATTAATGCCTCTGGCCACAAATTCGGTCTTGCACCGCTGGGTGCCGGTTGGGTCGTATGGCGCGAGGCCGCTGATTTGCCGGAAGAACTGATTTTTAACGTTAACTACCTCGGCGGCAACATGCCGACGTTCGCCCTCAACTTTTCACGACCTGGCGGGCAGGTCATTGCCCAGTATTACAATTTCCTGCGTCTGGGACGGGAAGGCTACACGAAAATTCATCACGCCTGTTACCAGACAGCGCAGTATCTGGCGCGGGAAATCGACAAACTTGGGCCGTTCAAAATCTTGTTCGATGGCGACAGCCAGCAAGGTATTCCCGCGCTGGCGTGGACGCTGCGCACCGAGCGCGCCATTGGCGGATACACCCTTTATGACCTTGCAGATCGCCTGCGCAGCCGCGGCTGGCAGGTGCCCGCCTATTCAATGCCAGCCCATCGCGAAGATTTAGTTATCCAGAGGGTGCTGGTGCGCCACGGTGTAAGCCATGATCTCGCCAGCTTGTTGGTGGACGATATTAAGCGCGCGCTTGACTACTTTTCCCGCCATCCGGTCATAAACCCGCTCAGCGCTGAGGAAGCCAGTGGTTTTAATCACGCCTGAGGCCCGGAAAGTCTCGTTATGAAAGGAGGAGTGCCATGGAGGCGGTGAACAAAAGCGTTCCGGCTAAGACATTATCCATGATTGGTTTTTTTGCTATCACCGCATCCATGGTGATGGCGGTGTATGAATACCCGACGTTTGCGACATCGGGTTTCAGCCTGGTTTTTTTCTTATTACTGGGCGGTATTTTATGGTTTATCCCGGTTGGCCTGTGTGCGGCTGAAATGGCCACGGTTGAGGGCTGGGAAGAGGGCGGGATCTTCACCTGGGTATCAAAAACGCTGGGAGAACGCTGGGGGTTTGCGGCAATTTCGTTTGGTTATCTGCAAATCGCGATCGGTTTTATCCCGATGCTCTACTTCGTGCTGGGCGCGCTGGCTTATATCCTTGACTGGCCAGCGCTGAACAGTGACCCGCTGACGAAAACAATCGCCGCGTTAATCATTCTTTGGGCGCTGGCCTTTACCCAATTTGGCGGCACGAAATATACCGCGCAAATCGCCAAACTGGGCTTCTTCGGCGGCATCCTGCTGCCTGCCGCTATCCTCGTAGTGCTGGCCATCGCGTACCTTCTCAGCGGCGCGCCGCTGGCCATCACTTTTGATATGTCGACGTTTGTCCCGGATTTCACCCGGCTTGGCACGCTGGTGGTCTTTGTGGCGTTCATTCTGAGTTATATGGGCGTCGAGGCGTCGGCTACGCATGTTAACGAAATGAACAACCCAGGCCGTGACTATCCACTGGCAATGATACTGCTGATGATCGCCGCGATTTGCCTCAGTTCGATTGGCGGCTTGTCTGTCGCGGCCGTGATCCCACATAACGAGATCAACCTCTCTGCCGGGGTCGTTCAAACTTTCAGCGTGTTAATCACCCATTACGGTGCCGGACTCGCCTGGGCCGTAAAAGTCATCGCGGCGCTGCTGGTACTGGGCGTGCTGGCAGAGATCGCCTCATGGATTGTTGGCCCGTCTCGCGGCATGTATGTCACTGCGCAGCGAGGCATACTGCCTGCGCCATTCGCCCGGGTTAATAAAAACGGTGTGCCGGTGACGCTGGTGGTGAGCCAACTGTTGATGACATCCGTTGCGCTGGTGGTGCTCACCAATTCGGGGGGCGGGAGCAATATGTCCTTTTTGATTGCCCTGACGCTGACGGTGGTGATTTATCTGTGTAGCTATTTTTTATTGTTCCTGGGCTATATGCAGTTAATTCGCAAACAGCCACAGCTCAAGCGCACCTTTCATATTCCCGGCGTAAAAGGATCCCGGCTCGCGGTGGCAGGGCTGGGCTTGTTGGTTTCGCTACTGGCCTTTATCGTCTCTTTTTATCCACCGGCCTCGATTGGCGGCGAAAGCGCCGACGAGAAGTACATCACGCTGCTGGTTATCTGTTTTGTGATTGTGCTGATCCTCCCCTTTCTGGTCTACGCGCTGCATGACAAGCGCGGTAAACAAGGCACTGTGACCCTGGTTGCCATCACCGCTGATAATGCGCCGAAAGGACATTTCTTTATCCATCCACGCGCGCGTTCACCGCATCATTTAGCCCCTAAGGAATAGCAGTTTTTTCAATGATATGAGTCATTAATAAGGAGAAGTGAATGAAAACAACCGTTAGCATCATCGTTGGCAGCTTGCTGCTGGTTTCCGCTGCGACACAGGCAGCAGATAAAGGTAAACCTGTGAATAGCTGGACATGTGAGGATTTCCTCGCGCTGAAAGCCTCTTTCCAGCCAACTGCCATCGGCATTGCTGAAGCGTTAAATAACAAGGACAAACCTGAAGAAGCGGTGGTGGATGTTCAGGGGATTGAAACGGTGACGCCCGCCGTGATTGAAGCCTGCAAACAGGACAAACAAGCCACGTTCAAAAGCAAAGTGGAGGGCGAGTGGGACAAACTAAAAAAGGATATGTGAACGCGAAAATTTATTATGGCTAACCTGCCGGGGCATTGAGGCCCCGGCAACTTACTCGGGTTTAAACAGCGGCACTGTCTTGCCGGTAATATAGCGTCGGCGCAGCCAGGCCGACGCGCTATCCATCAGCATCACTACCACCACCAGAATCACGGTGATAAACATCACCACATCCCAGTTCCACAACCGCATATTCTCGGCGTAAATCAAACCAATCCCGCCCGCGCCAACAAAACCGAGCACCGCTGCCGAGCGGGTGTTGGACTCAATTTGATACAGGCTCAGCGCCAGAAATGTCGGGAAGGATTGGGTAAAAGTGCTGAAGCGGTGTTTCTGCAAACCGCCCGCGCCCACGGCGGTTAAGCCGCGCCCTGGCGAGCGATCCACCGCTTCGTGGCTTTCGGCGTACAGCCGGCCGAGCAAGCCGGTGTCCTGCATGATGATCGCCAGCACCCCGGCAAGCGGACCAAGCCCGACGGCGCGCACAAAAATCAGCCCCCAGATCGCCATATCAATGCCGCGCAACATATCGAACAGGCGGCGCACGAAAAAAGCGATAACGCCCGCAATGCCGCCTTTCATGATGTTGCGCGCGGCAAAAAACGACAACAACAGCGCGAATAGTGTGGCGGTCGTTGTGCCGGCAAAGACAATCGCCAGCGTAATGCCAATCTGCGTGAAGTAGTAACCAAACGGCCAGTTGAGGAAATCATGCCAGACGAACATGCGCAAAATATAGCGCCCGATTTGCTGCATGCCGGTCAGCGCCTGTTCAACAGGAATGCCGAACTGCATAAAGAACCACACGTAATAGAGCAGCACGGCAAGGGTGATAAGCCCGAGGCGGCGCAGATAACGCCCCTGCGCCTGGAACAGTTTTCGGTTTAATTTGCGGCTCAATTCCACATTCGGTACGGCTTGCCAGTTGGTCATTTTTTCCCCTCCAGCACCCACTGGCGCAAGCGGCCAGAGAGCGTATCGAGCACGAAAACGACGATAATAATCAGCAACAATGTGATGCTGACCTGATCGTAACGGTCGAGTTTGATGTTGGTCATCAGCTCCTGGCCGATGCCGCCCGCACCGACCAGGCCAAGAATGGTCGAGGAGCGAAAGTTAATTTCGAGGCGCATAAAGCCATAAGAGAGAAAAATTGGTTTCACCTGCGGCCACAGCGCGAAGCGAATGCGTTGCAAACGTGTCGCGCCGCAGGAGGCCAGCCCGCGCACAGGTCTGTCATGCGTGCTCTCAACCGCTTCATAAAACAGCTTGGTCAGGCTGCCAACGGTGTGCAGCGCCAGTGCCAGAAAACCGGGGATCGCCCCGATGCCAAACGCCATCACGAAGATCACCGCCCACGCCAGTTCCGGCATGGTACGCAAAAATGCGACCAGCGTACGCACGGCAAAACGTACCGGCGGCGGAGACCAGGTGTTGCCCGCCGCCAGAAAAGCCAGCACGGCGGCAATGGCGAATGAAACCAGCGTTGCGGCCAGCGCCAGTTGCAGGGTTTCCCAAATCAGCGGGAGCTGGATCGGCAAACGGTAGCCCCAGTACGCCAGCGAGCCTTTGGTGTGGCTGTCGGCAAACAGCACCGGCCAGTGCAGCGTCGGCACTGTTTCCAGCATGTAATCCATAAAGTTCGGCAGCGAGTGCCAGATGGTGGCGAGATTGAATTCTGCCGCGTTACCGGCGGCGAAATAGAGCGCCAGCAGCACCAGCGACCAGGCGACAGTGTCGCGCTTCTGGCGCATTCGGACTTGCTGATAGTAGTGCTCAAACTGCGTATTCGACATATTCATGCGTAGCGGGAGATCCTGTATGACCATCGAATAAAAGCCCCTGGTTTTTACGCAGGGGCCGAAGAATCGATGCGGCGAAGGATTAGCGTGCGGTAACCAGTTCGCGTTTCATCTCGATAATCTGCTTAAAGTCATCCACGCTGCCCGGGCCGATATGCTGCGTACCGCCCATCGCTTTCACGAAGCAGGCGTGGTTATCGGTATCGAGTTTTTTAACTGCGGTAATCACTTTGGCTTTGAAATCCGCCGGCAGGCTGTTGCTCACCAGAATCGGGCCGTTTGGGATCAGCGGCGATTCCCAGATGATGCGGATCTCTTTCATCAGGTTCGGGTGATCCATGCGGATCAGACGGTTAAACGCCCCGACGCTGTAGCCTGAGTTGTAATCGCCGACCATCGAGGTCCAGGTGACAGCGCCCGCGAACTGGCCGTTCAGCACGCCGAGGATATCTTGCTCGTGACCACCGGAGAAGGTGACGCTGGAGAAGTAGTTGTTGTATTTATTGTCCGCGTTACCGCCAAACTTCTGTTTGAAGGCGTAGTTCGGGATCAGGTAACCGGAAGTGGAATCCGGATCGGCGAAGCCAAACGCTTTACCTTTCAGATCTTCCAGTTTTTTGTACGGGCTGTCGGCTTTCACGATCACCACCGAGTGGTAACCGCGCGATTGATCTTTGTCATCCACCGCGATCCCGACGATATCCACGGCTTTCGGGTTATTGATATACACGGATGCGTAAGAGGAGGGGGACATGCTCAGCACCACGTCGACTTTTCCGCCCAACAGACCCTGAATCACGCCCGAATAATCAGACGAATTGCGCAGCTTGGTATCCACGCTGAGCTCTTTATCCAGAAACTCTTTCACGCACTGGTTATCACCAATTTGTTGGGTTGCGTTCTGGCCGCCCAAAATCCCCAGATTTAATTCCTTCGGCTGCTCCGCGGCAGCCGCCTGCCATGCCAGCAGAAGACCTGTCATCAATGCCGATAAACGTAATGCGCCAGAAATATGCTTTTTCATTGTCATTGCCTGTGTCGTCTCATTGGAAGGAATAATTAATGCAATTGACTGATTTCATCGCCGTACAGCACCTGCAGCACGTCCTGCGTTAACCGGGAGGGATGATCGTCAAAAATGATCCGTCCCTGGGAAACGCCGATAACGCGGGTGCAATACTCTTTCACCAGCTCCACGGAGTGCAGGTTCACCATCACACTGATGCCTTGTTCGCTCACTTCGCGTAATACGCCCATGATGCGCTGGGTATTTTTCGGATCCAGCGAAGCGACAGGTTCGTCCGCCAGTAAAAGAGAGGGGTTTTGGATCAACGCGCGGCAAATGGCGACACGCTGCATCTGACCGCCGGAAAGCGTTTCCGCCCGCTGTAAGGCATGCGGCAGCATGTTCAGCCACTCCAGCAAAGCGATTGCTCTGGCGCGGTCTTCATCGGTAAAGACTTTAAACAGGGATTTCAGCGTCGACGTCTGGCTCAGCCTGCCGAGCAGCACATTGGTCAGCACGTCGAGGCGCGGCACCAGGCAGAAGTCCTGGAAAATCATGCCGCACTGGCTGCGCCACTGATTAAGCGCACGACCTTTCAGATGGGTGACATCGCGCGGCGTACCCACTTCCGGGAAACTTAAAATTTCGCCAGAGGTGGCGCTGTGCGTGCCGTTTAGTACATGCAGCAACGTGGATTTCCCTGCGCCGGAGCGTCCAATCACGCCGACCATCTCACCGCTGTGCAGATCTAAACTGATGTCGTGCAGCACGGTCTGGTGCGCGTTATAGGCTTTACGCAAGTTCTTCACGCTCAGCACCTTTTGCTTCGGCACCGTGTTTAATTGATGCAGAGACGAATAGTGGTCTTCAGAGATTTCTGCCAACGCGCTGTTCATAAGTCTTCCGGTTTTTTCATTAAACTGGCGACCATTAAGAGCACGGGTGATGATCGTTTTATGACGAAAAAGCGAACAAATAATGAACACGGAAGTTTGGCTTTCGAAAGGGCGTGCGAGCGTGCGTCGATTTCGTTATCCTGCCCGCCGCACCACAGGTGCTACGTCAGGCAGTGGGACACACAGCGACGGAGAAAATAAATGGCGTTTACAATGTCTTATTTCGTTTTTATCTTCATTGTCGCCCTGGCGGCGTTTCTGCTTTATTACGCGCTGCGCTGGGTTCGCCAGCTCTTTATCGAAGCCCATGTGATGAAACACGGTATCGGTGCGAATGCGGATATTATTGCCCTTAAACGCACCAACTGGATGGACAGGCGCTCTGTCTATTGTGAACTGGTGTTGCGCTTCAGAACCCGCGAGGGGCAACTGGTGCAGGCGAGCGTGTTTCAGTTCCTGGATAGCCGTGAAATTGTGCGGTTTGCCGAGGGCAACGGCACGACCGTGAAGTACGATCCGCAAAATCCGCAGCACATTATCTTATATGACCGCCCGTTAATTTTAGGGGATTAATCCCCGCCATTCCCTTCGCCGCAAGGGATGTCCTTCCACCGACTTTTCGCCTGAGATTCGCGCCATTTTCCCTTTCCAGCCAGCGCGTTAACCCGCGTTATGCCCGCACACTGCAACAGCATGAATTTTAATCCCGCCAGCGTCACAAAACCTGGAAAAAACAAGCCACTGCGTTGCAGCGGGTGAAATGCACGCTATATGTTAAATTTGTGTTTAAAAAATGATACCAAAGGGGTTTGTTCATGGATAAGAAATTCACTGTTCTGGCCGTGGCGCTGGCGGCGCTGTTTTCCGGCGCTGCGCTGGCTGCCGTGCCTCAGGGGTACCCGGCGGATTACCAGAAAATCGTAGACGCCGGAACCAAAGAAGGCAAAGTTGTTATTTATTCCACTACCGATACCAAAGCCGCAGGCCCGCTGATCAAGGGATTCGAGGCGCAGTATCCGGGCATAAAAGTGGAATATAACGATATGAACAGTACCGAACTGTACAACCGTTATCTTAGCGAACAGGCTTCCGGCGGCGGCAGTGGCGATGTGGTCTGGAGTTCCTCTATGGATACCGCGCTGAAGCTGGCCACCGACTATGCGGCTGAATACGCGTCGCCCGAGCTGGATAAACTGCCCAAGTGGGCGGTCTGGGAGAAAAAAGCCTATGGCACCACCTATGAGCCGGTGATCTTTATCTATAACAAACGCCTGATCCCGGCGGGCGACGTACCGGATTCGCACACCGCGCTTGGCAAACTTATCGCCAGCCAGACCGACAAATTCAAAAATAAAGTCACCACCTACGATATCGAAAAATCGGGGCTTGGTTTTATGCTCGCGGTTGAAGACAGCAAGCACGACAAAGACTATTTCACCCATCTGGCGGATGTGGCGAAGGGCGGTTTAACCGTGCAATCCTCCACCGGCACGATGATGGAGCGCGTCTCTTCCGGCGAAAATCTGATTGGCTACAACATTCTGGGCTCCTACGCCGAAGCGCGCGCGAAGGGGGATAACTCGCTGGGCATCTCCTACCCGAAAGATTACGTGCTGGTGCTGTCGCGCGTGTCGTTTATCAGCGCTGAAGCAGAGCACAGCAACGCCGCGAAACTGTGGTTTGACTATGTGCTGTCGGAAAAAGGGCAGAGCATTCTCGCTAACCAGGCGGATATCCCCTCGCTGCGTAACGATATTGAAGGCAAAAACGACATCGATGGCATGACCAAACAGCTGGGCGACGCACTGAAGCCGATTGCGGTGGATGAGTCGCTGCTGGAGTATCTGGAGCCGAAAAAACGTCTGGAATTTATTAAACAATGGCGCGCTGCTGCCGCTAAATAACGCCCTGACCGGTTGTGCGCCGGTTTTGCGCACAACCCTTTTCTCAGCCAGCGGGTTGGCGTGAGGTTCCTGACCAAAGGGAAGATGTATGAATAGTGTGCGCAGAAAATGGCAGGGGTTGCCGCGCGGCGTCATTGTGTTAATTACCGCGCTGGTTATCTATATCCCGCTGTTATTTATTGTGGTGCAGAGTTTTCTCTCGGCGCCCTTTTTTGTCCGCTCCAAGGAACTGAGTCTCGAAGCCTTCGAGTTTATCTTTACCGATCCGGATTTTTATCTGGCGCTGAAGTCCGGCTTTATCCTCGCTTTTGGCCTGGTGTTTATCGCTATTCCACTGGGCGGCATTCTGGCGTTTTTGATGGTGCGCACCGATTTACCGGGCCGCCGTTTTATTGAGCCGCTGATCCTCGTGCCTATTTTTGTCTCGCCGATGGTGCTCGGCTTTGGCTACGTGGTGGCCGCCGGGCCGGTGGGCTTTTTCTCGCGCTGGGCGCAGGAGTTAATCGGCTTTGTGCCATGGAACATCTATTCGATGTTCAGCATCGTGGTGATTGCCGGACTAACGCACGTCCCGCACGCTTATCTCTATATCTCCTCGGCGCTGCGCAGCGTCGGTTCTGACGTGGAAGAAGCCGCACGAACGGTTGGCGCTTCGCCGTTGCAGGTGATGACTTCTGTCAGCCTGCCGATGGTGCGCCCGTCAATTTTGTACGCCTGCGTTCTGCTGTTCTTCCTTGGGCTGGAGGTGTTCGGCCTGATGCTGGTGCTGGGTGACCCGGAAGGCAACATGGTGCTGGCGACCTACCTGTATAAACTGACCAATAAACTGGGCACGCCCTCTTACCACCTGATGGCAGCGGTGGCGGTGGTGCTGATTTGTATCACTATTCCGCTGGTGATGCTGCAACGCCGCCTGATGCGCACCGCCAACCGTTTTGTCACCATGAAAGGCAAAGCCTCGCAGGCGCGGGCGCTGCCGCTGGGTAAATGGCGCTGGGTCGCCGGTGCGGTGGTGGTAGCCTGGTTGACGGTCACCATCGGCGTGCCGTTGATTGGCGTCGTGCTGCGGGCGTTTATCTCCAACTGGGGGGTTGGCGTTTCCCTGTGGGATGAAGTGTCGCTCGATACCTTCCGCAATATCTGGCAGCAACCCAACCTGCTGCGCGCCATTGTCAACTCGATGGCGATTGGCATTTTTGGTGGCGCGCTGGCGGTGATCTGTTATCTGTTTGTCGGCATTGCCATGCACCGCAAGCAGGATAACGTGACGCGGTTTCTTGATTACAGCGTCCTGGTTCCCCGCGCCGTACCTGGGCTGCTGGCCGGTCTGGCATTTTTGTGGGTATTCCTGTTTTTACCGATGTGGCTCGATCAGTCGCTAAAAAACGGCTGGCTTTCCGGGTTGCCGGTGGCCGAGTGGCTGCGCGAAAACCTGATTGTCTGGCTGCGCTCGCTGCGTAACACCATCTTTAGCGTCTGGCTGGCCTACACCGTGGTGTGGATGGCTTACGGCCTGCGGCTTATCTCCTCCACGCTGTTGCAGGTCGGGCCGGAACTGGAAGAGGCGGCGCGCAGCACGGGGGCGACAAGTGGGCAAGTAACCCGCCATGTGACGGTGCCGCTGTCGCGTTATGGCCTGATTGGCTCCTGGCTATTGATGTTCCTGATTTTTGAGCGCGAATACTCAACCGGCGTTTATCTGCTCTCGCCCGGGACGGAAACCATCGGCTCGATGCTGGTGTCGCTGTGGGCGGCAGGGGCGATTGATATTGTCGCCGCGCTGTCGTTTATCAATATTCTGCTGGTGGTCATTGGTCTTGGTGTGGCCCTGCGCTTTGGAGTGAAATTACATGATTGAGCTGGCGGTAGAAAACCTGCATCTGACCTACGGTGATAACGCGGTGCTTAAAGGCGTCTCAATGGAGCTGAAACGCGGCGAAGTGGTGTCGCTGCTTGGCCCTTCCGGCAGCGGCAAAACCACGCTGCTGCGCGCTGTCGCCGGGCTGGAAAAACCAACCCACGGGCGGATCACCATTGGTAATAACGTGGTATACGACGGTACGCCGCGTAGTGAAGTGCCGGCAGAGGAACGCAATCTTGGCCTGGTGTTCCAGTCCTACGCATTGTGGCCGCATAAAACGGTGTTCGAGAATGTCGCTTACCCGCTCAAGCTGCGCAAAGTGAGTACGGCGGAAATCAACACCCGCGTGCAAACCGTGCTGGATCAGCTTGGGCTGGGTACGCTTGGCAAGCGCCATCCGCACCAGCTTTCCGGCGGCCAGCAGCAGCGTGTGGCGATTGGCCGGGCGCTGGTCTACAACCCGCCGGTGATTTTGCTCGATGAACCGCTTTCCAACCTCGATGCCAAGCTGCGTGAAGAGGCGAGGGTTTTCCTGCGCGAACTGATTGTCAAACTGGGGCTATCGGCGCTGATGGTGACGCACGATCAGAATGAAGCGATGGCGATTTCCGACCGCATTTTGTTGCTCAACAACGGGGTGATTGAGCAGCAAGGTACGCCGCAGGAGATGTACGCCACGCCGTCGACGCTGTTTACCGCCGAGTTTATGGGCAGCAACAACCGGCTGCACGGCAAGGTGAGCGAAGTCAGTAACGGCAGGGCGAGGATTGAAGGGGCAAACTGGGCGCTGTGGGGCGTTGCCGGGCCGGGCGTACGCGCGGGCCAGGATTGCACGGCGGTGATCCGCGTCGAAAGCCTGCGACTGGCGGACTCGCCGCAGGATAACTCGCTGGATTTGCCCATGCTCACCAGCATGTATCTGGGCGATCGCTGGGAGTACCTGTTCCGCACCTCCGGCGATGATTTCGCGATCCGTGTTTACGGCACCCAGCAGCGCAACCAGCAAAACTACCGCGTGGTGCTGCCTGCTGAACAGCTGTGGATCTTCCCGCAAAAAAGTTAAGTATGTAAGCACGTACTGACTGTTCAGTACGTGCTGCGCATTACGGCAGTGACACCCATTTGTAGCCCAGCGCTATCGTTGCCAGCATAATGGTGCTAAAGGCGGCGATATGCAGCATCAAATCCGCCAGGCTGATGTGCGTCGGGTGGCAAAGGGCAAGCAACGTCAGCGCCATGCAGGCGACGCCCGCGCCTGCGGCCGCCAGGCTGCGCGCCGGGAAAAGCGTGCGCGTGCGGCGCAGGTAAGCAATCACTATCAATACCATCGGCGTGCTGACCGTCACCATAAACAAATAACAGTTTGGCCCTTCGACCGCCGTACTTACCGGCAACACGCGGTGCAGATGCAGATTACTGAACGTACCGGCAAGCCACAGTGCCGCCAGCGGTGTAAACCATTTCCAGCCCAGCGCGTTGCGTCCGGCGATGCTCAACAAAAACGCGTTACGCACCGCCAGCGTCCCGGCGATAAACGTCAGCAGCAACTGCATCAGCGCCCACCACGCACCAGGCTGCGACCAGTCGGTTAGCGTGCGGTTGAGCACGAAACCCGCTATAACCCCGCAGGGCAGCGCGAGCGCCACCCAGCTTAGCGCCCGCCAGCCCGGCTGGAAGGGGCGTTTTACCGGGGCGATGGAGCGCCCCAGTTGTTCAATTAACAGTTCATGATCGGCCATGGTGTGCTCCTAACCGACGAAGGTTGCTCAGGGCGCGATGCAGCAGGGATTTCACGGCGGCGACCGTCAAATTTTGCTGTGTCGCGGTTTCTGCCAGCGTCATTTCGCGCAGGTGAACATGTTCAACCACCTCCCGCTGGCGCGCAGGAAGCTGATTCAGCAGCACTGCCAGCTCGTCGTGTGATGGCGGTTCCATGCTGGTGGCAAGCAGGGGAATATCCGTCTCGCTGGCGATTTCGCGCTGCTGGTGGCGACCGCGTTTGCGCAGGGCATCCACCGCGCGGGCGTTGGCTATCGCCATCAGCCATGGCAGAAAAGGTGCGCCCGGATCGTAGGTGTGCCGCACCCGGTGTACGGTGAGCAGCACATCCTGAATCACATCTTCCACCAGCTCCTCGTCGGCGATATGTTTGCGCGCAAGCGAGCGGATAACCGGCACCAGCGCTTTGAGCAGCCGCGTATAGGCCTGACTGTCGCCGGACTGCGCCAGCGCCATCAGCTGCGGCCATTCGTCGCGCGCTGCCTCATTTTTTTCCATATCCCGCCTTCAGGTTTTTTTACCGCTGGCCTGCGTGAGCGCGTTGACGACAATTGAGGGGGTCAGCACCTGCGGTAAAATATGCGGTGCGCTGCCGTCCGCCGGGTAGACCACATACAGCGGCAAACTGCCTTGCCCCAGCTCGTTCAGCGCGTCATCAATATCAGCATTAAAGTTGGTCGAATCCGCCACCATATACAGCGTGCCGGTTTTCGCCAGCGCCTCTTTCACGGCTTGTGTCGAGAGCGAGGTCTTTTCATTCACCTGGCAGGTTATGCACCAGGAGGCGGTGAAATTCACAAAGATAGCCTTGCCGTGGCCGCGATTATCCGCCACGGTTTGCGGCGACCATTTGACCTCTTCTACCGTATTGCTCGCCGTAAGCGGCGCGCCGCTTTGCACTACCGAAGGCAGCGGAACAATCGCGGCCAGCAGTAGCGCTGCGGTCAGCGCAAACAGCACTTTATGACCGCGCCCGGCGAACCGACGCTGCTGTACCATGCCGTAAAGCCAGGCGGCGAAACTGACCACCACGGCCGCAGCCAGAATAGCCGCCAGCGCCGTCGTTCCCGCTTGTTGCGCCAGTACCCACACCAGCCAGCCGAAGGCACCAAACATCGGAAAGGCCAGCCCGCGTTTTAGGGTATTCATCCACGCGCCGGGGCGCGGTAGCCATTTGCCGAGCGCCGGAAACAGTGAAATCAGCGTAAACGGCGCGGTAAAACCGAGCGCCAGTGCGACGAATATCGCCAGCGCCACGGCGGGCGGTTGCACCAGCGCGTAGCCGATGGCACCCGCCATAAACGGGGCCGCGCACGGGGTAGCGACAATGATTGAGAGCGCACCGGTCAGCGCCGCACGCAGAAATGCCCCGCGTTCTATGGTCAACTCACCGGCGCGTTGTACCGACAGACCGATCTCAAACACGCCGAGCAAATTGAGTGCCGCACCAAGAATAACCAGCGCCAGAAAGGCGATCACCAGCGGAGATTGCAACTGAAAGCCCCAGCCCACGGCGGTTCCCCCGGCGCGTAACGCCAGCAACACGCCCGCAAGCGCCAGCATGGTCAGCACACAGCCGAGTAAAAAACCGAGCCCCTCTTTGCGGGTTTGCGCCGGACGTTGCGTATGTCGCAGCAGCCCCAGCGCTTTCAGCGAAATGATGGGAAACACGCAGGGCATAAAGTTGAGAATAATGCCGCCTGCGAAGGCGGCGAGCATGGCGGTTAACATAGCGATTCTCTGATGGATAACGACATTAACGGGGCTGTTTACGAATGCGTGTTCGCATACTGTTTCACCGCTTCCATCGTTTTCTGAATATGCGTCTCCGGGTTTCTGTCAGTGTAGCTCAGCAGGATTTTGCCATCCGGCGCGATCACATAAGAGGTGCGATCCGAGAGGGTTTTGCCGTTCATTTTCATCAGCGTGTCATATTGCGCCGCCACTTTCGCGCCCGGATCGGCGGTGACGGTGAATTTGTCGCGGCACTCCAGTTTTGAAAATTCATCGACCTGGTCGGTGTTGCCAGCGGTAACGCCAACCACTGTTGCGCCCAGTTTTTTGAAATCGTCCGTCGCTTCGGCGAAGGCGTGCGCTTCGATGGTACAACCCTTGCTGAACGCCGCCGGGAAGAAGTAGAGCACCACCGGGCCTTTTTGCAGTGCCTGCTGCAACGAGAAGGTGAGCGGTTTTCCGGCCAGCGCGCCTTGTAATTTAAAGTCCGGTGCTTGCGAACCGGTGGGCAGGGCAGCGTGGGCACTGGCGATGTTTAACAGTGCAGCGGCGGTGAGGCTGAGAACGAGTTTTTTCATCGGGATCATGTTGCGCTCCAGTTGGGGAAGTCAGTTAACGCTCATATACAGTTCGTTCGAATGCCGGCAAAAGTTTCGCGCAGCTTTAAAAAAATAGCGTTATTTTCCCGGCAAGCGTGGCGCGTCATGTGCATTTTTATGGTGTGCTGGAAAAGAATATCAATGAAAAATCTGAATTGGTTAACCTGACAAATAGTGGCAGGGTTTCAAATGAAAATTACCCATTTAGCCTTGTTTGTCATATGATTACTGCCCTTAGAGGACGGTTATAAAGCGCACGGAATGCGGCGGCGTCGATTCTGGCTTTTTTCTCATATGCTACATTTAAGAGGCTTTCCTCTGGCCTGATGGCTCATCTTTTAACTTCCTTGTGTGACGCTGGGAAACCTTAATGCTCTATAACTCTGCCGTTAAAAAAGGGAGTTTGTTGCGCCGTTATAATCGGCTGCTCACCCGCTATAATACCCACCGCCATGAAGTATCGTTGGCACAAATCGCCGATACATTAGCCTGCACGTCGCGCTATGCGCGCTCTTTGCTCCATGAAATGCAGGAGGAGGGCTGGCTGGTGTGGAATTCCCGCCCGGGGCGTGGCGCGCTTGGCGTACTGCAATGCCGTATGAATGCGGCGGCGCTGGAGACGCTGGTGGCTGGTGAGTACCCGGCATCGGAAACCGAAATGGCGGCCGTGCAGGCGCAGCCGCACTATTCCAGCGATGGCTTTCGCTATTTCATCTCTTTCTACCGGCCGCTGCTGGCGCCGATTCCTTCCATCCACACCGATCGCGCCGGGCGGCATATTTTGCAAATGGTGCATGCCGGTCTGGCGCGCCATATTCCTGAGCAAGTTGCGCCGATCCCCGGTCTTGCCCATACCATCACCTGCAGTGAAGATGGATTGCGCTGGCGTTTTATTCTGCGTCGCGGTCTGGTGTGGCATAACGGCGAGCCTGTGCTGCCTGAGCAGCTTCGGCAGACGCTCGAGCGTTATGCCGGTGGCCCTGGCCTGCCGCATGTCATGGACGTGAAATGCGAAAATTATGTGCTGACGATGCAGCTCGGCCAGCGAGACAACATGCTGCTTTACCGGCTGGCAAACCCGGTTTATGCGCTACCGCATCCGCGCAACGGCTCCATTGGCCTGGGGCCATTTAAAGTGAGTGAGCACTCAAGCAGCCAACTGGTGCTTACCCGCGCGGCGTCCTGGTATGGTGAAACACCGCAGGCGTCGGAGATTGTTTACAACACGCCGCTCAGTGTTGCACCGCTGCCGGCGCTGGTGCGTCTGGATACGCCTCATTCGATGATTGCGCCGGAAGCCATGACCGAACGGGATAATGCCGACGCGTTCTACTACGTCACCTTCAACCAGGCACGCGGACGTTTAAATGCGCAGCAGCAGGCGTTTATCCGGCGCGTTACGCGCTGTATTTGCGCGGGGTTGATTGAGCGGGAAGAGACGCTCGGCCCGCTGCCGGAGTGGCTGCAGCCAACCCACGAGCCGGATGTGCAGGCGTTGTTGCCGGATAGCCTGAATCTTGTCTATTTTCGCTCAACGGAGATGCGCAAACTGGTAGATGAGCTGGCAAAAAGCCTGCGTTATCGCGGGTGCAAGGTAACGTTGACGCCGATAAGCGTGACGCACTGGCTGTTGCAGGATAAAAACTGGGCCGAGCAGGATCTGTGCATGGGTTTTCTGCGTTTTGAGCAGCATGATGCTTTCAGCATGGAAGAGCGATACCGTCATAGCGTGATGTGGGCCTGGTTCTGGGGCGAAGCGGTCTGGCGGCGCGGGATCAGCATTCTTGATCGTATTAATGCCGGACCTGCTGAGCGCTATAGCCAGCGCGTCAAAAGATTGATGCGCTTTCTCAGTAACCGCCGCTGGATCGTGCCGCTGCTTGCGCAACGCTACCGTCTTGTAACGCCCGCCAGCGTGCAGGGGGTTTTTTGCTACCCGCAAAGCTGGCCCGATTTCACAAGGCTATGGACCGATGAGTCGCAGCCTGCCGAGAGCATACAACCGCAACAGGAGTAGCTTTTCTGGTTTAAAATGTCGTGATTTTCGTTAGTTTTGGTGTTTAAAATCGGAAATTGGCATGGAAAATTAACGCTGACGATATTAAAAGTTGCCTTGTGGTATCGTTTTTTCGTGGTTTTGCAATAAAGTTTAACTATAACAATGGGTTGTGATGTTAACATCGCAGACGGCAGAAACTGGACGATTAAAAAAGATACGGTAGAATACGCCTCCGCAGTCATTGCCAAACACGCTGCCATCTATTTTTTTTGCTAATAAGATAAAACCATCAGAATATATCCATTAAAATATTAAATGGATATTTTTATGGTGTCTTATATCTCCTGTTTTTTTTGAATTACAGTAATTCCCATTCCTGACGTTTACCTTTTTTATATTTCCTCTTTGCATTTTAATTTTCCAGCTTGCGTGCTGAGAAAAATATGCAGACCTTTCCCTTGTTTCCTGTCTTTGTTGAGCTTCTGCTTGCCTTCCTTGCTTAACGCACTGAAAAAAAGGCAAAAAAAATGCCACCCAAGGTGGCAATCGAAATAGTGGTTTTACATCACATATGACAACTAATGTACTGTTTAATTGCCACAGTAATATAGTTTAGTCACCAGGTTTCCCGACATATGGCAACTAAAGATCACGCCTTTCATCGAGAGGGGATTTAAGCAAAGCACCAATCAGAATGAACCGGTAAAACGTCCTGTTGCATTGCTTGAATGTATTTTCTCTATTTTTGATGCGTTCGTAAATAACCTTTTTTCTACCGATTGATATATCCGGGGGTAAAAAAACAGAACAAAAAAACCTTATTAAAAAAGTGCCAATTATTTACTCTGGTCATCCCCCGATCAGACAGCATTTTTAACCGGAAAAAAAGGATCAAAATCAGCGCTTTTGTTTTTTAATGCGATTGACCTCACACTCATCGTCGGAATTTATGAAACATTTAGAAACATTTTTGTTAGGGGATGCCCTGGGAGCGGCATTCTGCGCGGGTTTATCGCTAAGACTAGTACGAAGATAACCAACGCTGATGGTCAAATAAACCGCACAGAGGATTGTGCTATGGATAAAGGCCGTAAAACAGAACGCAAGCGCGCATCGGGAAATTTCAGCCGTCCGGGCAGGCGCTGAAGGCCAAAATGAATACCATAACGCCACACAGGGTAAACCACCGAAACTAAACGGCAGCTAACCGCGCAGAAGAAAGGTGCTGGTTTTGGCGCCCGAACGTCACGCAGAGGAAAACGCCGGAACTGAACGTCAGCAAACAGCACAGAAGAAAGATGCTGGTTTTAGCACCCGAATGCCACGCAGAAGTAAACACCGGAACTAAACGCCAGCTAACAGCACAGAAGAAAGGTGCTGATTTTCGCGCCCGAACGCCGCGCTGAGGAAAACGCCGAAACTAAACGCCAGCTAACGGGACAGAAGAAAGGTACTGACTTTGGCACACGAATGCCACGCAGAGGAAAACACCGGAACTGGAAATCAGCTAACGGCACAGAAGAGAAGATCCGGGTTAAGAAAAGAGTTGGCTTAGCCATCAACCACCTGCCTGACAGCACGCCGAAGAAACCAATGGAATGAAATACCAGCCCGCAGCCCGCAAGAAAGGTCAATCACCGCGTCGGTAGGCTATGCCGAACGGATACAGGAGATGAGGCGCAGAAAATCCGCGCAAAGAGGGTTCAGGGAATATGCGTCAGGGGCAACGCGTGAGGCACGGGCAGGAGATACACACCAGGCGCGGAAGCAGAGAATCACTTCCGAACCTGGCGCGGGAAACAACACGGGCGGGTAAGTCGCCATGACATGGTGTTAATGCTGAATGCTGCACAGAGAAGACGTCGCGTTAAACGGAAATGCGGTAAACATTACCCGAAGCATCATTGCTGCGGCTTCCGCTTTCGCCATAAAGCTGCGTGGTGGTGGCCGTCTGGCTGACAATCTTTTTGAAGTCGTTCATCTTCTTCATATGCATGTTCAGCAACTGATAGCTCTTTTGGTTGAGCTCAGCCGATTTTCGCACCACTACGGTAATACGATCCCAAAGCGTGGCCAGTTCGGAGTGGCGCGGATAGGGAAACGTCAGCTTATGCTGTTTCTCTTCCTGCTTGCGCTGCTCATCATAAAAGTTAATCGCCGACAACAAACGGCTCTTGTTGTCGGAGATCACTTGCAGCGAAACCGGGTTGATCTGGGCGCGGCTAAGCTGACCAATTTCTTCCACCAGGGTCGCTTCAAGCTCACCAAGCAGCTTATACAGTTTGTTCAGAATTACGGGTAAGTTTTCCATCATTCACGTGCACGTTGAGATTATGAGAATCGAAAGATGTCGCGTACCAACGCGCTGGCGATTTTATCGCTGTCCAGGTGGAGTTCACCTGCATCCATCTTCGCTTTAATGGCGGCAAGACGTTCCGTATCAATATCACGGCTGCCGTCATTTTTTATTTGCTGCGTCAGCTGGCTAAGTTTGACCTGCGTACCAGCCTGCTGGGCGTCTGTTTTCCCCGATTGCGCTGGCTCATCATTCATGACTCTGGTCTCAACGAGCGGTTGTTGAGTGCCGGTTGCCTGAATAGGAGTGGCCTGGCGGGTGCGTTCAATGTTCATACGGATCCTGGTTTTCTATGCGGTGGCTCTGTATTAAAGATATCGGCACGGGGAAAATAAAACTGAAATCAGTTCGACAGGCTAATGCTCACTTGGCCTTGTCCTGTTACGGTGGCGACCACCACCTGGCCGGTGCGCGTCTGTACTCTGACGCTTTCATCAAGTGCCGCGTTATCCAGCGCTTTTCCTTTGGCATGGATCAGAAAACCGTCGCCCGGCGCGGTAATCTCGACAGTGCGATTAGCAATCACCGCCCAGCTGCGTCGCAGTTGGTTGTCCGCCAGTGGCGACCCCGGCTGGATGATGCGCGTGGGCGTGCTACCAATGATGCGCTGCGGATCAAGCAATAAACCGGCCGGTAAACGATCCAGTTCGCCGCTCACGGGCTGGATATCCTCTGCGCCGATAATCTGCCCCGGTTTCAGCGTCTGCGTTGCCACCCAGTACCTGCCGGTGGCACTAATCTGAATCTGAATGAACTGCTGTTTTTTACCGCATCTGGCGATGACGCTGCGCCGGCCGGTCAGGCGCACAGAGCGGCCAGAAAGGCGCAAATCCGGCTGTACGCATAATGCGGCGAGTTTGGCCGCTGGGGTAAGAATGTTAATGCGCAGCTGCGGCTGATTTTCTGTTTGTTTATTGTCCGCGGCCAGCAAGGTGGCGATCCTGGCTTCGAGATCGCTATTTTCCGGCGCGCTGGCAAAAGCCGGTGAGAACGGGCTGCAGAGCGCGAAAATCACGATAAGCGACCTGATAAGGGACTGCGGCATAATGGGATAAACCTGCCTTATAATATAAAAGAGCAATAGGATTAATATTTATTTATTGTAATTCAGGAAGGCTATTTTCTTATCAATTAAATGCCGTCAGTTTTGACAGCATTTCACTGCATTGATATTTCAACTTTTAAATATAAGCTTCTTTTTGGCAAATTAAGCGAAAGTGAATTGGCTAAATGCGTCTACTTCTGTCGGATTTTTAAGGTATAGATTTATTAGGTTGTCTCTTAGACTATGCCCCGTAATCAATTTCGAAGTAAGCGAGTCATTTCATGTTTGATAAACTTGATAATGAATTGCGTTTCCAGCAGCAGGCGTTAAGCCTGATGTCACGGCGGCAGGATATTTTAGCGTCCAATATCGCGAATGCCGATACGCCGGGATACAAGGCGCGAGATATTGATTTTTCGAAAGAATTGAAAAATGCAATGCAGCAGGAAACGCGTCATCCATTAACACTAAGTTTAACAGCCGGGAAACATATTCCTGGCGTAGCGCCGAAAACGGACAATCGTCAATTACTTTATCGTATTCCCGATCAGCCAAGAGCTGATGGAAACACTGTCGATATGGATCGTGAACGCGTTAATTTTGCTGACAACAATGTCAAATATCAGACGAGTCTAACGATTCTCGGCGCTCAAATAAAAGGTTTAACGAGTGCCCTTAACCAAGGTCAATAATTTTCATGTCGCTGTTTAGTGTTTTCGATATTTCAGGTTCGGCAATGGCTGCCCAATCAAAAAGACTTAACGTCAGTGCCAGCAATATGGCGAACGCCGACAGTATTGCCGGTCCGGATGGTAAACCGTACCGCGCGCGGTCGGTGGTTTTCAATGTCGATAACTCCGCCGGTCAGGAGATTGGCGGGGTGAAAGTGAGCGGCGTTACGGAATCCACTGCGCCGGACAGACTGGTTTATGAACCCGCAAACCCACTGGCGGACGACAAAGGTTATGTGCATATGCCGAACGTCGATGTGGTGGGTGAAATGGTCAACACCATTTCTGCATCCCGCAGCTACCAGGCCAACGTCGAAGTGATGAACTCGGCGAAGAACCTGATGCTGAAAACGCTGACGCTGGGCCAGTAAGGATTAAACGATGGCAATTTCACCGGTCATGACCCAAAGCGCCACGACGACGAAAACCACCTCGTCGTCCGGGGCTAATAACACCAGTAATACCAGCGTTGGTAACGGCTCCAGCGCCGACGACTTGCTGAACAACTTTATGACGCTGCTGGTTGCGCAGATGAAAAACCAGGATCCCACCAGCCCGATGGACAACAACCAGCTGACTGCTCAGCTGGCGCAGTTCAACACGGCGGCGGGTGTCGAGCAGCTCAACACCACCATGAACAGCATGGGCACGCTGGTCGCCAGTATGCAGCAGATGAACTCCGCTGACTGGGTAGGCCGCGACATCATGGTTGAAGGCGAACCTTCAGTTTCCACCGCGCAGGGCGGAAACCAGAAAGTCGGGCTTTCCCTGAACAGCCCGGCGGATGAAGTCACCGTCACGCTGACCGATCCGGCCGGTAACGCCTATACCGCGAAGCTGAAAAATGTGGAAGCGGGCGTGCATCAGTACTCGCTGGATGATTTTGACGATTTCCAGCCGAGCGATCCGCGCTTGCAGGCCGACACGAACTTCAAAGTGTCGTTCTCGGCCACCAACGCCGACGGCAGCACGCCAACCATTACCGCGCTGAAACCGGCGAAAGTGCAGAGCGTCTCCTTCACCAACTCAGGGGCGGTGCTGCAACTGGGTGTTAATGGTACCGCCTCGCTGAGTGACGTTTACCTCATCGAGTAATTTTTAGTTTGGATTTTGCGCAACCCGCGCACAGGAATTTATCACATGGGTTTTTCTCAAGGTCTTAGTGGATTAAACGCCTCTTCACAGGCGCTGGATGTTGTAGGTAACAACATCGCCAACTCACAAACGGTCGGTTTTAAATCAGGTTCTGTGGCTTTCGCCGATGTGTTTGCCGGTTCACAGGTCGGCATGGGCGTACAGGTTGCTGGTGTGAACCAGAACTTCAGCGATGGCGTACTTGGCGCAGGCAGCAGCCCGCTGGATATGGGTATCCAGGGCAATGGCTTCTTTCGCATGGTGACCGAAGCGGGTCGTGTATTTTACAGCCGTAATGGCCAGTTCCAGAGCGATGAAAATGGCTACGTCGTCAATAACCAGGGCATGCGCCTGACCGGTTATATGGCAACGGGTACCCCGCCGGCGATCCAGCAGGGCGCACCGGTAGGACCGATTCAGATCCCGACCGGGCAGATGCCGGCGCGTGCCTCTGACGCAGGTTCCATTTCCGGTAACCTGAATTCCGGTAACGACGTTGTCACGGTAACGCCTTTCGATCCGGCTGATGGCAAATCTTACAGCTATTCCACCCAGGTTAACGCTTATGACAGCCTGGGCAACGAGCATGCGATCAACGTCTATTACGTGAAAACGGCGGATAACCAGTGGACGGCTTACTCCGTGGACTCCACGTCGCCGGGCACCACCAGCTCCGTCAACCTGACGTTTGATACCTCCGGCAAGCTCACCACCAACCCGGCGAATCTGCCGGTGGTGGGTGCCGCTTACCAGGGCGGCGCGGCGCTGAATTTCAACCTCGATCTTTCCGGTCTTTCTCAGCAGGCCTCGGAAAACACCATGGACAGCCCAAGCACCACCGGCTACCCGCCGGGACTGATGAACGGCTACACCGTCGGTGATAACGGCCAGATCATCGCCTCCTACAGCAACGGTGAAAACCAGCTGCTGGGCCAGGTAGTGCTGAGCAACTTCACCAACCCGGGCGGCCTCCAGTCGGCGGGGAACAACTGCTGGACGGAAACCCCGGAATCGGGCCAGCCGGTGATTGGTATTGCCGACACCGGTAACCTGGGTTCGCTGCGCGGCAACATGCTGGAAGCGTCCAACGTGGATCTGAGTAAAGAGATGGTGAACATGATTGTTTACCAGCGTAACTACCAGTCCAACTCTCAGACCATCAAGACCCAGTCTGAGCTTCTGCAAACGCTGGTTAACCTGGGTTAAGAGTAGCGCTTCATGGATCACGCGATTTATACCGCAATGGGGGCCGCGAACGCGGCCCTTAACCGCCAGGCGGTGACTTCTAACAACCTGGCGAATGCTTCTACCACCGGTTTTCGTGCGCAGATCGCGGCGTTTCGCGCGATCCCTGTGCAGGGGCCGTCGATAGAAACCCGCACCATGGTGGCGGAATCCACGCCGTTTAGCGACAACACCATGGGCGCGATGCAGGCCACCGGGCGCAGCCTGGATGTGGCCATGCCGCAAAACGGCTGGCTGGCAGTGCAGCTGCCCGATGGCAGTGAAGGCTACACCAAAGATGGCAACATCGAAGTGGATGCCGAAGGCCAGTTGCGGGTGCGCGGTATGCCGCTACTCGGTGACGGCGGCCCGGTAGCCGTACCGCCGCAGGCGGAACTGACTATCGCGGCGGACGGCACCATCACCGCGTTGGGCGCAGGGGATGAGCCTTCAGCGCTGGCGCAGGTGGCGCGCCTGAAAATGGTTAACGCCACACCGAACACGCTGAAACATGGCGACGACGGTCTGTTTCATGTCGCCGATCCGGCTGCGGCACAGGTGCTTCCCGCCGATGCCGATCTGCGCCTGATGCCCGGCATGCTGGAAGGCAGCAACGTCAGCCCGGTGAAATCGATGGTGGACATGATCGCCACCGCGCGCGGTTTTGACATGAACATGAAAGTCATCACCACCGTTGATGATAACGAACAAAAAGCTAACCAGTTACTGAGCGCCGGTTAAGCCCCGGTAAGGAGAAAAACACCATGATCCGTTCTTTATGGATTGCGAAAACCGGCCTCGAAGCCCAGCAAACCAATATGGATGTGATTTCCAACAACCTGGCGAACGTCAGCACCAACGGCTTTAAACGCCAGCGTGCGGTGTTTGAAGATCTGATTTATCAGACCTTACGCCAGCCGGGCGCGCAGTCTTCCGAGCAGACCACCATCCCTTCTGGTTTACAGCTGGGTACCGGTGTTCGCCCGGTCGCGACCGAGCGCATTCACAGCCAGGGCAGCCTGACGCAGACCAACAACAGCAAAGACGTCGCTATTCAGGGCAGCGGTTTCTTCCAGGTACAGTTGCCGGATGGCACCACTGCCTACACCCGCGACGGTTCGTTCCAGTTTGACCAGAACGGACAACTGGTGACCTCCAGCGGTTACCAGGTGCAACCGGCGATCACCATCCCGCAGGACGCGCAAAGCCTGACCATCGGTAACGACGGTATTGTCAGCGTGACCGTGCCGGGGCAGACCGCACCGCAGCAGGTGGGTCAGCTGACGCTGAGCTCGTTTATCAATGATTCCGGCCTCGAAAGCATCGGTGAAAACCTGTATCGCGAAACGCAATCGTCTGGCGCACCGAATGAATCCACGCCGGGTTTAAACGGCGCGGGAACCCTGAAACAGGGCTACGTCGAAACCTCGAACGTTAACGTCGCAGAAGAGCTGGTCAACATGATCCAGACACAGCGCGCCTACGAAATTAACAGTAAAGCGGTGTCGACTTCCGACCAGATGCTGCAACGACTGACCCAACTTTGATCCCTGGCCGCGGGCGTTGCTCGCGGCTGCTTTACCTGTAGTGAATGAGATGACCAATCACCCTTGCTCTGTACGTACGCTTTGTCGTTTTGCAACGACCTTTATGCTGATTTCCGTAGTTACCGGCTGCGCCTATATCCCGCAAAAACCGTTGGTGGGGGGCGAAACCTCCGCTATGCCTGCACCGGTCGCTGCCGCTACCGCGAATGGCTCGATTTTTCAGACAGGGCAGGCGATGAATTATGGTTATCAACCGATGTTTGAAGACCGCCGCCCACGTAACGTCGGCGATACGCTGACCATTGCGCTGCAGGAAAATGTCAGCGCCAGCAAAAGTTCCTCGGCGAGTGCCTCGCGTGACGGTTCCACCGATGTCGGCGTTGCCGGCGTACCCGGTTTTATGGCCGGTCTGGTGGGCAACGGCAAAGCCGATGCGTCGATCAGTGGAACGAATGACTTCGCCGGGAAAGGCGGCGCGGCGGCGAAAAATACCTTTAGCGGCACCATCACCGTGACGGTGAAACAGGTGCTGGAAAACGGCAACCTGGCGGTTGTCGGCGAAAAACAGATTGCGATTAACCAGGGGACTGAGTTTATCCGCTTCTCCGGCATCGTGAACCCACGCACGATCAGCGCCAGTAACACCGTTATCTCCACCCAGGTGGCGGACGCGCGCATCGAGTATGTCGGTAATGGCTATATCAACGAAGCGCAGCAAATGGGCTGGCTGCAGCGCATGTTCCTTAACCTTGCACCTTTTTGATTGATGATGAAAACGAATTTCTTAACCCGCTGCCTGGCGCTGGTGTGCTGTCTGTCTGCGCTGGTAGCCGGGCAGGCCAGCGCGGAGCGGATCCGCGATATCACCACCCTGCAAGGGGTGCGCGGCAACTCCCTGATGGGCTATGGCCTGGTTGTCGGGCTTGATGGTACGGGTGACCAGACCATGCAGACACCGTTCACCACCCAGAGCCTGAACAATATGCTCTCGCAGCTCGGTATCACCGTGCCGGCGGGCGTGAATATGCAGCTCAAAAACGTCGCGGCGGTAATGGTGACAGCGGAACTGCCGCCGTTTGCCCGCGCTGGCCAGCAAATTGACGTGGTGGTCTCCTCAATGGGTAACGCGAAAAGTCTGCGCGGCGGCACGCTGCTGATGACCCCGCTGAAGGGCGCGGATAGCCAGATTTATGCGCTGGCGCAGGGGAACCTGTTGGTTTCCGGCGCTGGTGCGCAGGCCGGTGGCAACCGGGTGCAGGTGAACCAGCTCAATGGCGCGCGCATTAGCGGCGGCGCAACGGTTGAACGTGAAGTACCGTCGAACTTTGCCGGACAAGGCTCGCTCAAGCTCCAGCTTAATGAAGATGATTTCACCGTAGCGCAACAGGTGAGCGATGCCATCAACCGCCGTTTCGCGGGTGCCGCGTTTGCGGAAGATGCGCGCACCATTAGCCTGCGCGCACCTGCCGACAGCGCCGCGCGTGTGCGTTTCCTTGCAACAGTGCAGGATATCCCGCTGCGCGTGGATGCGGGTGATGCGCGAATTATCATCAACTCGCGTACCGGCTCGGTGGTGATGAACCGCCATGTTTCCCTCGATTCCTGTGCGGTTGCGCAGGGCGATCTGACGGTAGAAGTCGCTAACAACACCCAGGTGAATCAGCCGAATACGCCGCTGGCAGGCGGGCAAACGGTGGTCACGCAGAACACGCAGCTTTCCGTGCGTGAGCAAAACGGCTCTCTGCAACGCGTGAACACCAGCACCGATTTGAACAATGTGGTTCGTGCGTTAAACAGCCTTGGCGCATCGCCAAATGATTTGATGGCGATCCTGCAATCGATGAAAACCGCAGGCTGCCTGCATGCTCGTCTGGAGATTAACTGATGATCGGCCCGGCAATGACTCAGGGGGCGGCGTTTGACGCGCACAGCCTCGACAAGCTGAAACTGGCCGCCCGCAACGACGCTCCGGATGCGCTAAAGGCGGTGGCGAAACAGATGGAAGGGCTGTTCGTGCAGATGATGCTCAAGAGCATGCGCCAGGCCTCCTTCAAAGACGGCCTGTTTAATACGCAGCAGTCGGAGATGTTTACCTCGATGTATGACCAGCAGCTGTCGCAGAACATCGCCGAAAAAGGAAAAATGGGCTTTGCCGATCTGATGGTGCAACAACTGACCGGTAAACCCGCCTCAACCGTGGAAAATGTCACCGCGACGCGTGAAGTGCCGCTTAATATCAGCCCGGCACGCTTTATCAGCGTGCCGCTGCGTTTGCAGCCGGTTGAGCCCGACGAGCAGCCGGCGGAAAAAGCCGCCACGGCGCAGGCGGAAATACCGGCAGTTCCGGGTGGCAGCTTTATTTCCCGTATGATGGCGCCCGCGATGGCGGTCGCGCGTTTAAGCGGTATTCCGCATCAATTAATTATTGCGCAGGCGGCGCTGGAATCTGGTTGGGGTAAACGCGAAATTATGACCAGCGATGGTAAACCCAGCCATAACTTATTTGGCGTGAAAGCCACGGCGGACTGGCAGGGTGAAACCACGGAAATCACCACCACAGAATATGAAGGTGGCGTCGCACAAAAAATAAAAGACAAATTTAAAGTTTATTCCTCTTATGCCGAGGCGCTGGAAGATTATACGTCGTTAATAAGTCGTAGCCCGCGTTATAAAAATGTTGTGAAATCTGAATCGCCGGAAATAGCGGCAAAAGCGTTGCAGTCTGCCGGATATGCAACCGATCCCGCCTATGCGAAAAAATTGATCAGCATCATTCAGCAAGTGAAGAATAACGTGAATCAGGCGGCTGAAGCTTATTCGTCAGATTTTTCTTCATTATTTTAACCGTCAGGCTTTAGTGAAATTTTGCAAGGCCGATAAATATAAGAGAGCGCTACTTTTATCAGGGGCGTCTTACCTCCTCCTCTGGTTAGGATCGATAACATATGAATTTAATCAACCTGGCCCAGAATGGGCTTAACGCTGCGCAGAATGCATTGAATGTGGTGGGGAATAACCTGTCAAATGCGACGACTGCCGGATACAGCCGCCAGAATATTGTCCTGGGCGAAGCGGGTGGCAAATCCACCAATTATGGTTTCTTCGGCTATGGCGTAAAAGTAGGCGACGTTCAGCGCGCTTATAATGGTTTTATGACCAACCAGGTGCGCGGTGCGGCAACGGAATTTTATTCCCTTAATAGCCGTTACGAGCAGGTTAGCCAAATTGATAACATGCTTGGCGATAGCACCAACAATATTTCCGTGACCACGGACAATTTATTCAAAGCCATGGAATCGGTCAGTAAAGATCCCGTTGACCCGGCGGCTCGCCAGGGGGTTATGGCTGAATTAAATGCTCTTGCTAACCAATATCGCAGCAGCAGCAAAACATTAAATGGTCTGGAGCAGAGCACCAACACGCAAATTAAACAGACCGTTGATGATATTAACTCCTATACCAAACAGCTGGCGTCGCTGAATAAGCAAATTGAAAAGATCCACGGTCAGACCGGCGGTATGCCTGCGGATTTACTCGATCAGCGTGACCAATTATTAGGTCAGTTGAGCGAGAAGCTCGGTATTAAGGTGACAGAAAATACCGATACCGGCGCGGTGAGTGTTTCCATGCAAAACGGCATGGCGCTGGTCAGCGGCGGCAAATCCTATGAACTGCAGGCCAGCGCGTCTGAAAGCAACCCGGCAAAAACCGTGGTGGCGTACGTTGATGCTTCGGGCAACGCCCTGCCGCTCGACGAAGGCAAAACCACCGGTGCGCTGGGCGGGCTGTTCAAATTCCGCAATGAAGACCTGGTCTCCGCGCGCGATCAGCTGAACCAGCTGGCGCTGCAAATGGCCAACACGTTCAACGAAGTGAACGGCCAGGGTTACGACCTCGACGGTAATGCGGGCGCCGATATTTTCAACATCGGCAAGCCGCAAGCCATCGGCAATATCAACAACACCGGCACCGGTTCGCTGGATGTCAGTTTTGCCGATATCCCTGCGGTGAAATCGGAAAACTACGAACTGACCTTTAACGGGCCAGCCAGCACCGACTGGAGCATCACCACCGCCGACGGCCGCACCATCACGCCGACCATTGGCGGCAATGGCGAACTGGAATTTGAAGGGATCACGATTACCCCTGGCGGTACGCCGCAGCCGGGAGACAGCTTTACGCTGAACCCGACCGATGGCGTGGCGGATAACATCACCGTGGCGATCACCGATGGCGATCAGATTGCGGCGGCGAAATCTCCCGATCCGGCCGATCAGAGCGATAACGAAAACATGCTGGCGATGATTGGCATCAAGGATGAAAAAGTGGTGAACGGCATGACGCTGTCTGGCGCTTACGCAAGCCTTGTCAGCTCAGTCGGTTCTTCGGTCAGCGGGCTGAAAGCGGACATGAGCACCTCGGCGAATGTTTATGACCAGTGGGCGCTTCAGCAGCAGTCGGTATCCGGTGTCGACATCAATGAGGAGTACGTCAATTTGCAGATGTTTTCTCAGTATTACCAGGCGAACGCGCAAGTTTTACAGACGGCGACCACCCTGTTCGACACGTTGTTAAGTATTCGCTAAGTACGCCCGGTTAGCCGGGCCACTCAATGAAAAGTCAGGAATAAACGATGCGTCTTAGCACCAGTTACATGTTTCAAAACCGTATTGATAGCCTGTCGGATGCCATGAACGGTTATAACGATTTGTCCACGCGCCTCTCTGCCGGGCAAACGCTGCTGAAGCCTTCCGACGATCCGTCGGGCGCGTCGCAGGCGGTTATTCTGCAGAACGCGTTATCCAGAATGAGCCAGTACGACACGGCGCGCACCTACGCGCAGGATGCACTGGGCCAGGAAGATAGCACGCTGGACTCTATCTCTAATCTGCTGTCTAAAAATTTGACGCAGAAAATTGTCGCCGGCGGTAACGGTACGTACTCCGACGAAGATCGCACGGCGCTGGCGCAGGAGTTGCAGGGTATTCGCGACAACCTGCTGGATCTGGCGAACGCCAAAAACAGCGACGGTCGCTATATCTTCGCCGGTTACAAAACCGGGGCCGCGCCTTTCCAGAAAGACGGTAGCTATGTCGGCGGTGATACCGCGATGACGCAGGTGGTTTCCGACAGCACGGAAATGCAGGTGGGGCATACCGGCAGCGATGTCTTTATGAGCGGTACGCCAGACGATCTGTTCAAAGCGCTGGACGCGGCTATTACGCAACTGCAGCAGCCGATTACCAGCGATGCCGATCGCCAGGCTTTGCAAACCACGCTGGACAGCACCAACATCAGCGTTAAGAAAAACATTGATAACCTCGGTAAGGTTCGCGCCACCGTCGGTACCAATATGCAGCAACTTGAAGCCCTGGGTTTCAGCTCTGAAACGCAAAATATCAATGTGCAAAGCCGGTTGCAGGAAACATTAGGTTCGGATTGGGATTCGATGATTACGTTATTGTCGCAATCAAAAATGTCGGAATTCGCGCTCAATTCGTCCATGACCGTATTTCAGTCGATGCAGCAACTTTCCATATTTAAAGTTATGGGATAACGCATTACAGGCCCGTCATTATTGACGGGTTTTTATTCACCCCGCATGTGTGAATCACTATCTGCGAAAAGATATTTCACCCTGTTTTTTAGTTAGGTTTCATTATGTTTAAAGACTTAAAAATTTCCACCGGGATTAATATCCTGTTTGGGTTGTTAATTGCTTGTATTGTTGTGATATCTGCTTACGCGTTGACCAGTTCCCAATCGACAGCGGAAAACTTCGACGATGCCGTTATGACCAACACCAATATTGATATGTTAAACAGCGCAATCGTTGGTGTGTCTGGCGGGATGGCACATATTAATGCCGGTATGTTGGCCACCATGCTCAATGAACCACTTGAGCAAAGCGGTATTGACCGGGCAGTAAGCATGTTGAATAACGCCGAAAAGCAAATGGATAAATTTATGTCCACGCCTTTTCAAACGGAAGAAGAGCGCACTATTGCCGCGAATATTCAAAAACACTTTGAAACTGTGCTGGCAGCTGCACGTAAGAAGGTAGAATTTATTCGCAACCCAACAGGTTATTCCGGAAATATTATTTCTGAAGCCAGAATGCGTGTCGCGCTGCAGGACGCTTCCGAAGAATATTTAGCGTATGCCGAACAATTGGTTGGCGGTTTTAGCGAAACGTCGCACAACGACACCCAGCGTATGACCTTTGTCTCTTTCCTGGCTCTGGCATTAGCGATTATCATCGCAGTGGGTTCGCGTATCTGGTTGAAACGCACCATCTTTAACCGTCTGGAACAAGCGATTACCTCTTTCCAGTCTATTGCTGAAGGCAATCTGAGCAGCAAAATTGAAGCGGGTGCGCTTAACGAAATCGGCCAAATGCTGCTGGAAGTTGAGCACATGCGCCAGTCGCTGACCGACACGGTTTATGGTATCCGTCGCGGCGTGAAACAGATTTACTCTAACGCTCAGGAAATCGCCACCAGCAACAACGATCTCTCTTCGCGCACTGAGCAGCAGGCGTCCGCTCTGCAGGAAACGGCGGCCAGCATGGAAGAGCTGAAAATCACCGTGCGTCAGAACGCCGACAACGCCCACAGTGCGCAGCAACTGGCTGAAAGCGCCAGCGTCAGCGCGCAGAAAGGCGGTGAAGTGATGACCAATCTTGATAAGATCATGACGGAAATTACGGCAAACTCCCGTCAAATTGCTGACATCAACAGCGTAATTGATAGCATTGCTAACCAGACCAACATCCTGGCGCTTAACGCGGCGGTTGAAGCGGCGCGTGCCGGTGAGCAGGGGCGTGGTTTTGCGGTTGTCGCCGGTGAAGTGCGTAACCTGGCGAAACGCAGCGCCGACGCGGCGAAAGAGATCCGCCAGTTGATCAACACCTGTGTTGCCAATATGAACATCGGCTCCCAGGAAGTGGAACTGGCTGGTTCTTCCATGCAGGAAATTGTGAAATCCGTCATTCAGGTAACCGACATCATGGCGGAAATTACCTCAGCATCGGATGAACAAAGCACGGGAATTAACCAGATTGCGCAGGCGGTTAATGAAATGGACCTGGTTACCCAACAGAACGCCAGCATGGTAGAAAACGCCGCGCGAACTGCAACCAGCGTTGAAGAACATGCCAGCGAGCTGGAACAAATTGTCGCTCAGTTTACCGTTAATGAGAACCATGTTTCTGCCGTCGCTCGTGAACGAAATAACAGCGAAACATTGCGCCCTGTTATTACCACTGCCAAGCGAGATTATGTTCCTGCCAAGAAAATGGAAGGCGACTGGGAAACATTTTAATTAGCTGTGGGTTTCGTGGGGAAATAAAGTCACGATATGTTCCACTTTCCGATTGCTTATCATGCTATTTGAATTGGCGATAATCGATAATAATTTTAGTCAATTATTATCATCCCGGAAATTGTAATAGTGAATGGATTATATAGCCCTGACGGGTTAATTCAGAAAGACCAGTTATGGACCAAATATGGTTATTTGGTTCGCTACGAAGCGTTAAAGATGCAGTCTAAATTATCGTCAAGTGTTGATATTGACGATCTTATTCAGGCGGGTGCCATTGCGCTTCTGGATGCAATCGAACAGTTTGACCCCAAAAAAGGGGTCAAACTCACGGTTTACATTGCGCAGCGTTTACGTTGGGCCTTTATGGATGAATTACGTGAACACGATTGGGTACCTCGTCGCGTTCGTCGTAAAACCCGTGAAGTTTCTTCTGCCATTATGCGCGTTGAGCAACGTGCTGGTGGTGTGGCAAGCGAGTCGGACGTCGCTGCTGAATTAGGTATGAGCTTGCAGGAATATCAGCAAGTATTATCTGATACTAATACCAGCATGCTCTGTTCACTCGACGAGCTGCAGGAATTACTGGCAGATGGTGTTGAGCTGTCAGAAATGGAACAGGACCATCTTGACCCGCTAAATGATGTTCTGTTAGGCGATTTAACAAAGCAGATCAGTAAGGAGATCAGAGAACTTCCTGAGCGCGAGCAGATGCTACTCAATTTATATTATCAACAGGAGTTGAATATGAAAGAGGTTGGTTCACTGCTGGGTATTACCGAAACGCGCGTCAGCCAGTTGCATAGTCAAACCATCAAACGTTTACGTGCGCGTCTGGAAGGAAGAGGCTGGGAATAATCAGATATCAGGAAAATCCTACTCCGATTAATTATTGATTCGGTCGGCTTTCCTTACTGGGTTCATTATTTCCGTTTCACCTTGATTTCTTAAACTAAAGATCGGCATTAAAGTTGTTACATAGTGGTTACACAGCAAAAGGACGGTAATTGCAGTATCGATTACCTTATACAAGGGGAATGGTAATGAACGTAACAAGTTTTAATGAGCCGACACAATGTATCCGGGACTTGAACCTTTCTTATTTGTTATTGGCGCAGCGCTTAATTCATGAGGACCGCTTTACCGCAAAGTTCCGCCTTGGATTAAGTGACGCCACGATCGATATTGTGAAAGGCTTAACGTTTCCACAACTTATTAAACTTTCGTCAACCGGTCAGCTTATTTGCCGGTTACGCATTGATAATGAAACAGTCATTGACTGTTTAACCAAAGATTCCCGTATTGATGCTTTGCAAAGTATCCATACCGGAATCATTTTATCCACTGATTTGCTTAATTCTCTTTCTGGGAAAGAGCCTTCGAGATCCTGACAGCGGAGTTTGTATGTGTGAAAAAAGCATCATGTCAGAAATCAGGGATGCGCAAATTGCCATGGAATTGATTTCTTTTGGCGCCAGGATGCAGGTTCTCGAAAGCGAAACCAATCTTAGCCGCAGAAGATTATTAAAACTGTATAAAGAACTCAAAGGCTGTTCGCCGCCGAAAGGCATGCTCCCGTTTTCCACCGACTGGTATATGGCGTGGGAGCAAAATATTCATTCGTCAATGTTTTATAACATTTACTGTTATTTGCAAAAGACGGAATCGGGGCGTCCCGTTGAAATAATGCTGAAAGGCTATCGACTGTATCTGGAAAACAGTCTCAACGGTACAGAGAAAAAGCCTGTTTTGGGTTTAACGCGCGCCTGGACGCTGCTGCGGTTTATTGACTGCGGCATGGTTAAACACACTGAGTGCAGCATTTGTGGCGGGCGTTTTATTACCACGCCGGAAAATAACAGCGCGACATTTACCTGCTGTTTGTGTTTTCCACCCTCGCGGGCCATTAAAAAAGCCGCCCCCGAACTGACGTGTTCGCATAGTCAATCGGAATAAAAGCTGCGACATCTTCATCGCGCAGCCCGTTATTAGTGTTGCGCAATGATTATCGAGTTATTAAGGAGTTGAAGTGTTAGTCATTATTGGCTATATCGTCGTGTTCGCGACCGTATTTGGCGGCTTTGCCCTCAGCGGCGGCAATCTCGCGTCCCTGTTTCAGCCGACCGAATTTTTAATTATCGGCGGCGCGGGCGTGGGGGCTTTTATTGTCGGAAATAACGGTAAAGCGATCCGGGCCACCTTAAAAGCATTTCCTGGCCTGTTTAAAAGCTCCCATTTCACCAAAGCGCTGTATATGGATCTGCTGGCGATGATGTATCTGTTGCTGGCGAAAGGTCGCCAGAATGGCCTCGTATCGCTGGAAAACGATATTGAAGATCCGCAAAACAGCCCGATTTTCTCTGCCTATCCACGGCTGATGGCCGACAGTGAAATCATGAACTTCATCACCGATTACCTGCGCCTGATGGTAAGCGGGAATACCAACGCCTTTGAAATGGAAGCGTTGATGGATGAAGAGATTGAGACCTGCGAGCACGAGCACGAAGTGCCCGCGAGCAGCCTTAACGCCATCGGCGACGGGTTGCCTGCATTTGGTATCGTGGCGGCGGTAATGGGGGTGGTTAACGCCCTGGCGGCCGCCGATCGTCCGGCAGCGGAACTGGGCGCGCTGATTGCCCACGCCATGGTGGGTACTTTCCTCGGTATTTTGCTGGCATACGGCATGGTGCTGCCGCTGGCGACGCTGCTGCGTCAGCATAGTGCGGAACACCTGAAAATGCTTGAGTGCATTAAAACGATGCTGCTTTCCAGCATGAACGGTTATGCGCCGCAGATCGCCGTTGAATTTGGTCGCAAAACCCTCTTTTCCACGGAACGTCCCAGCTTCGCGGAACTGGAAGATCACGTTCGCGAAGTGCGCACCTCAAGCTCTTCATCCTCTTCGGGTGAGTCGGCATGAGTAAGAAGTCTGCCACTACCATTGTTGTCCGCAGATCCATCAATAAAAAGCATGGTTCTCACGGCGGTTCCTGGAAAATCGCCTATGCGGACTTTATGACCGCAATGATGGCGTTTTTCCTGGTGATGTGGCTGCTCTCTTCTTCCAGCCCGGAGCAGCGCCAGCAGATCGCGGAATATTTCAAAATGCCGATTAAAACCACGCTGGCGCAGGGTGATAAAGCGAGCCTCAGCGACAGCGTTATTCCCGGCGGCGGCGATGACCCTATCAAACAGGATGGCGAAGTCCTTAAACAGACGTTGCAAAAACTGGACGCGAAGAAGAGTGAAGTCAATCTGAAGCGGGCGAGGGAGAAGCTGGAAAGCCTGATCCAAATCGATCCGCGGTTGAACAACTTCACCTCCAACCTGCGGCTTTCACTGACCGATGACGGATTGCTGATCCAAATCACCGATAGCGCGGATCGCCCGATGTTCCAGATAGGCCGGCCGACACCGGAAAGCTACATGGTGAATATTCTGCAGGCGCTGGTGCCGGTGTTAAACGACATGACGAACCGCATCATTGTGACCGGCCACACGGATTCGCTGCCTTACGCCAACGGTGAGCAGGGCTACAGCAACTGGGAGCTCTCTTCCGATCGTGCAAACGCGGCGCGGCGCATCCTGGCGGGTGCAGGGCTTGCCAGCAATAAATTTATCCGCGTTGTCGGTACGGCGGACACCATGATGCAGGCCGGTTCCGACGCGGCCGATCCGATCAACCGCCGTATCAGTATCCTGGTGCTGAGCCAGCAGAAAGAGAAACAGATCATGCAAGAAGATGTGCTTTTGCGCGACACGCTGGTTTCATCCCCGGCGCGCCAGAGTACATCGGCCACCGATGCGCCGGTGCAGAGCAGCGGCGCAGTGGCAGTTGAACCTACGGTAAAAAGCGGTCCTGAGGAGATTAAGTAAGTGGACATAAGCGATTTTTATCAGGCCTTTTTTGACGAGGCGGATGAGCTGATGGCGGATATGGAAAAGTATCTGCTGGAGCTGGATCTCGACTCGCCGGACAGAGAAGTTCTGAATGCGATTTTTCGCGCTGCGCACTCGATAAAAGGCGGTGCGGGCACCTTTGGTTTCACTGTGTTACAGCAAACCATGCACATCCTGGAAAACCTGCTGGATGATGTACGCAGCGGTACGTTGACGATTACCGGCCCTATTCGCGATCTGTTTTTGGAGAGCAAAGATATTATGCAGGATCAACTGGATGCCTATAAAGCTTCCGCCGAGCCCGATGAGGAGACATTCCACTATATCTGCGAAGCGCTGCGCCAGATAGCGCTCGACGGCACGGCTCCTGCTGCGGTTTCCACAGACGTAGCCACGCCTGTTGCCGCCGAAACCGTGGTCGCACAAGCGGCTGCGACACCTGATGAAGACGGCCAGCGGCTGCGTATCGTGCTGAGCAAAATCAAAGAAGACGATCGCCAGCCGCTAATCGATGAAATGGGCAATTTAGGCCGCGTAAGCCAGTTGCAGGCTGAAAATGAGAGCCTGCAACTGACGCTGCACACCACCGCATCCCCGGACGATATTCTGGCGGTGCTGTGTTTTGTGCTCGAACCGGAACAGATTTCCATTGAGCCCGCTCCGGCTGCAGACGAACCCGTTGCTACAACCAACGAACCTGCGCCACCCACGCCTGCGCCGGTTAACGCGGTGGCGGCACCGGCAGCACCAGCAGCGCGCGCGACACGCCCGGAAAATAATCGTCAGCGCCCGCAAGCGACAGAAGCCAGCAGCATCCGCGTGGCGGTCGAGAAGGTCGACCAGATAATCAATCAGGTGGGCGAACTTATCATCACCCAGGCGATGCTCTCGCAGCTTTCCGGCGTGCTTGATTCCACCAATCACGACACACTGATCAGCACCATTGCGCAGCTCGAACGCAACGCGCGCGACTTACAAGAATCGGTGATGTCGATTCGCATGATGCCAATGGAGTATGTCTTCAGCCGCTTCCCACGGTTGGTACATGACCTGGCCGGTAAGCTCAATAAAGAAGTGGAACTGACGCTGGTCGGCGGTTCTGCTGAGCTGGATAAGCGCCTGATCGAGCAGATTGTCGATCCGCTGACGCACCTGGTTCGTAATAGCCTCGACCACGGTATTGAACCGGTTGATGTGCGCCGCGCCAACGGTAAAGCCGACAAAGGCAATCTGATCCTTTCGGCGGAACACCACGGCGGCAATATCATCATTGAAGTGACCGATGATGGTGCCGGTCTGAACCGCGAGAAGATCCTCGCGCGCGCACAGGCGCAGGGCATGACCATCAGCGACAACATGAGCGATGAAGATGTCTGGATGCTGATTTTCGCGCCGGGCTTCTCCACGGCAGAAAAAGTGACCGATGTCTCTGGCCGCGGGGTTGGTATGGACGTGGTGCGCCGTAATATTCAGGAAATGGGCGGGCATGTGACTGTCCATTCTGAGCAGGGGCGCGGCTCGAAGATCCGCATCATTCTGCCGCTCACGCTGGCGATCCTCGACGGGATGTCGGTGCGTGTTGGCCCGGAGATCTACGTTCTGCCGCTCGGCAGCATGATGGAATCGTTGATGCTTTCGGAAAATACGCTGCACCGGATGACCGGCGGCGAACGCATGTTGCAGGTGCGCGAAGAGTATTTGCCATTGGTTGAGCTGGGTACGCTGTTTGGTATTCACGATGAAAACTACGACATCAGCGAAGGGATTGCCGTCATTGTGCAGAGCGCCGGTAGCCGCTACGCCTTACTGGTGGATCAGCTTGTTGGCCAGCACCAGGTGGTGGTGAAAAATCTTGAGCAGAACTACCGCAAAATTCCGGGTATCTCCGCGGCGACCATCCTCGGCGACGGCAGCGTTGCGCTCATTCTGGATGTCGCGGTTCTAACGACGCTGGCAAAAAGCGCCAGGGCGAACTGAGACAACGCCTGACATCAGTTTTTAAAAAGGTTAAGAAATGAATTTATCTAACACAGACAAACAGTTAACCGGTGATAACACGGGTAATGAGTTCCTGGTCTTCCGCCTGGGCAATGAAGAGTACGGCATTGAGATCCTCAAAGTTCAAGAGATCCGTGGTTACGACCGCGTTACGCGCATCGCTAACACGCCTGCGTTTATTGCCGGTGTGACCAACCTGCGCGGCGTCATCGTGCCGATTGTCGATCTGCGCGTGAAGTTTGAACTGGCTTCCGCCGAGTTTGACGACAATACGGTGGTGATTGTGCTGAGCCTCGACAGCGGCCGGGTGGTCGGGATTGTGGTTGACGGCGTTTCCGATGTGCTGGCGCTCAATGCCGAGCAGATCAAACCTGCGCCGGAATATACCGTCACGCTCTCCACGCAGTATCTGCTGGGTCTTGGCTCGCTTGATGAGCGCATGCTGATTCTGGTCGATATTGAAAAGCTGCTGAACAGCGAAGAGATGGAGCTGATTGAGCGCGCGACCGAGACCTCATTTAGCTAATTTTGTTTTACTTTTTATACGCGCTGTACCTTACGGGCCTTTCCTGACGGAAAGGCTTTTTTTTTTGCTTTTTCGCAACGTGATCACCAGGTGATATAAACCCGAATCGTTCTACCCAACTGGCTTTTCAGATACTGGTGCATGTTGTAGGCATCATTGCTGGTTTTAACGTCGTCAAAGTAAAAAGTACCAGATGTTCATTCGTTGCGGCAAAAGCCTCAACCCTAAAGCCATGAGAAAGATAATAAGCAGTATCACCAGGCAGGACATGTATTCCTGCAATATTGTCAGCCGTTAATGGCTCATCGTTTTCAAGAGTGTTGGTGGTAAAGAATATGGCGAAGTGGCATTTAGCGGGGGTGAGTTCAGGTAGATACCCCGTCCTGAAATTCACCACATTAGCAATCAACTCAGGTGCCTGAATAATCGTTACCTAACTTTTAGCTGCATATGTTTCTCCCTCTCCTCCAGTGAGAACGATAACCTCCAAATCAACTATCACTTTCCCGTTGTCGCCATGCTCATCAACCCCGCTCCAGTCCGTCGCTTCCCTGTCTTCCTGTGTCGCAACCCAGGGAACAAAATCCTGCTGCGCATTGCATAACTCGATATTGGGTAAGTAGCTAAATGCCGTACCCGCGGCGATACCTGCCGCCGCACGCCAGTCATTTTCAACCACCACCTGTTCTGTTAAGCCTGGATTTCTGACGAGGTACATTCCTGCATCATGCCATACGCCTCTGTTGACCCGGTTACATGCCTGAAGCTGTAATATCGCCCGTGCGAATGAACCTTCTGGTGCGGTTAAATCTGCCATCGCTGCTCTCCTTTAAACGGAATAGAAAAAAGAGAGCCAGCGCGGAAATAAAAGGTAGATAAAGGTTCTGATAACGCACTTTAGTCAACGCGGTGCAGGGCGGTTATTACTGATAGAAAGTGAGGGGTAAATTGCAGGCAATAAAAAACCCGCCCGGGCGAATGGGCGGGTGGGTAAAAAGCAGGCCGGAGCCTGCCGGAAACACCAGAAATTAACGCAGCAGAGACAGTACGTTCTGCGGAACCTGGTTAGCCTGAGCAAGTACAGAGGTACCAGCAGACTGCAGGATGTTCGCGCGGCTCATTTCGGAAACTTCAGAAGCGAAGTCAGCATCCAGAATACGAGAGCGAGACTGAGACAGGTTGTTAACAGTGTTGTTCAGGTTGCTGATAACAGAAGCGAAACGGTTCTGTACCGCACCCAGACCAGAACGCAGTTCGTCAACCTGAGCCAGCGCTTCGTCGATTTTGGTCAGCGGATCGGTAGTTGATGGTTTAGTAGAAACAGCTTTACCGGTATCGGTTACGTCCCAAGTGGTGGTATCGATTTCTGCTTTGGTCAGTTCACCGTTAGCATCTTCGATGTAGTAGTTACCTTTACCATCGTCCATCAGCGTACCAGTGATGCTACCCATGTTAACGGCCTGGTCTTTCATGATGTTTTCACCATTCAGGCTACCGACTTCGTTTACACCCGTTGCTGCTGTAGATGAGTTAAAGGTAATAGCACCAGTAGTGGCATCAGTTGCGGTCACTTCGAACAGGTCAGAACCGACTTTTGCATAGGTTTTACCGTCATCACCTTCAACGATATCGTCAACAGTAGTTGCTTTAGTACCCGTGGAGGCGTCGGTAAATTTGGTTTTGTCGTAGTCAAGACCACTATCAACTTTAACGGTACCTGCTGCGGCAGTCAGATCAGCTTTGTTAACACCGTTGCTGATAGAGAAGCCGTCCATACCCAGGGTGCTTGCATCCATTTTGCTCAGTTCGATATCGATAGTCTGGCCATCGTTAGAACCAACCTGGATAGACAGGCTCTGATCTTTGCTCAGTACTTTCACGCCGTTGAACTCAGTCTGTTCAGAGATACGGTTGATTTCAGACAGACGCGCGTCGATTTCGTCCTGGATGGACTGACGGTCAGAATCAGAGTTGGTGCCGTTCTGCGCCTGTACAGACAGACGACGGATATTCTGCAGGTTGTCGTTGATTTCGTTCAACGCGCCTTCAGTGGTTTGCGCCAGAGAGATACCATCGTTGGCGTTACGGGAAGACTGGCTCAGGCCGTTGATGTTCGCAGTGAAGCGGTTAGAGATTGCCTGACCTGCGGCATCGTCTTTTGCGCTGTTAATACGCAGACCAGAAGACAGACGTTCAATTGCAGTACCCAGAGAGCCCTGAGATTTATTCAGGTTGTTTTGGGCGACGAGGCTGAGTGCGTTGGTGTTAATAACCTGGGACATGGGGTTTCCTTATACACAATTTACTATACAGAGTATGGTTATGCGTCATTTCGTTCGCATACTTAATAAATCGGCCTTATAAAAAATGACTAAAATCTTTTGCGCGAAAAACTTTTTTATTCGCTGGCCGTTTTTTGTTTTTTAATGGGGTTTTGGTGCTATATCGTTGATATTTTATGCGCCTTTGCCGTTTATGTTTTAAATTGCCCGCAAAACCGCGCGTATTTTGCCTAATTACTTTTTTGGATTTTTTCTTTGAATTTTAATAGGGCGTCTCTGCTATATAAGGAAGGCGTTTTTATTGCACGCAAAGCGATAAATTGCCGTCAATTTTGTCGCTAATTATCAGGAATGGTTTTTCGCTTCTTTATGTGCGGTGTTTGCCCTTTTGTAAACGGCCTGAATTGTTGAGAATAGCTGATGAAAAGTGGAGCTTCCTTTATAGGGGAATGAAAGTAAAAAATTCATCTTTTATTTTCCCGCGCCGATAGCTTAATAGAGAATTACCGCAAATATACATTTCCGACAGGAGAAGAAATGGCTATATCATCATTAGGGGTTGGTACTGGCGGGATTGATACGGCGTCGATGCTGGATCAGCTGAAAGCGGGCGAACAAACGCGCCTGACGCCGTATACCAACCTGAAAAAAAAGTACGACTCGCAAATCTCGGCCTGGGGCCAGATTTCAAGCCTGCTGTCGAACCTGCAAAAAAGCGTCACCACCATGGGCGGCGATGCGTTTAGCAAAATGACCGTCAGCGCTAACGAAGCCTTTTCCGCTGTCGCGGGCACCGGCGCGCAAGCCGACAGCCACTCGGTAACGATCTCGCAGTTAGCCACCGCGCATAAACTGAAAACCCAGCCGCAAACCGATGCCGATACCGCACTCGGTGCGAAAACCTCTGGCGGTACGCGCACCATCACTATTACCCAGAACAACGGGAAAACGATGGACGTTGAGCTGGCTGATGATGAAACCTCGCTGAACCAGATTGCGAAAGCAATCAATAAAGAGAAAGGCGATGTGAGCGCATCCGTTCAGCGCACCGATGACGGTTATCAGCTGGTACTGAGCTCGAAAACAACCGGCTCCGACGGGCAGATGAGCGTCAAAGTAACCGGCGATGCTTCGCTTGCCGGTGTGCTGGATACGTCGAATGGCGGCCAGCATATTGACGATCAGGGCCAGGTGGTTAACGACCCGGGCCAGACCGATAACATGGTCTCCGTTTCCGATGCGAAAGACGCGAAATTGCGCGTCGATGGCTCTGACTATACGCGTTCAACCAACAACATCACGGACATCATCGATGGCGTGACGCTGAACCTGAAAAAAGTCTCGGAAAACGGTGAATCTGAGCAGCTTACGCTGACCAGCGATACCTCGGCGATTAAAACCAGCCTGCAAGATTTTGTGAAGCAATACAACGCCTTGCTGGATAAGACTTCTGCCGCGAGTAAATATGTCGCCGCGGATACCTCCGGCCTTGGCGATGAAGACGTTGCCACGCAGAGTTCCAAGAGCGGTGCGCTGATGGGCGATTCCACCCTGCGCGGTCTGGTGAGTGAAGTTCGCTCTGCGGTGAACGGTGTTTACGGCGATGCGGATGCCACTTATGCATCACTGGCGGATCTCGGTATCTCGATTGATGCCCAGACCGGTCAGATGACGCTGAATGAAGATACGCTGGATGAAGCGATTGCCGACAACCCGGAGCAGATTGCGAACATGTTCTCCGGTCGCGGCGCGAACGAAGGGCTGGCGACGTCGCTGGGTTCGATTCTGAAAGAGTACCTCGGCGATAGCAAAACCAAGACCGACGGTATAATTGATACCGCGACCGAGAGTCTGGAAACCCAGTCCAAAATCGCCCAGACCCAGATCGACAAAACGCAGAAGCTGATTGACGCCCAGGTTGAGCGTTATCGCGTCGAGTTCCAGAATCTGGATACCGTGATGTCGAACATGAACAACATGAGCAGCCAGTTGTCCTCGCTGCTTGCAACTCTTTAATTTTTTGTTATCAGCAGGCCTGACGGCCTGCTTTCAGGAGCCGCATATGTATGCATCTCAGGGCACTAATGCCTATGCGCAGGTATCACTGCAAAGCAAATTAGCGGGCGCGACACCGCATCAGTTAATTTCCATGCTGTTTGATGGCGCCCACAGCGCTATTTTGCAAGCCTCTATCTATTTTGAAAAAGGCAACGTTGCCCAGCGCGGAAAAATGATTTCTAAAGCGATTAATATTATCGACAACGGACTGCGTGCCGCGCTCGATCATGAAAAAGGTCAGCATATTGCCGCCGATCTCGAACAGATGTACGAATATATGTCGCGCACATTATTAGAAGCGAATTTGCGTAACGAACCTGAGCCGTTAAAACATGTCGACAGCCTGTTAATGAAACTGGCCGCCACATGGAAAGAGATTGAGCCGGTACAGAAGCGAGTGCGTTATGGCTGAGAGTATTTTGCAGTATTACCATGAATTATTTGAAATGAACGTAGCGATGCTGGAGATGACGAAACAGGCTCGCTGGGATGACTTCGTTGAAGTCGCATCGGATTATGTTATTAAGAAGCAGGATATTTTAAATCATAGTACCGATGCGCTTTCAATGATGGTGAAAGACGAATTGAAGATACTGTTAAAAGAATTGCTGGCGAATGAAGCGGAAATAACGCGGAATTTACAGGCGCGTCTTAATACTCTCAAACAGAATTTATCCTCCATACATCGTGGCGCCCGTTGCAGTCAGCTTTATTCCCAACATCAAGCCCCTTCACTGCATTAATCATCCCCAAAAGGCTAGCGGCACAGCATTTGTCCGCATAGCCTTTCGTTTTTTCTGATTAGCGATAATTTACGGTTAACTGATTACGTACAACGTTGAGCGCCGGTCTTAGCTGGCCGAAGCTGTTGACGGAGTAGATAAAGCGGAACTCACCATTCGCCGTCAGCGGCACAGCATTTGTCCGCATAGCCTTTCGTTTTTTCTGATTAGCGGTAATTTACGGTTAACTGATTACGTACAACGTTGAGCGCCGGTCTTAGCTGGCCGGGGCTGTTGACGGAGTTGATAAAGCGGAACTCACCGTTCGTCGCCAGCGGCACAGCATTTGTCCGCATAGCCTTTCGTTTTTCTGATTAGCGATAATTTACGGTTAACTGATTACGTACAACGTTGAGTGCCGGTCTTGGCTGGCCGGGGCTGTTGACGGAGTAGATAAAGCGGAACTCACCATTCGTCTCCAGCGGCACAGCATTTGCCCGCATAGCCTTTCGTTTTTCTGATTAGCGATAATTAACGGTTAACTGATTACGTACAACGTTGAGCGCCGGTCTTAGCTGGCCGAGGCTGTTAACGGAGTAGATAAAGCGGAACTCACCACTCGCCGCCAGTGGCACATCAATGCGCCGCTCGCCGCTCAGGGCAGGCAGCGGAATGCATTTATCGACGCGGCAAAGTTTAATGACCAGCCCCGGCGGGGGAGGGGAGAGCAGCGTAATGCGCCATGAAATACGCACCGCTTGCGCCGAAGGAGAAAGGGATTCGGGGGAGAACAGCGGGCGTCCACGCAGTAACTGCTTACCGGTAGTGACGCTGCCGCCAGCGGATGAGGCGCTCCAGGCGCCTGTTGTTTGGGCGGACGCCGCAGGGGATGCCTGCAGCGCCAGAAGAAGTAATACCACTGATTTCATTAGTTTTTGCCAGTTGCAGCCGTCGTTTGTGCGGACGCCGCAGGGGATACCTGCAGCGCCGGAAGAAGTCATACCCGGGATTTCATTAATGGGTGCCAATGACCGCCGTCATTTGCACGGTCTTGTTATTGCTGATTTCCAGCGTCGACAATACCGCCAGCTGCGGGAACGCACGACGCAGGAAACGTGACACCATGGTGCGCAGCGCCGGGTTAACCAGCAGCACCGGCGAAACGCCGAGCGACTGCTGTTCGGTAATGGCGCGGTCGGCCTGACGCATCAGGTTTTCGGCAATACCCGGCTCAATCGCGCTACCGCTTTGCAGGGACTGGATCAGCAGTTTTTCCAGCGACGTATCCAGACCGATCACTTTGATGTCATCGTCATTGCGGAACCACTGCGCGGTGATCGCGCGGCCCAGGCGAATACGCACCTGCGAGGTCAGCTCATCCGGATCGTTTTGCACCGGCGCATATTCCGCCAGCGTATCGATGATGGTTCGCATATCGCGGATAGAAACGCGTTCAGAGAGCAGGTTCTGCAACACTTTGTGGAACAGCGTCACCGAAATCACCCCAGGAATTAAATCTTCCACCAGCTTCGGCATCTCTTTGGTGATGCGGTCGAGCAACTGCTGGGTCTCCTGGCGGCTGAACAATTCATCCGTATACAGCGTGATCAAGTGGTTCAGGTGCGTGGCGATAACCGAGCTTGGGTCAACCACGGTAAAGCCCTGGATTTGCGCCTGTTCACGTAATACTTCATCAATCCAGCAGGCGGGCAGGCCAAAGGCCGGATCGACACACGGCGTACCGGGCAGCTCACCCTCGGCATAACCCGGGTTGATGGCCATCCAGCGTTCCGGCTCCATGGTGCCGCTGCCGATTTCCACGCCTTTAAGCAGAATGCGGTAGTCACCAGGCGCCAGATCGAGGTTGTCGCGAATATGGATCGCCGGTGGCAAAAAGCCCATCTCCTGCGCGAATTTCTTACGGATACCGCGCACGCGCACCAGCAGTTGCCCGTCCTGGTCACTATCAACCAGCGGGATCAGGCGATAGCCCACTTCCAGACCCAGCACATCTTCCATTTCAACATCTGCCCATGAGGCTTCGGCCGAGGCCTGCTCGTTGGCGGCCAGCGCGCTGGCGCTGTCTTTATCTTCGGTCACGGCGCTGCGACGGCCCGGGTTTTTCATTTCGCGACCGCGCAGCCACCAGGCAAGCCCCAGCAGGATGGCAGTGAACATCAGGAATACCAGGTTCGGCATCCCCGGGATCAGCCCCAGCAGACCAATTACCCCGCCGGAAAGCAGCATCACGCGCGGGTTATTGAACAACTGGCCGACCATCTGTTCCCCGATGTCTTCATCATTGGAAACACGGGTCACAATCACACCGGCGGCGGTGGAGATGATCAGCGCCGGGATCTGCGCGACAAGACCATCACCGATGGTCAGCAGGGTGTAGGTTTCGCCCGCTTCCGCCACGCTTAAGCCGTGCTGCATTACACCGATGATCAAACCGCCGACGACGTTAATCGCCATGATCAGCAACCCGGCGATGGCGTCACCACGTACGAATTTACTGGCACCGTCCATCGAGCCGTAAAAATCAGACTCCTGGGTCACTTCGCTACGGCGGCGTTTTGCCTCCGCTTCACCAATCAGCCCGGCGTTAAGATCGGCATCAATCGCCATCTGCTTACCTGGCATCCCGTCCAGCACAAAACGCGCGCCCACTTCGGCGATACGTCCGGCACCTTTGGTGATAACCATAAAGTTGATGATGATAAGAATGGCGAACACCACGATACCGATAGCGAAGTTGCCGCCGACCAGGAAGTGGCCGAAGGCTTCAACCACCCGGCCCGCTGCGGCGGCACCGGTGTGGCCTTCCATCAGAATGATACGCGTGGAGGCAATGTTCAGCGCGAGGCGCAGCAGGGTCGAAAACAGCAACACCGTCGGGAACGCGGAAAACTCAAGGGTTTTCTGCGTAAACATCGCCACCATCAATATCATCAGCGACAGCACGATATTAAAGGTGAACAGGGTATCCAGCAGAAATGCCGGCAGCGGCAGTACCATCATTGCCAGAATCAGCATGATCAGCACCGGGCCTGCCATGATTTGCCACTGTGTCTCTTTAAACGCGGGTAAGCGTAATTTGCTGGCGATATTAGCCATCAGTTTGAACTCTCATGTACAAAATCCATCGACTCAGGAACCGCGAGATCCCTGGGCTGCTTCGGCGGAACGCCGCCGTTGTTGCGCCACCGACGCAGGCCATAAACCCAGGCCAACACTTCTGCGACGGCGCTATAAAGCTCGCCTGGGATCTGTTCGCCAATCTCACAATGGCGATAGAGCGCACGGGCAAGCGGTGGTGCTTCGAGCATCGGGATGCGGTGTTGCGCCCCCAGCTCGCGAATTTTTAAGGCAATATCACCGGCGCCTTTGGCCAGCACGACCGGCGCGCTCATTCCGCCTTCTTTATAAGAGAGGGCGACAGAGTAGTGCGTCGGGTTGTTGACGATGACATCCGCTTGCGGGATATCGCTCATCATTCGGTTTTGCGCCGCCGCACGCTGCATCTGTTTAATGCGGCTCTTAATGTGCGGATCGCCTTCACTCTGTTTAAATTCGTCGCGGATCTCCTGACGGCTCATCCGCAGCTTTTTCAGGTTGCTGGTTATCTGATAAAAAACGTCATAACCCACCACCGGTAACAGGAAAAAAATCACCATCATCAGGCAATCCAGCGTCATGCTCATGGCATGCGCGATGGCCATCGGCAGTGCTTCGTTAACTAACTGAATGAAATGCGCTTTATTTTTGTAGATGTAGAGTGCGAAGGCGCACGCGACCAGCACGACCTTCAGGCACCCTTTGAGCATTTCTGATAACACCTGGGCGGAAAACAGACGTTTGAACCCCGAAAGCGGCGAGATCCGCTTCAGATCGAGCTTCAGCGATTTACCGCTCAGGTTGACGCCGCCCAGCAACATCGGCGATACGATCCCGGTGACAAACAATCCCAGCAAAATGGGCAGTAGCGCGTTGCTCATCATCTCCAGCAAATAGCGGGTCTGATGAAACATCGACTGTTCATCCATTACCGACAGCCGGTTGAGTGCCAGGCCGGTTCGCAATAACTCCAGCAGTTGCCGGGCAAACTGCGAACCGCCAGAGAGCATAAACGCCCACCCGGCCAGCAACATCAGCAGCGAACTCAGCTCTTTCGAGCGGGGGATCTGCCCCTCTTCACGCGCTTTCTGTTTTCGCTGGGGTGTGGGTTCTTCTGTTTTTTCTACATCACTCTCTTCTGACATGATTTGCTCAGCGGCGCGGCGAACCGCGCACCGTTAGAACCCCAGACTATCGAGCAGGTCGTCGACCTGATCTTGCGACGCCATAACACCCGCTTTGCTGCTGTCAATTTGCGGGCCATTGACCAGCATGGCGGCTGTTTTTGCTTCCGCTTCCGCCTCTTTCTCCTGCTGGAGTGATTCCGGCACGTAAGCCAGCAGCACCTGAATCAGCTCTTTCTCGACCATTTCGATAAGCAGCATCATGCGGCGGATCACCTGGCCGGTAAGATCCTGAAAATCCTGTGCCATCATGATCTCCATCAGATGCTCGTTGGTCTGGCGGGACATCATCGGCGCCTGAACGAGGAACTGGCGGGTATCCGTGACCAGCTCTTTGGCGACCGGCAATTCCACCGGATCGGCGAACCAGGCATCCCAGCGGGCGGAGAGATCTTCCGCCTGTGCGCTAATTGCCTCCTGCTGCGGGCGCGCTTCTTCCACACAGGTCAGAACGCGTTCAGCCGCCTGCGCCGTTTTCGCTACCACGTAGTTCAGGCGTTCACGCGTATCGGGGATCGCCTCTGCCGCTTCAACAATGGTGCGGTCCAGACCTAAGTCGACCAGGCTGTCGCGCAGCAGTCGTGTCAGTTGTCCGACACGGGAGAAGATGCTTTTAAAGTCGTCTTCTGGCTGCGTATTTTCTAAGCCGCTCATCGGTTACCACCCGATTTTTTCAAAGATTTTGTTGAGCTTTTCTTCCAGCGTTGCCGCGGTGAAAGGTTTCACCACATAACCGCTGGCACCCGCCTGCGCGGCCGCGATGATGTTCTCTTTCTTGGCCTCAGCGGTAACCATCAGCACGGGCATTTTGTTTAAATTCGCGTCGGCGCGGATTTCCGTCAGCAGCTGTAAGCCATCCATGTTCGGCATGTTCCAGTCGCTGATAACGAAATCGAACGCGTCTGCACGCAGTTTGTTCAGCGCGTCCAGGCCATCTTCGGCTTCTTCAACACGGTTAAAGCCAAGGTCTTTCAACAGATTGCGAACGATGCGGCGCATGGTGGCGAAATCGTCAACAACGAGAAAGCGTAAGTTTTTGTCTGCCATTCTTTTTTTCCTGAATAAGAGAGAACGAAGTAGGTGAAAAATTAAATCCTGCGCGCCTGACCGGCAGAACGCTGAAGGATGTGCTGACCAATTTGTTCCAGATCGACGGTTTCACAGGCGGCGTTGTGCGCAATCGCTTCGCGCGGCATGCCGAAGACCACGCAAGTGCGTTCACTCTGCGCGATGGTCCACGCTCCTGCCTGGCGCATGGCCAGCAGTCCGGCGGCACCGTCGCTGCCCATCCCTGTCAAAATGACGCCGATGGCGTTTTTCCCGGCGCTTCGCGCGACGGAGTGGAACAGCGCGTCCACCGAGGGGCGGTGGCGGTTAACCGGCAAATCATCACTCAGCGCGACGTGATAGTTCGCCCCGCTGCGCGTCAGCTCCATATGAAAAGCACCGGGCGCAATGTAGACGTGACCAGGCAGTACGCGCTCGCCGTGTTCCGCCTCTTTCACCGACATCTGGCACAGATGGTCCAGCCGGTTGGCAAAGGAGCGGGTAAAACCAGGCGGCATATGCTGGGCGATAACAATGGCCGGGCTTGTCGCCGGCAGCGGTTGCAACAAGTGGCGCAGCGCTTCGGTGCCGCCCGTGGAAGAGCCAATGGCGATAATCTTTTCGCTGCCCACCAGCGGCGCTCTCATCACGCGGGGTGGTGCCACTTTCGTTTCGCTGCGCCGGATACGCGCTTTCGCCGCCATGCGGATTTTGTCGGCAATCATGTCGCTGTATTGCGCCATGCCTTCTTTTAAGCCCATTTGCGGTTTGGTGATAAAGTCCACCGCGCCAAGCTCCAGCGCGCTGAGCGTAATATCGGAGCCTTTGCTGGTGAGAGATGACAACATCACCACCGGCATCGGGCGCAGGCGCATCAGCCTTTCCAGAAACTCCAGCCCGTCCATACGCGGCATTTCCACGTCCAGCGTCAGCACATCCGGGTTGTGTTGTTTAATCAGATCGCGCGCGACAATCGGGTCCAGCGCCGTGGCGACCATTTCCATATCCGGCTGCTCGTTAACGATGTGCGTCATGATCTTGCGGATCAGTGACGAATCATCAATGCATAACACCTTGATTTTTCTCATTTACATTAATCTCCAAGGCGATAGACAGACTGCCCGAGCAGACGAAACGGGCTGGTTAAATTTTGAAAATGTTCCGAGTGGCCAACAAACAGCAGCCCGCCGGGTTTCAGTATTTTCGCGAAGCGCTGCAGCAGCTTCTCCTGGGTGTTCTGATCGAAATAAATCATCACGTTACGGCAAAAAATGGCATCGAAAGGCGCGGGAATATCCCACTGCGCATCAATCAGATTGAGCTGGCGAAACTGTACGGTGCTGCGAAGTTCGCTTTTGATTTTCACTCTGTTTTGATGCTCGCCCGTCCCGCGCAAAAACCAGGTGCGTTTTTGCTGTTCGGTCAGGTTGTCGATATCACTTAACCGGTAAACCCCGAGGCTGGCTTTCTCCAGTACATCGGTATCAATATCGGTGGCCAGCACGCGCGGGCCGGTAATGCTGCGCCCCAGCGTCTCTTCCAGCGTCATGGCGATTGACCACGGCTCTTCGCCGGTCGAAGCCGCCGCGCACCAGACGTTGTAGCTGCCGTTTCTGGACTGGGCATGCCGGGCCAGCGTCGGGAAGTGATACGCCTCGCGGAAAAAAGAGGTCAGGTTGGTGGTCAGGGCATTCACAAATACCTGCCACTCGTCACTGCCTGGATTCGCCACCAGCCGATCGGTGTAATCCTCAAAACTTTTTAAATTCAGCTCCCGCAGACGACGGGAGAGACGGTTATAAACCATGTCGCGTTTTTGCGCGGTAAGGACAATACCGGCGCGCTGGTATATCAATTTGCTGATTTTTTCTATTTCACTCTCGGTCAGCACGATGGGTGCTTGTGGAGCGTGCGGAGTCATGGAACGCATATTTTTCTGACAATCAATAATAATGTTGACGGTAATTCACTGGTTTATTGCGCACACACGTATTCGCAAATGATGAGTCACTCATCACCCGATAAATACGTGTGTGCTGTTAAATCTTAATAAGAAATATCCAGGATGATTCGGGTGTGAAAAATAGCAACCATATTTCCGGGGTAATCGGCATTAAGATAATACTTAGCGGTTATACCGGCATATTCATAATATCTTGATATGCATTTACTAATTTGTTGCGTACCTGAATACCAAGATTTAATGCCAGCGATGATTTTTGCATTGAAACCATCACATCGTTTAAGCCAATACCTTCGACACCGGCCAGATAAGCCTGTGACTGGGTTTTAGCGGTGGTCTGCATTTGGCTAATATTGTTAATACTGTTAAATAAAATATCAGAGAATTGTGACTTATTCTCGACATTACGGTTCGAAGTAAAGGGGTTCAGCGCGGATGCGTCTGAGACTTTTCTGGCCTGGGACTGAATCTGATCCAGTACCCCGCCTATTGCATTCATAGACATAGAAAACAACCTTAGTAGTAATTAGCCGTAAGCTTATCATGTGGCTCGAAAAACGACATAACCTGAATAGCTGACACAAATTTCACCTTTTTACCACTTAGAAAATGGCCTGTTTTGTAGATAATACGTAACCAGGAATTCCCCTGGGAAATACTTTGCATTTACTTATTTCATACCAAATGAGGCGAGCCGTAATGCTTTTTAATTTTTATTGCGGCGATCACTTTTACAGGATATTGGCATGACTGCCACGACCCAAAGCAGTAACAAGAAAGGCATTGTCGATATTAAGGCACTGCTTGATAATATCCGGCTTAATCCCCGGATGATATTTTTCATTGCCGCCGCAGCTGCTATTTCCATCGTAATTGCACTGCTGTTCTGGGCTAAAGAACCTGACTACCGTGTTCTGTATAGCAATATTAGCGAGCAGGATGGCGGGGCGATCGTCACGCAACTGAAACAGATGCAGATACCGTACCGCTTTGCGGAGATCGACGGTTCTATTCAGATACCCGCTGAGCAGGTGTATGAAGTGCGTCTCAAGCTGGCCCAGCAGGGGCTGCCGAAAGGTGGCGCAGTGGGCTTTGAACTGCTTGATCAGGAAAAATTTGGCATCAGCCAGTTCAACGAACAAGTGAACTTCCAGCGTGCGCTGGAGGGCGAGCTTTCGCGCACCATCGAAACGCTTGGTCCGGTCAGCGCGGCGCGTGTGCATTTGGCAATGCCGAAGCCGTCCCTGTTTTTGCAAGATCAGAAACAACCTTCCGCGTCGGTGACGCTGACGTTGATCAGTGGCAGAACGCTGGATGCCGGGCAGGTGAGTGCGATTTCTTACATGATCTCCAGCGCCGTGCCGGGTCTGAGCGCCGATCGCGTGACGATTGTCGATCAAAGCGGACACCTGATGACGCAGAGCGGCGAGCAGGCGACGCAGACCACGCAGCTGAAATACACGCGCAAAATTGAAGCGGAATACCAGAATCGCATTCAGGCCATCCTGGCACCGATTGTCGGCGCGCAAAACGTCAGAACGCAGGTGACCGCGCAAGTTGACTTCACGCAGCACGAACAAACGGCCGAGCAGTACCAGCCCAACAGCCGCCCGGAAGATATGGCGATCCGCAGCCGCCAGAGCAGCAATGCCGAGCAGGGCGGTAAGAGTGCGGTAGGTGGCGTACCTGGTGCGTTAAGCAACCAGCCGCCTGCACCGGTTTCGGCGCCGATTGAGCAACCGGCAGCGCAGCAAACCAATGGGCAAGGCGCGACCAATGCCAACGCCAATGCGAACGCAACCGCGACGCCTGCCACACCGGCGACGCCATACAACAAGCAGAGCGATGAAACCACCAACTATGAAGTGGACAAAACGCTCACGCATATCAAGCGCAGTACCGGTACGGTGGAACGCCTCTCTGTTGCGGTGGTGGTGAACTATGTGGCTGGCGCAGACGGTAAAACCGCCGCGCTCAGCAAAGATAAGCTCGACCAGATCAACGCGCTGGTGAAAGAGGTGATGGGCTACTCCGACAAACGCGGCGATACGCTGAATGTCGTGAACACCCCGTTCAGCACTGAGGCTGACGAACCGCCGGTTCCGCTGTGGAAACAGCCTGAAGTCATCAAACTGATGATGTCTGGCGCCCGTTATCTGTTTGTAGTGCTGATCGCCTGGATCCTGTGGCGTAAAGCGGTACAGCCGTTCTGGACGCGCCACCAGGAGATGCTGTTACAGCGTATGGAAATGGAAAAAGAGGCCCGCCAGGCCGAGCTGGAAGAGCAAATCCGTAAGCGTCAGAGCGCGGAAATGGCGAAAGCACAGCAGCGCGTTGAGGCGGAACAAGGCGCGCAGCAGCTACGTGAAATGGCCGATCAGGAGCCGCAGGTTATCGCGCTGGTTCTTCGTCAATGGTTGAATAAGGAACAGAAGTCGTCATGAACGCCGCCCAGAAAAGCGCCATAGTCATGCTGACGCTCGGTGACGAGCGTGCAGCCGAAGTGTTTAAACACTTGAATACCCATGAAGTTACGTTAATCAGTAGCGCCATGGTCCACATCGGCAGTTATACCCACGATCAGCTGGGCACGGTGATGAAAGAGTTCCGCCGTGATTCGGGTGAGTTTGCCGTGCTGGATGTGAATACCAACGAATACCTGCGCAGTGCGCTGGTGAAAGCGTTGGGTGAAGAGCGGGCGAATTCGCTGCTGGAAGATCTGCTGGATGCCAACGATGAGCGTAACGGTATTGAGACGCTCAACTTTATGGAACCGCAGATGGTCTTTGACCTCATCCGCGATGAGCATCCGCAGATTATCGCTACCATCCTTGTGCATCTGAAACGCAGCCAGGCAGCCGATCTGCTGGCGAAATTCGATGAGCGCGAACGTAACGACATCATGCTGCGTATCGCCACCTTCGGCGGCGTGCAGCCGGTGGCGTTGCAGGAACTGACCGAAGTGCTGAACAACTTGCTGCACGGTCAGAACATCAAGCGCAACAAGATGGGCGGTGTACGTCCGGCGGCGGAGATCCTCAACATGATGAAATCCCACCAGGAAGACGCGGCTATCGAAGCGGTGCGCGAATACGACCAGGAGCTGGCGCAGAAGATCATCGACGAGATGTTCCTGTTCGAAAACCTTGTCGAAATGGAAGACCGCAGCATCCAGCGTATTTTGCAGGAAGTGGATAACGAATCGCTGCTGGTGGCACTCAAAGGCGTGGACGACGCGTTGCGCGATAAGTTCTTCCGCAATATGTCCAAACGTCAGGCCGATATTATGCGTGACGATCTGAATTCCCGTGGCCCGGTTCGTATGTCGCAAGTCGAAAACGAGCAAAAAGCGATCCTGTTGATTGTCCGTCGTCTGGCAGAAACTGGCGAAATCGTGTTGGGTGGAGGCGACGATGTCTACGTCTAAGCACCAGTGGAAGTCCTGGCAGCCAGAAAATCTCCTTCAGGAGTCATTCGGTCAGGAGAGCGAGTTGCGCGAGGCTGTACCGGCAGGCGATCCGGCGACGGAAGCGGCGATGCAGGTAGAGTTGTCGCGTCTGCGCAAACAGGCCGAACAAAAAGGCTTTGCCCAGGGGCAGGCGCAAGGGCTGGAAGCAGGAAAAAAACAGGGCTACGAAGAGGGTTTTGCGCAAGGCCGGGAAGAGGGCGCAGCGCAGGGCGCGGCGGAATACCGTCAGCAACAGCAGAAGCAGACCGATGAGTTCGCCCAACTGTTTGATAACGTCAGGATAACGCTCGATAGCCTCGACAGCGTGATGCCTGCGCGTCTGGTGCAGGTCGCCCTGATGGCGGCGCGCAGTTTGTTGGGCGAAAGCGTGGTGTCAACCTCGACCAACGCCTGGCTGATGACGCGCATTCAGCAACTGCTGCATGAAGATACGTTGCAGCAAGGCAATGTGCAGCTGTGGGTCAGCGCCGAAGAGTCTGCCGCTGTGCAGGAAATGCTGGGCTCGGTGCTGGAAGCCCGTGGCTGGGAATTGCGTACCGATGCGCAAATGCTGCCGGGCGGTTGTCGGTTAACCACCGATGGCGGCGAGCTGGACGCGACCACGGAAACCCGCTGGAACGAGCTGTGTAATCTGAGTCGTGAGGGCTTCGCGCTATGACCACCCGGCTAAAAAAGTGGCTTGATGGCATTGACCTGCGCGAGCACAAAATGGCGGAACTGCCGCCGTTTCGCCGCTATGGTCGGCTGACGCGTGCGACCGGTCTGGTGATGGAAGCTGTCGGTCTGAAATTGCCGATCGGCACGCTGTGCATTGTCGAACGCGAGACCGAAACGGGCATTCAGCGCGTAGAGAGCGAAGTGGTGGGGTTCAATGCCGAAACCCTCTATTTGATGCCGCTGGAAAACGTCGAAGGCGTACTGCCTGGCGCCAGAGTGTATGCCTTTGGTAACAACGTTAAAGGCAAACTGCTGCCGCTGGGACCGGAATTGCTGGGGCGCGTGCTGGATGCCAGCGCGCGTCCGCTCGATGGCCTGCCGCCGCCGGGGTCGACCGATCGCGGGCCGCTGTTTACCGCGCCGTTTAACCCGCTGCAGCGCGATCCCATCAAAAACGTGCTCGACGTGGGTGTTCGCGCGATCAATGGCTTACTGACCGTTGGCCGCGGCCAGCGTATGGGGCTGTTCGCCGGTTCCGGCGTCGGTAAAAGCGTACTGCTGGGCATGATGGCGCGTTTCACCAAAGCGGATGTCATCGTCGTCGGGTTGATTGGCGAGCGTGGCCGTGAGGTGAAGGATTTTATCGAGAACATTCTCGGTAAAGAGGGGCTTAAACGTTCAGTCGTTATCGCCGCACCGGCGGATGTATCGCCGATTCTGCGTATGCAGGGCGCGGTCTACTGCACGCGTATCGCCGAAGATTTTCGCGATCGCGGCCTCGATGTGCTGCTGATTATGGACTCCTTAACCCGTTACGCGATGGCGCAACGTGAAATTGCGCTCGCCATCGGTGAACCGCCCGCGACCAAAGGCTACCCGCCTTCGGTTTTCGCCAAGCTGCCTGCGCTGGTGGAACGTGCCGGTAACGGCACCAAAGGCGGCGGTTCGATCACCGCGTTTTATACCGTGTTGACGGAAGGGGATGATCAGCAGGATCCGATTGCCGACTCGGCGCGTGCGATCCTCGACGGTCATATTGTGCTCTCGCGCAGGCTGGCGGAATCGGGACACTACCCGGCGATTGATATCGAAGCCTCGATAAGCCGTGCGATGACCGAGCTTATCGAACCGGCGCATTACAAAAAAGTGCAGCGTTTTAAACAGATGCTCTCCTCTTACCAGCGTAACCGCGATCTGGTGAGCGTAGGCGCGTATGCGGCGGGCAGCGATCCGTTGCTGGATCAGGCGATTAGCCTGTACCCCAGCATGGAGCGTTATCTCCACCAGGGAATTCATGAATCCTGTGATTATCCGACCTCCTGCGCGGAGCTTTCCGCGCTGTTTCCGGATGCCGGGGCGAACTAATGCGGATAGTGCGTAATGGCCAGCCATAACCCAATGGATGTACTGCGTGAGCTGGCGGAAAAGAAGCTCAATGACACGACGGTACGGCTCGGTAGCGCTCGTCAGGCGCATGTCCAGGAGACTTCCCGGCTGGAGCAGTTGCGCACGTACTCGCAAGAATACCGCCAGCAAATGCAAACAACGCTGACGCAAAGCCGCGTTTCAATTATGGCGCTACAGACACAGCAGCGATTTTTAACCTCTCTGGATGGGGTGGTTGAGCAACAGGTCAGGCGGGTTTCCGCCAGCCAGTTTGCCGTGGATAACGTGCAGGACGCCTGGAAAAAAGATAAGCAGCGGCTGAATGCTTTTGAAGCGCTGAAAAACCGTGCTGAAGCCCAGCGATTGTTAAAAGAGAACCGGCTGGAACAAAAGCTGATGGATGAGTTTGCCCGTCGCGCCAGCCAAAGGAACATATAAGATGATTATCAGACCTTCTACCCCTACTCCCGCCAGCGATAGCGGACGCCAGACGGCATCCACCTCATCCGCGCAGGAAGAGGGCGAGTTTTCTTCCGCGCTGAAAAAAAAGCTGGCGGCAGAACAACCCGCAAAAACCGACAAAACTGCGCCTGCGCAGGAAGGCACTAAAAAACCTGCGGATAAAAAAGAGGAGCCGTCAGGCGACGCCCGTCCGGCGCAGCCTGCGACGCTGGCTATCGATCCGCTGGCGCAAGTAGCGCAGACAATCGCGTTGCCAGCGGAGGTGACCACCGCTGATGCGCTGCTTGCCCAGGGCGAACAGACCGCGCAACCGGCACTGGCGGATCTGGCGACGTTACCGCAGAACGCGACTGAACCTGCACTTGCTGCAACCGCAACCCCGGCAAACACGCTTACAGCAGCCAACGTGGCGACCGATGCTCAAGCCGCTGACCCGTTAGCGCAGGCGACTTTCGCCGCCGCTCCCGCTGAGAACGTGCAGACGCCAGTGACCGCCGCCCCGGAGCGCTCACCCGCGACCGGCAAAGGGCAGGGGATAACCACAGCGCTTCACATGGCGACACCGCTTGCGCAGAAAACCGTTGAAGGCAGCGACTCCCCTTTGCCGGCAACGGACACCGCGCAGCTTAGCGGCAATGGGCAAACCCAGGCCGCACCGGCCAGCGAAAGTTTCGCCACGGCGTTGCATGCGGTGAAAGCGGGTGAACCGCTACCGCAACTGAGCGTGATTTCTCACGCGGCACCCGTTAGCGCACCGTCAACAACGGCAGCATTAGCCTCTCCGGCGATGGCGACCGGCACCTTACAGGCGGAGGTTGGCACGCCTGCGTGGCAGCAATCGCTGGGGCAGCAAATTGCGGTGTTCACCCGTAATGGCGTTCACCATGCGGAACTGCGCCTGCATCCTGAGGACTTAGGCGCGTTGCAAATCAGCCTGCGCGTGAATAACGATCAGGCCCAGGTTCATTTCGTTTCTGAGAGCCATCAGGTGCGTTCAGCGCTGGAATCGGCGATACCGAACCTGCGCACCATGCTGGAAGAGTCCGGCATTTCGCTCGGACAGAGCAGCGTGGGGGCAGAAACCTCCTCCTCGGCAGGGGAGATGACATCGGGCAATGCTTCCGGGCAAGGAAAGTCTGATCCAGAACAAGGTGAAGCGGCAATTTCGCGAGAAGAAGAACGTCCTGTCCTCTCCCGGGTCATGCACTATTCCCGTGGAATCAATACGTTCGCTTAATACGAATACGCTAAATGGCAAGGTGCTGACAGTAATTTCAGTTTATCAAGGAATTGTCCTGCATGGGTGCTGTATTAAAATAATCGCATCCAGCAGGTTATCTGCCTTAAGTATGATTCCTGATTTATTTTTAATTACAGAGTTATTCATCAAATGCCGAAGAAGAAACAAGCCGCCCAGAGTGGGAAAAAAAGCCCGCTGTTGGCGTTACTCATTTTGTTAATTCTTGTTGGTATGTGCGCTGGTGGCGCTTATGCCTATATGGAAATTAACAAACTTAAAACGCAAGTTGCTAATGGGAGCGATGGTAAAAAACCTGCCGAAGAAGTTGAGCAGGCAGAGCCGGTTTATTTGGATCTGGATACCTTTACTGTCAGTCTGAAACCAGATGCTCAGGAAAACGATCGCATTCTGTATATTGGCCTGACGTTAAAAGTTAAAGATACCGCAGCGAAAGCGATGCTGGAAAAACATCTTCCTGAAGTTCGCAGTAATTTGTTAGTGCTTTTTTCCCAACAAACAGCGGCTGAATTAGTCGACGATAAGGCGAAAGAAACGTTGGCATTAAAAACAAAAGACGCGGTTAACGCATCGCTTGCTGGCCAGCCTCAACCGATGGTGACAAACGTCCTGTTTAATGCATTCATTTTACGGTAACTATTATGTCGGACAGCATTTTATCACAGGACGAGATCGATAATCTTTTGAATGGCGGCTCCGGCGGCGAAGAGAAAATTAGTGCGGAAACGGCGCCGTCGTCAGCAGAAGATAATATTAAACCTTATGATCCTAATACCCAGCGTCGGGTTATTCGCGAACGTTTATATTCTCTGGAGATTATTAATGAACGTTTTGCGCGACAGTTTCGTATCGGCTTGTTTAACATTTTGCGTCGTAGCCCGGACGTCACCGCCGGAAACATTAAAATTCAGCCGTACCATGAGTTTGCCCGCAACCTGCCGGTGATGACGAGTCTGAATCTGATTAACATGCATCCGCTGCGCGGCACGGCGCTGTTCGTCTTTTCGCCCAACCTGGTGTTTACCGCGGTGGATAACCTTTTTGGCGGTGACGGGCGTTTCCCGACAAAAGCCGATGGACGCGAATTTACGCCTACAGAACAGCGCATTATCCAGCGGATGTTGTCGATGGCGCGCGAAGCATATGATTATGCCTGGACATCTATTTATAAGATCAAAACAGAATTTGTCCGTTCTGAATTGCAGGTGAAGTTTACCAATATCACGTCGTCACCGAATGATATTGTGGTGACCACACCGTTTCAGGTGGATATTGGTTCGCATAGCGGTGAATTACAAATTTGTATTCCGTTCAGCATTATCGAACCGGTTCGCGAGTTGTTGACTAACCCGCCGCTGGAAAACTCGCAGCACGAAAATAACCAGTGGCGCAGCGCGCTCGCTTCGCAAATGCGGGATACGGAACTGGAACTGGTGGTGAAATTCGCTGAGATTTCTACCCGCTTGTCCAGAATTATGAGCCTGAAACCTGACGATATTATTCCATTGGAAAAACCTGAAGAGATTGGCGGGTTTGTTAACGATGTGCCAGTGATGTCGGGTAAATATGGCTGCGCCAATAATCAGTATGCCATTCAGGTGGAAAATTTGATGAATTCTACATTATTAGCCTTAAAGAAGGAGTGACCAACGAATGAGTGATATGGAACTTGAATCGGGGTCAAATAAATCCTCGCTTAACGACCTTTGGGGCGACGCGATGAGCGAACAATTGAACGACAATAACGCCGAGTTGCATGCTGCGGCGAAAGACGATGTGATGGTTAATTTTTCTGAAGATTTAAATTTGGTGCTCGATATTCCGGTCAAAATGACCGTCGAACTGGGGCGCACAAAAATGACGATCAAAGAGTTATTAAGACTTAGCCCAGGTGCCATTGTTTCCCTGGACGGGTTAGCCGGTGAGCCGCTGGATATTTTAATTAACGGTTACTTAATCGCCCAGGGTGAAGTGGTGGTCGTTTCGGATAAATTCGGCATTCGTATTACCGATATTATTACGCCTTCAGAGCGTATGCACCGCCTGAGCAGATAATGAATACCCCAACGCTTAATACTGTTCAGCCCGTTGCTGGCGGGCCTGCCGTGGCTCCGGTCTCTATTGGCAATGTCGTCGGCGCGCTGGCGCTGGTGCTGTTGCTGATTGTGGCGGTGGCCTGGATCTGCCGTCGCACTGGCGTCGCTTCACGAATGGTAAAGGGAAATAACATTCTGTCGGTAAAACACACCCAGTCCCTCGGCGCGAGACAGCGTCTGGTGGTTGTCGAAGTGGATGACAAGTGGCTGCTGCTGGGCGTTACGCAGGAAAACATTACTAACCTGATGACGATGGAGAAAAAAGCAGACGCTGAGCCGGTTCAGGTCGCGCCGTTTGCTGCCAGTTTTCAGGCGGCGTTAGTGAATTGCATTACCCGGCATAAAGGTGAGGGCAAAAAATGAAACGCAACACGCGCCTGCTGCCGGGACTGTTTGGCTTTGGGATCACGCTTGCCGGGATTTTCTTCCCCGCCGGTCTGAGCTGGGCGGCCAGTACCGACATCATGCTTAGCCATTCGGCGAATGGCGAGAGCTGGTCACTGCCGGTACAAACGCTGGTTTTGATGACATCGCTGACGTTTTTGCCCGCGATATTGCTGATGATGACGGGTTTTACCCGCATTGTGATTGTGCTCGGGCTGCTGCGAAACGCCCTTGGCACCGCCAGTACACCGCCTAACCAGGTGCTGCTGGGACTGGCGCTGTTTCTCACGTTTTTCGTGATGTCGCCGGTATTGAACCGGGTTTACGACGAAGCGTGGGTGCCGCTCTCGCAGGACAAGATTTCTATGGAAGTCGCGTTGCAAAAAGGGTCGCAACCCTTGCGCGCCTTCATGCTTAAACAGACCCGCGAAGGGGATCTGGCGCTCTTTTCCCGCATCGCCAAAGCGGAGCAGTTTAATACCGCCGACGATGTGCCGATGAGCATTCTGGTTCCTGCGTTTGTGACCAGCGAACTGAAAACCGGTTTCCAGATCGGCTTTACGATGTTTATTCCTTTTTTGATTATCGACCTGGTAGTGGCAAGTGTGCTGATGGCGCTGGGGATGATGATGGTGCCTCCGGCAACGATTTCCCTGCCTTTTAAGCTGATGCTGTTTGTACTGGTGGATGGCTGGCAGCTGGTTATCGGCTCCCTGGCGCAGAGCTTTTTTAGTTAGAGAGAAGAAGATGACCCCTGAAAGTGTCATGTCGCTTGGCTTCCAGGCGACGAAAGTCGGGCTGTTTATTGCCACACCGTTATTGTTAGCCGCGCTGGCCGCGGGTTTGATTGTCAGTATTTTGCAGGCATCGACGCAGATCAATGAAATGACCCTCTCATTCATTCCGAAGATCCTCACCATCGTGGTGGTACTGATCGCCTGCGGGCCGTGGATGTTGTCAACGCTGGTTGACTACATGCGTGGTCTGTACAGTAGCCTGCCCTATATCATTCGTTAACGATGCTTACGCTCTCGCTGGTTACGCTTTATGACCAGGTGAACCAGTATTTCTGGCCGTGCCTGCGTATGCTCGCCCTGTTCGGCGCGGCACCGATCTTCAGTGAAAAACAGCTAAGCGCGCGGTTGAAAGTCGCGCTGGCGTTGATCACTGCTTTTCTTGTCGCTCCGCAACTGCCACAGAGCAACATCGCGATCGCCTCGCTCGACGGTTTCTGGGCCTGCTGCCAGCAGCTGATTATCGGCATTGCCATCGGGCTTGCGGTTCAGCTGATTTTCGTGGCGGTGCGCCACGCCGGTGAGATTATCGGTATGCAGATGGGCCTCTCCTTCGCCATGGTTTATGACCCCAGCGGCGGCCCGAGTATGCCGGTCGTTTCGCGGCTGCTGAACCTTTTTGTCACGCTGCTGTTTCTGACCTTCAATGGCCATCTTTATATGCTCGAAGTGGTGGCGAATAGCTTTCAGGCTTTCCCGATTAGCGCCGCGCCGCTCGGTCATGAAGGGTTTATGGCGATGGTCAAAGCAGGCAGCCTGATCTTTCGCTACGGCTTAATGCTTGGCCTGCCGGTTATCACCTTATTGCTGTGCCTCAACCTGACAATGGGGTTGCTTAACCGCCTGACGCCGCAGCTTTCTATTTTTGTGGTCGGTTTTCCGCTTTCTTTAACTGTCGGCATGGTAGCCATGTCGCTGGTGATGTACACGCTTGCACCCTTCTTTGAAAACATGATGGCGGGCATTTTTGACCATCTGTTTGTGATCCTGACGGGATTCAAATAACGCCAGAAGGGACGTTTTTAATCATCGTGATTCGTCACGGGATGTGACGCTGAGTAGGTAAAGGACTATGAGTGAAAAAAATGTAGTTAGTATCGCTAACGTTCTGATTTACAGCGAAGATATATTTTCGGCGCAGGGATTAACCACGCTGATTAAGTTCTATCGCCCGAGCTTGCGCATCAGCCATATCGCAAGCCCACAAGAGGCGTATGCAGCAAACAGCAATAAAGTGCGTTTTGTGGTTGCGGTGGCCACGCAGGCCACCAATCTGATGTCGTTGATGAACACCATGCAGTATTTGCGCGACGCGAAGCCGGATTTGCCATGCCTGGTGCTGAGCGACGCTCTGGATCCTGTTTTGCCCGCCCTGATGCCGGATGTTCCGACGCTGTGTCTGAATACGCCTATCCGCCACATTTATGAGTCAATCAGCCGTTTGCTGTCACGCAAAGGGGCGGCATCGCCGCAATATTCTGCGCTACCGCTGTTAACACAGCGCCAGCGCGAGGTGCTTTGTCTGCTGGCCTCCGGTGCCAGCGCGCAGGATGTTTCTGCTGAGCTTGGGATCAGCCTGAAAACCGCCTACGTACACCGGCGCGATATTCTGATGCGGCTTAACATTAGCCCGAATTATTATCGTGGTGTTTTTTCCGGTCGCTTGTCATAACGGGCGTAAATAACAGAAAGACAACAGCCTCGCCTGCTCAACGTTATGCTGAGCAGGCGAGGCTGCTATTGGCGGTGTGAAGATGATTTTGCCCGCTGTCGGGGCAAAATCATGCCATTACTGCAATGTGGTGGGGGCGCCAGCCGCGAAGTTGAGCAGCGGGCTACGCTTCAGCGCGCGTGACGGTGGCACGCAAAGGCTGCAGGTAAAACCGTTGAACATGTGCTCCGGCGTGGTGATAAAACTGCCGCCACAACAATCGCACTGTGTCTGCTTGAGCATGCCGCCGTCGATAAAGCGCAACAGCGTCCATGCGCGGGTTAACCCCAGCACCGGTTCTTCATTTTCTTCAGCCAAACCGTGTTCCATATAGAGACGGTAGGCTTTCAGCATCACTTCAACAGAGCGGCCAGGTTCGACCTTCTGCAGGTAAAGATAAATATTATAAAAAATGGATGAGTGAATATTCTGCTCCCACGCCATATACCAGTCGGCGGAAAAAGGCAGCATCCCTTTCGCCGGAGAATCCCCTTTCAGCTCTTTATAGAGCTTTAACAGTTTCCTGCGGCTAAGGCTGGTTTCACTCTCCAGCACCTGCATTCTGGCGCCGAAATTAATCAACTGCATGGCAATATGCGTATCTTTAATTTCCGACATAATGCTTTTTTCGTGCAACATTGAGTCTTCCATTACGCCGCCTCGCTGTCATCATGATTGAGCGTGTTAAGCAGATTGCTCGACAAAATAATGCCGGTATGCAAACGCTGAAGCGCATCAATACGCGAGTCTTTGGTCAGGCAGTTGATCATCACATCATCATCAATACGCAACCGGCTAATCAGCTGGCCTGAAGAGGACAGTTTAATCAGTTGCGGCAGTGACAAGCTGCGTAAGGTTTCCATCGTGGTTTCGTTTAAACCGAGGCGGAAACCGGCTGCAATTTTATCTTCACGGATCAGACGCTGTGCCAGTAATAAATAGGACAGGTTCAGATCCTGGATAGATTGCATTTGTTCGTCAAAGTTTTGTTCGTTCATAAAGTTGCTCCCGCAAAAAACAGGCGATGCGCTGTCTTTCGCTGTTATTTAAAAATTAAATATGCGAGCAACCACTTTATTTCGATATTAATTAAAAATACTAAAAGGTAAATCTTTTAACAGCTTTAATATAATTGTGCAGGTGATTGTATTATGTTCCTGCTTAAATCTTTGTTTCCAGGACTTTTCCTGACAACGGAAATAAGTTTACACAAAAGGATTCATGCGAACAATGGAAATAATGCGGAAAAAATAGGCGGTTTGTAAAGTTGTGTTTTTGTTACTAATTTAACTTTAGCAATTACAGTCGGTTAGATAATTTTTAAAAAAATCGATAACTTTAATTACAAAATGCGTAAAAAACCGTTGAGAAAAATTATTCTTTTCAGTCATGCTTTATCTTCTTGAATTTTATCTATAAATAATACCGGTGTGCGTAAATGATAATGGTTTTTTTCTAACGTTAATTTATTACATCATTTTAACAAGCAAGCCGGTAAATGTCACATATAGGAAAAATCACAACGCTTATTTAAAGAATTGAACAAAGTCGATGCAAATAGATTTGCGCTGTATAAGTTTTTCCTTATGCAGGTATATAGACGGGGCTGCCACAAACGCTGCCTCGCGCATGGGCGTGTTGCGCAGGCAACCCTCTACGACCGTCCGGGTAGCAGGAAGGGTAAAAGTCGTGCCCGGGATATCTTGTGCCGGAGGTTTGCGTTCCGGGGGGCGTAAGAGGAGGGGCAGAAGCGGTAATGTTAATGTCAATAAAACGAATGATTCGCATCATTAAGAAACGGATGAGGTTGCTGCTGCCCTTCTCATTACCTTAATAACTGGATGGCAACGAGAGGAAAACTAATTTTATTACACAGAAAAGAATTAATGATAAACACCTTTTTAGCCTCTCGTTACTTAATAACGCGAAAAGCGCGCAGTTCTGTTTGCATTTAAAGGAATTGAAATTAAGAATTGGCTGGTGCCTCAGTAAGCATGTAAATTAAAGTAAAGCTGGGGGTCGTAATATATTATTATTTTATTATCGCAAAAGCGCAGGCAAGGCCTGGAGTTAGCTAGCGAAAACAAACAGTTAAAGGGTTGTGGTTTGAGTGGGTAGGGAGATAATTAATCTTATTGCAGTGCTTCTTTCTTTTTCGTTTATATATTCTCTATTGAGGAATAACTTTTGCCATTTTAGAATGGTTTCGGAATTTTCTTTTTGTTGCTTAATTTTCTTGTCTGGTTGAATGCATGATTTCGAAATTTAAATCGCGATATTTTGTTGCGAATATCGGCTTTTCTCCTGGGCTGAGTCTGTTGGCATGGCTTAATATTGCGATTCAGATTACTTTTCCGCTCGCGGTTGCATTTACGCCGGTAATTGCCGGGGCTGAATTGCAGTCTCAAACCGTTTCGTCTATCAAGACCCAGACCTATACACTGGGTGCAGGAGAAACGGCCCGCTCTGTTGCTAAGAAATATAACCTCACCCTGGAGGAGCTTCGTCAGCTCAATCAGTTCCGCACGTTTGCGCGAGGCCTGAACAATGTGCAGCCGGGAGATGAACTGGAGGTGCCGGCCGTGGCGGTGAAGGGCGGGGCTAAACCAGGCGCTTTCGCGTCCCAGCGTGCGACAGTTTCCGGTAACGACGCGAATGACGCCGCGCTGAAAATGGCGGGTTATTCCTCCCAGGTTGGACGTTTCTTTGCCAACGGTTCGAATAGCGAGGCCGCGACGTCAATGGCGCGTGGTATGGCGACCTCTGCAGCGGGCGGAGAAGTTCAGCGTTGGCTGAACCAATTTGGTACCGCCCGTGTACAACTCGACACGGATAAGAACTTTTCCTTAAAGAACTCACAGTTTGAATTGCTTGTGCCGCTGTATGACCGGGGTGACAAAATGGTCTTCACCCAGGGCAGTGTGCACCGTACTGATGATCGTCTCCAGGCTAACCTGGGGGCGGGGCTTCGTTATTTCGCGCCGGGGTATATGCTGGGCGCAAACGTCTTCGGTGACTACGATATCTCCCGCGAACACGCGCGTATGGGCGTGGGCGCTGAATACTGGCGTGACTTTATGAAGCTGAGCGCCAATGGGTATATGCGGCTGACCGGATGGAAAGATTCCAGAGATCTGGCCGATTACCAGGAGCGTCCGGCGAATGGCTGGGATGTGCGTGCCCAGGCCTGGTTGCCTTCTCTGCCGCAACTGGGCGGAAAGCTGACCTTTGAGCAATATTATGGCCAGGAGGTTGCCCTGTTCGGGGTGAACCATCGCCAGCGCGACCCGCATGCGATTACCGCCGGCATCACTTATACGCCGGTTCCTCTCGTGACGTTAGGGGCTGAGCAACGGCAGGGGACATCGGGGGAAAGCGACACCCGATTCAGCCTGAATGTGAACTATCAGCTTGGTGTGCCGTGGCAAAATCAGCTGAACCCGGAAGCTGTCGCCGCGATGCGCAGCCTGCAGGGAAGCCGGTATGATTTTGTTGAGCGTAACAACAATATTGTTCTTGAGTACCGGAAAAAAGAGATTATCAGGCTGCATCTTGCAGAACGGGTTACAGGGAATGGCGGTGAGCAAAAATCGCTCGGTGTTTCAGTGAAAAGCACGCATGGGCTTTCGCATATTGAATGGGATGCGTCGACACTTACTGCCGCAGGCGGGAAAATAGTGCAAAACGGCGCAGATTACATGGTCGTACTACCGCGCTATCAATATTCCGCGCAGGCGGTAAATACCTACACCGTGAGTGGCGTTGCTGTGGACACGAAGGGGAACCGTTCCGATCGCCAGGAGACGCAGGTGACGGTACTTGCCTCTGCGGTGAATAACAAAACGAGCACCTTCACGCCTGCAAATAGCTCGCTGGCGGCAGACGGCGTCAGCGAACAGGTATTAACGCTGACATTGAAGGATGACACCAACCAGCTTGTTGATCTCGATCCACGAGATATTGTGCTCAACCATAACACGCTGAAAAGCGCCACTGTTTCTGCGTTAACCCGCAAGCAGGCGGGCGTATATCTCGTCACCGTGAAAGCGGGGAAAGATACGGAAACGGTCACGTTAGAGCCGACAGCAAAAGGCATTTCACTGCCTTCCGCGACGGTTGCATTCAATGCCACGCTGCTTGATGCCCAGCAGTCACTGTTTACTGTGAATCCAAATACCATCAAGGCGGATAACACTGAGGTGTCGACATTCACGCTGGCGGCGAAAGATCTACAAGGCAAGGTGATGAGCGGTATTCAGGGCAACCTGTCACTGTTGGTAAAAGACAGCAACGGTAACACGCCGTCTGCAACGCAGGTCACTCTTACTTCGCTGACTGAAAGCGCGACGCCGGGTACCTATACGGCAAGACTGTCGGGAACGAAGGCGGGTGTTTACACCATTATCCCGGCGTATGACAACACCAGTCTCAGTAGCCTGCGCGCAACGGTAACACTGACACCGGGCAGTCCGAACCCGATACGGTCGGCCATTGCAACGGATATGACACGCTACATGTCCAGTATGACAATCCGGGTGACGGTCGCACTGCAAGATAGCTATCAGAACGTGATAACGGGTGCGACCGGGTTGCTAACCGCGCAGAATGTTCAGGTTCCGAATGCCAGCTTAAATGGGAACTGGAGTGATAACCAGGACGGAACTTACACGGCGACCTACACGGCAGGGGCTGTTAGCTCGGGAAACAAGGCGACGTTGCAACTGAGCGGGTGGAGCCAGGCTATCGAGTCGGCAGGCTATGCGATTAACCCGATTCCGTTCTTGCAGAATATCTCTGTTAATGGGGCGACATTCCAGAAAGGAGACGGCTTCCCGACGACGGGCTTTACCGGCGCGACATTCACTTTAAATATCGGCAATGGCGCTCCCTTAGATTTCAACTGGTCGTCGGATGCCACTTGGGTCGATGTTGACATCAATGCCGTGGTGAGCTTCAAGGGGACAGGCGATGGGCGCAAAGTCACCATTACTGGTACACCAAAAAGCGGTATCGGGCCAGATATCACCTACAGTTTCACGCTGCGCAATTGGTTTATTACTGATAGACAACAAGTGCTATGGGTAGATGCTGGCCCCTATTGCAGTGCGCAGGGGTACAGTCAGTCGACCGCAGCCCAGGTGTCGCAAAACTCTGGTTTCGTCCCCACCGGGGTTCGTACGCTGGGGGCATTGTGGAACGAGTGGGGATCTTTAGGCGGCAGCTCTGCGTTCCCCGACGATGCTTACTGGCTGGCAGATGCAACACCAAGCGATCCCAATTACCACTACTCGCTGGACAAGTGGGGTGGCAACCTTTACGAGGGTTCTGGTGGGACGCTAAGCCCAACCATGTGCACTAAGGCCCTCTAACGCTGCCTGAGCTGTTATGAGCGTTATTGTTCCCTCGCCCCTTTATTCTTTAAGGGGCGGGGGATACATGGCTGAGATGCAGACTCACCAAACTCATTGATCATATTGCTTTTCTGTTTCCCGGATAGCGTCTGATCATCACGCTATGCCAACATTTGTTGTTGTACGACATTTCCCGGCAAGCTGAAGTGACGCAGCAGACTACCCCTTGATTCCACAGTTTTTTATTCCCGCTATTAATCAAAACAGGAATATTTTATGAGGTGCCTGCAAGGTTCGGATTTAATTAGTTGGCTTCTGACTTCGCGGGACAAATTCAAGGCACAAAAAAGCCCGCAGGGCTTGCGCCGTGCGGGCTCTTAGGACTTCATCGGATGACTCTGGTATCACCGAGCTGGCGGAGTCTGAATAAATTCGCTAATTTATTGAATTAAAATGTTTTTAGTGAATTCAACTTTCATCCGTATACCTAAGCGTATACCAATCGCTTCGCCTAACACTCTTTTGAGCTCATTTCCTGTGTGCATTTATCCAGCTCGTCAGTAAGCCTATTCAGCTCATCCCGAATATGTTTCCGTCGCTGTTTTAACAACAAGCTGGCTGGAACAACACGCTCAATGATGGTCGGCTTCCTGCTCACGTACTCCGTGACGAGCCGCTTAACATCTTCTTCTGTCCAGCCATCCATCACCGGCGTTGGGTTATAAAGAAGATTAGCCTGGAGGGCAGGGGCAACTTCCTCATCCAGAATCACAAAGATCGCTTCCCGGCTCAGCCCGGATTCCTTTAACACCTTAGCCATCCATCGATAGTCATAGTCCTGGAGTTCCCGACCGGTGAAAAGCTCCGATAAGGCGTGCCAGACAGTGATGCGGTTTGCTTGATCGTTATCTGTCAGTTGCATGTTAGCTCCTCCCGATGCTGAAAAATAAGAGGATAAGAATTTTCCTAGATTGTAAACGAAAGCAAAAAATGGCTGCCAAATGCTCAATCACGGTAGTTAAAATGATTATGGGATATAAGAAAAGGAAAAGGCAAATGGTTGATATTACAGCAGAGATGCTTTGGAATATTGCCAGGCATTACCGGCATATAGAAAGCCTGCTAAATTCACAGCATTACAATGTTCATGCCATAGCACCACATTTGAACCAATGGTTTACCGTTTATGGAATAAATACAGAATTAAGAGCCGCTCATTTTATAGCGCAAGCTTGTGTTGAAACTGCAAACTTTTCCAGATTAACTGAAGTTCCAAGAGATGGTGGCAGAGAATATGATGCAGGAACGCGGATAGGACGTAATTTAGGTAATACAGAAATAGGTGATGGTCCAAAATTTATAGGTCGTGGGTTATTACATCTGACAGGTCGAGAAAATTATACGAATTTCGGAAGCCAGTTTGAGAAAGATTACGTAACCGATCCCACTATAGTTGCAAGGAACCCATATGTAGCGGTTAAAGCAGCGTGTTATTATTGGGATCTCAGACATGTGAATGCGGCAGCAGACAGGGATGACGTAAATAAAGTAACCCTTCTCGTGAACGGTGGCTACAACGGTCTCGAAGAAAGGAAAGGGGCGTTGGTAAGAGCAAAGAGAGAGCTTGGAATAATATGAAAGTATCAACTGGCATTCTAACATTATTACTGTGTGCTATAACTTTTCCGTCTTTGGCTGCTGCGAAACAGTCTGAATTAACTTGTAAAGCTCAGGCAATAACAGAAGCAAATAAACTGCTGGCTTTTTATCGGGACAACGATGACAGGGCTGAGGTTGATAAAGATGTAACTGCATTAGCGAAGATGCAAAATCCGGAAAATAAATCGCAATATTTTGATGTATTGCAGACCTGGGGTTATATCTATAAAGGTAAGTATCGTATGAGATTCATCTTCCTTAATGACTGTACGCTCATGGGGGAAGAAATTTTAGAGTATGCTAATCCGTAGTATCACTCTGATTTTTGAATATAATTCGGAGCGGTATTTTGCCGCTCCCTACAGTAAATTGAATAACGAAATTTCGCTTAAATTCCAATTCCTCTCACAGCCCAAAATAATCCTTTAGAGCCACTCCCTTTAAAATCCGTCAGCTCTGGGCTCTTCAATCGGATTCTCAAATGTGTTCTGTGTGCATAGTGTTCTCTTTCTGTAGTGCGCTTTCCAACAAACATTAGGCCGATGGGCGTAAAAAGTTTTTTTGGGGTTTACCGTTCACACTGTTCACTCCGCAATTTTTTTATTATTTATCAGTGTTATGGGTGGTGATGAGCTAGTGAATAGTGAACAGTACACTGTTCATTTCCGGGGGTGTCAGATAGAAAAAGACCGGCAATCGCCGGTCTGTGTGGGTTATTTTGTTGCGGGTTCATCGCACTTCGGCAGCCAGTCGCCGTTGCTTTCCTCTTTCAGCGTCAGGTTAGTCTGCATGCCCTGACTGGTTCGTCGTTTGTCGTAATTCAGGCCGTACTCTTTCAGCATGGTCGGCAAGCCCTTCCCGAACATCGTCAGGCTCAGGGTGTTCTTGTAGCCGTGTGCCTCCATGTACACCAGATAAGCGTGATACAGGTAGAGTCGTGGCTGAAGCGGAATGATGTTGGCGTTACCCATATACATGCCGTCCGGTGCCGGGCGTTCCTGTAAATAGCCGCAAAAATCAAACGCCGGGTCAGCATCGCGCTTGATAGTGAGTGCCTCATCAGAGTTCTGCTGCGACTGGAGCAGCTTGCGGGCGGTCATCGGGTCACTGAACCGTTGCATAAGCTGGCGCACTATTACCGCCAGCTCACGGGCGATTTTGTCCTTCAGGTGCGGGTCGCGCTCCTCCGGGGCAATCTGTTCCGGGAAGTGCAGGATAACCCGCCGGCGCGACACGCCGCCACTGCGGTCGGTAAAGCGCATCGGGTTGTTGTTCACGGCCAGAATCACCGCCGGAATATGCGTGGAATAGGCGTCACGGTATTTCGGGTCAACCGACACCGCATCGCCGCCGGTGATGGCCTTGAGTCCGGCACCGTCCCCGCTCCATTTTTCCTGGCCGGGCAGACGAATCAGCGAGAAGCCAATCAGTGCCGCGCGCTCGCGCGGCGATTCCAGCGTCTCGATGGTCGCGGAGGTGGCGTTATCTTCCCCCGCCAGCAGGGTGGCAATCTCTGCGAGAATACTTTTCCCGCTTCCGCCTGGTCCCGTCACTTCAAGAAAGAGCTGCCAGTCGTAGCGGTTCGCCAGCACCATAAACAGCGCAGCGAGTATCACGTCGCGTTTGTCGGCGCGGCCACCGGCAGCGCGGTCAAGCCAGCGCCAGAAATGCGGGGCATGGGTTTCCAGCGTTTCGCCCGCCACCGGCGGGGTGAAATCCACCTCGCACAGGGTGCGCAGCCAGTGGGATTTATGGTGCGGGCTGAACGTGCCGCTGACGGTATCAAGCACGCCATTACGAAAGCCAATCAGCCGCCGTGCCGGAGCGCTCTGTTGCGGAACAATCAGTTTCAGGGTCTCCACCACCGAAGCAATTTTGCCTGATGAGAACGGCGCGCGCAGGCGCTGGAAAAGCGCTGCCACATCGCGGGAGAAGTCAGCCGGGGAAATAACCTTCCAGGCTCCGGCCTCATAACGGGAAAGAAGCTGCCCGTTTGCATCCACGGCCAGCGCCTCGCCGTAGTGTTCATGCACGCGCATCGCTTTCTCACTGGTACTCATGGCGGTAAATTCCGCCTCGCTCATGGTGTCAAACGGGCCCGCGACCGGTGGCTTAATGGTATCGTAAATCGCCCTGCGCGTGGCCTCCTCGCCCTGCTGCATAAATGCATCATTCCAGTCACCGAACACCGGCGGCAGGGCAACCACACCGGCGCAGGCGTCTGCGGCCGCAGCGGCTTTTGTCTGGCCGTCGCCATTCAGGTCACGGTCGGCGGCGAGGACAATCTGACAGGCCGGATGCCGGCTGCGGGTAAGGCTCGCCAGAGAAAGCAGGTTTACGGACGAGAGTGCCACCATCACGGTTTCCCCGGTCAGGTGATGCACGGTCAGCGCCGTTGCGTACCCTTCCGCTATCCACAGGCGTTTCCCCGCCTGTTTCTCACCTTCGATGATATGACATGCCACTTTTACCTGACCGCCTTTCAGGGTGCGCTTGAGACCGTCTGCGTTAATAAGCTGGAGGTTAACCAGCGCGCCGGTGTCGTCATACAGCGGGACAATCACATCCCCGGCGCGGTACGTCACGCCGCCGGATTTGTGCGTGGTGGTGAGGGTCAGGCATTCCAGAGCAGGAAAGCCCTTGCGGGTCAGGTAGGCGTTACCGGTGACCGGGCGGGCTGTTGCCATAATGTCAGCGGCTAGCGCGGCGGCCTCCCTGCGGCTGGCTTCGGTTTCAGCCGTATCAACCGCAATCACCGCCGGGGCAACCGGCGGCAGGCTGCCGGTCACGGCGTTCACACGGTCGGCAGCTTCGCTGACCGTCACGCCCAGCGCCTTTTCAACCAGGCTCAGCCCGTCACCCGCACCGCACTGGTTACAGAACCACGTCCCACGCCCCTCTTTATCGTCAAAGCGGAAGCGGTCACTCCCGCCGCACACCGGGCAGGGCTGATGCCGGTTTTTCATCACCTTCACACCCAGCGCCGGGAGAATACGCGGCCAGTGGCCGCACGCCTGTCTGACGGTTTCCGTTACGTTCATTTTCATTATTTTTCCTCAGTGTACGACCGGCGCAGTGATATGGCGGGCGCTTAACTCTTCCATCACGGCAAGGCCGAGAAAGGAGAGCGACGGCGCGGTTTTGAGTGGTGCGGCATTCATTAAATCTTCCAGCAGCGCACAGGCAATCTGGCGGCCTTTTTCCTCACCGTGCTGGCGCAGATAAAATCCTTCCAGCTCGGCGGCGATGGCGGATTCCAGCGCATCAAGTGTCAGATGCGGGTAACGGTGCTGACGCTGACACAGGGTCAGCCAGGCACAGGCCACGGCGCGGCGGTAAAGTGCGGCGCGCAGGACTGGCGGTAACGGCTGTTTCATACCTTTTCCTCCCCGTCGAGCCAGCGCCGGTTGCAGCGTTCGATCACGGCATCAAGTTGATCCGTCATCAGGTAAATCAGGGAAATGAGTTGCAGACGCTCAGCCGGATCGCGGCGGAGGGTCACATTGTCCTGTTCAGCAGCCAGCTCGCTGACCAGATGGCCGATATTGCGCAGGTGCTCGAGATACCGGAGATCATCAAGGGTGAGGATGGAGTGGCTCATGCGTGCACCTCCGCAACCGGCAGGCGACCGGCAAACGAGAGGACATAATCGCGAACGAGGGAACGGCGCGCAGTACGTTCATCAGCGGCAACCGTGCGCAGCATACAGACTCGCGGTTTGCGTACGGAACGACGAACGGCAGCGAAAATAAAGATAAATTGTGGGTGAGACAGGGTGAGGGTCGTAGCCATGATGGCAGCCTCCTTGAAGTAGCGGTTATCGCTACCACCGGAGTTCTCACGCTCTGGTGGTAGCCCAGACGGGGGTGAGAAACCGGCCTTCAAGGGAACCGGCCAGCCCGAAGGCTGCCCCGCCTGAGCCACCATTACGCGGATACGGCAACGGTTAAAGAACCGGTACGTAAACAACAGGTGCACAGAGGCACAGACACAAAAAAAGACGCATGGCGCGTCAGGTGTCGCCTTGAAGAAACTCGGGTTCTCACGCCCGGCTGCCGATTTTGCGACAGCGGGAAAACTATACCTGGAAACGGCGACAGGAAGCAAGCCAGAAAAAAGGGCGTTTTGCTGACCGGGCAACATCATGCATCACAGCTCCGGTTACGCGCCGCGATGCGATCGCTCATCCACGCCGTAATTTCACTGTGTGCCCACGCCACGTTTTTTCCGCCGAGAGAGATTTGTTTCGGGAAAGCCTCACGGCTGATGAGGTCGTAAATGGTTGAGCGGGACAGGCCGCATAAATGCATCACTTCCGGCAGGCGTAAAAAGCGCTCCTGAATAACGTCAGAAACCGGCATTAACGGTGCGGCAGGGGCAGAAGACGGGGAAGAAAAAGCGGTGTGCATCGGGCTACCTCATAAAGTCCATACAGTGCCGGTCGTGTCTTTCCGGCTTCGGGTAGCTCTCTATTTTGTGAATATTTTTGCGTATTACAACAAGGGCACTCCTGGCTGTTTCCTGCAAGGTTGTCTGTTTAATAAGCAGCTTATTTTTCGGGTTTGCCTCTGTTTGCCAATAAATGTCAATGTTTGCCAATATAACCAGTAACGAAAATTGCAAACCTTTTTATCCGATTAATTAAGCTGATATTAAAAGGAAAAAACATCAGAAAAAAAATACTGCCGTACAGGAAGAAATAAAAGAAGGTGAACAGTAGTGAACAGTAGTGAACAGTAGTGAACAGTCGGTGAACACTTAATTCCTTAACTGTTCACACTTTAACTTACTGTATTTCTTATTCTTTTATTTCTCAGTGAACAGAGTGAAGGGTTAATTACAGAAAAACAAACAGAAAGAGGGTCTTACTGAGACCTCTTTCTGGCGAGCCGGTTTTTCCAGGGGGTTTTCTGTGCCATCCCGGCCACAACTGCAATCAGTCGTATCGTTGTGCAGGGCGCGGCAGAATGCGCTCAGGTTGACAACACAGAGAGCCCTGACATGAAAACTGAACTGATTACCGCCGTGATGAAAACCCTCGGCAGCACCCAGGACGCGAAAACCCGCACCGCTATCGACAGCGCCCTCGACGCCATGAATAAAAAGGCCAGCGAAGAGAGCGTCGCCGCCGTCGGTCATGCCGTTGAGACGTTCGCTCAGGCAAAAGCCGCGCATACCGGCAATATGATGAAGCTGAACGATATCGGCGCGGCCATCACCCGCAGCGAAAAGGAACGAGAGAACGCCCTGACAGAAAGTGCCGAAGCGGAACAGAGCTGGCGCGAGCGTTTCCGCACCCTGCGCGGTGAAATGACCCCGGAGCTGAAAGCCGAACACGGCAGACGCATTGCCGGTCGGGAACTGGCGGAGGAGTTCACCGCCCTGATTGCGGAGCTGGAAACCGATAAATCCCGCGCCATGCTGGCCGCCTGCGCCTCCGGTGAAAAGTACGTGGAAGAACACCGGACAGCGTTTGGCCTGTACGCTCAGAGCGAATGGGCTGACGCCATGAAGACCATCAGCCCGGCGCTGGTCAGGGCATTCGCGCTGCGTCTGCGCGCGCTGGAAATGGAGCAGACGGAACGCCCGCTCAATACCCTGATTCAGGAGCTCGGCGGCCATGTTTCCGTTCAGGCCGGGTTTTACACCTTCGATACGGACAGGGAGCCGGTGCTCTCACAGCTCGGTTTGCACCGTCCGCCGCTGACTGGTGTGGATATGGCGCTGTATAAAAGCCCGGTGAAGCGTACGCAGCTCGCCACACGACTGGCTGAAAAGAGAAAACAGGCGGAGGGCTGAGCCATGTTTCACTGTCCGTTCTGCAGACAGCCCGCACACGCGCGCACCAGCCGCTATCTGACGGAAAACCTCAAACAGCGCTATCACCAGTGCACCAGTATTGAGTGCTCGGCCACGTTCCGCACCACCGAGACGCTCGACGGCGTGATACGCAGACCGGCTATGCCGGAAAATCAGGTCTTGCAGGCAGATATTCAGCCGCAATAATTCCCCGAAAATATCCCGATTTATGTGCGCCGGTACTCGCTACCGGCTGCGCCCTCTGTACCCCGAAAAAACGCAAAAAAATCTCGGTATTTTTTCGAAAAATACCTTGCATGCATGAGGTGCATTTAATTGCATTTATTTCTATGCACGTTTGAACCTCGCCCGCGCCAGTTCTGGCGCGGCCTGAGCCCGGTCATGCAACTGCATTTAAACCGCCCTGCAAAGCGGGCAGGCGAGGAGGGGAAAGCACTGCGCGCACGGATAGAAATAATTAATTTTTAATCCCCCCAATACTCAAATTGAGAGGGGCGCTGATTTTTAATCGTTCTCTAAGCTCAATTCTTGAATTTTACTTTTAACGGGACCCTTTTCCTTAAGGCGAGGGAATAACTCAGCCTTAGTTGCGATAATAGTCACTACAGACTGTTTATCACTAATGTGCCATTTGGAAAAATTTATATTTTGCCGGTCAAGCCAAGAAGATATCTCTGGGTTAGTACTGACCTGATTAAATAGACGAGCAATTGCTCTTGAACCTGATGTTGATTCATCATCTGAATAATTTAATACGTCTGAAAAATATTTTAATAAGGCAAGTGGTCTTCTTACATCAAGATCTCGCACGTATATCAAATCGCTTAGTTCTCTTATTGCTATTTCTTTGATGTCATGTGATAAGGTATCAAAAATAAGTCGAGGGATAGGTCTGTCAATAGCGTCAATTTTATACGTTTCATAGAAATTAAAAATGAAATCTTTAGCAAAGTCGAAATGCTCTGAGTTATTCTTTGAGTACTCTAGGATCTTAGGGTAGGAAGGATAGTTTTCATTAACGATTTCATTGAACTTATCTTGTGTATCTATCTCACCTTTGAAACTTTCAATCAGCGATTTTGTTAATTCATTGGCTTCTGTATTTTTAACAAGATAATCGACAAAGGAATCGTCAATGTCTTTAATGTAGGTATTCTCAATTGCATCGCATAGAGCACTTCGATTATCTTGTGTAAAGCATTCAATGAAATTATCGGAGAGATATTTTTTCATAACTGAGAAAAACTCGGTTACAATTGGATTAACATCGTTAATTTTTAGCATTTTATTATTTGCTAACAGATTCAAAGAAGGAATTAAGTATTCATTCAATGTCTCATTAGTTAACGCGTAAAATATGTGTGTGAAGTTAGATATATACTTTAGGTAGCAACTGAAGAAGTAAGTTAAATCATCTTCGGTAGAGATATACTGCTTGTAACTCTCTATTGATATTATATTTTTACTTGCAATCATGTGTGACATCCAATGTGCAAGACAATTTATCTTCCAATCAATGTTGTAATTTATGATTCGTGTGTAATGGGTGTTGAGATTAGCAGAATGCCATTGTGGAGTAAGCACCATCATCTCAAACAATAAAATATTTTGAGGTATGCTGCCACTTGTAAAATTGTTAAAGATTGAATCTAGTCCGGGCTGCAATCCTTCTTTCAAAACCAATTTGATTCCTTCGCTTTCAAACGAAATATGCTTATTTATATTTTTTTCAGTAAGATTAAAATCAACCCCACCCGCGAAGAGTAATTGTAGCCCATCAATGAAATCTTTTGATTCTAATTTAATCTGTTCAATCTCTAGGTTCTTAAATGATAAGGATTTGTCCTTGAGGTTGAGTATGTAGAAAACTGTTTTAGGAGCAGTTAACAGTTCATTTAATATGTTGTATCCAATTAATTGTGAAAGCAATTCTCCATGATGTAAAGCTTGTTGTATTTCAGTATTGTTTTGACCAAGTTCGATTAACCTATCATCATCATAAGTGATGTACTTTGTGAGATCTTGTGAAATTGTTTTTTGGATGTTGCTTAGATATAAACCATGAATATTAAACCCATCTTTTTTTAAAGAATTTAATGAAGGCAAGAAATTTTCATTATCCAAAGTTGATGCACCGGATATGTCCATGGTATCTAATGCTTTTATAACCTCAGGTAGTATCTCTTTAATAATATTGCTCTTTTCAGAGGTCATTTTAGAAAGCGTTATAAACCAATCAGTTGGATCTGTAGTATCAATTACTCTTCTCCATGCAGATACAAAACCAAACATATTGGAAATTCGCGATAGTTCCTCTGAGTTATACTGAGTTAGTGCGAGTTTAAGAGGCTCATCAATTAATTCTCCTTCAGCGAGTTGGGCGTTAGTTTGAAAATTTATGCATAGCAATTCATCAATCCATTTCTTACGGTCATTATTGTAAATTCGTTGAAGTTTTCTGATGCTCTTTTTGTATTTATCTTTTGTTTTTTCATCTAGATCGCTGCTTTCAAAATTATCAATTAAAAGATTTTCGAAAGGAAGGTCATTATGCTTTGTAGTCAAAATATAATAGGCACATGTTATGTTTCTTACTTCATAAGGCGTTGAAAGCAATGTTATCTGTATGTCATTGATGAGTTTTTTTAAATATCTGGGAGTGATTGGTTGATAAGCTTTTGGAAGCCAAATTTCAATCAGTTCTGATGTGTCATGGTACAAATTTTCTAACTCACTTGGGAAGCTTTGCTGCCAAAAGTGAGAAAAAACATTCCTCCATCCAGCCGATAGTATTGGTGGGATTTGAAAACTTATAGGTATTCTCTTGGAAATAAACTCTCTTCCTTCATAAATATCCTGTGATAATGATTTTGCTACATGTTCTGAAGAGTATGGTATTAATAGTTTTAGTCTTTTTTCAGAGGAATTGCTTATTAACTCAATGTCGCTCCATAACTCTTTAACTTTGTCAGAAGGAATTCTATCTAAGTTATCAATAATTAAAAGAAACTTTAACCCGGGTGGTATACACTCCTTAAATCCACGAATGGCATTATGCAGCTCTATGCTACCTACCTCCTTTGAAACAAGCATCTTTTCTGAGATGGTATCTACAGAATTTTTTTTAATGATATTTCCGAATTTTAATGAATTATCCCAGAGTGAACGAATGAAAAAAATTGCAGAAAGAAGCAATGGTGATGTGAGGAATAATGTGAATAAACCAATGAGGAAATAACTCATGCTTTCTGATGGTTTGCCCCATTCAGTTTGAAGTGGCCGAATTGACTGAGTGCATATAAAAAGAGAAAATAAAAATAGTATAGCCCAGGTGCTTATTTCGCTGTCTTGAGTCTTCTTATAGGTTACATTATTCCCAAGAGCGTTGTCTTTAAACTCTCTTAGATTTGGTTTAAGCGAATTGGGAATATTTGGTTCTAATCCATCGTATATTTTTGTTATTAACGCTTTTTTCGTTGAACCTTGCTGGTATAACTCTGCATCAAAATTAATAAATTGGAAATTACCATTCGGTAGGTTTTTTTCAAGAAGTTTTATAACTGTTGATTTGCCTGAGCCTAACGGCCCGTTTATCCCAACGATATTTACGTCATCTCGCATGAGAGTATCAGCAATTTTTATTGAAATATTATTGTGGCTGTTTCCATCAATAATATCTTCAGTTGAAGGTGACTCTGTGTGTAAAATAAATGACATTACCATTCTCCATAACTGTTTTTAATCTTAGTGCCCCACCATGCCATAAGATCTCGCCTTTGATTCAGGTATGTACTTTTATTATAAGCCTTGCGCACCTCATTTTTGTCTGCGTGTGCTAGAGCTGATTCTATAACATCTCCGTTAAATCCTTCTTCGTTTAAAGTGGTACTAGCGATAGAACGGAGACCGTGGGCAACTAATTTACCACCATATCCGATTCTTTTTAAAGCAGCATTAGCAGTCTGACTGTTCATCGATTGTTGTGGATCATTCCTACTAGGAAAAATATGATCACGGTGAGCACTGATTGGTTTCATTACTTCCAGAATCTCTAATGCCTGAGGCGATAGAGGGACTATATGCTCACGCTTAGCCTTCATCCGTTCGGCTGGAATCGTCCAAAGCTTTGCATCAAGATCAATCTCAGCCCATTGAGTGCCTGCTGCCTCTGAAGGGCGCACAAGGGTCAGGAGTTGCCATTCAATCAGGCAGCGTGTTGGAATAGATAAATTAGACATAACTAGAGAGCGCATTAGCTTTGGCAGTTCTTCCGGTCGCAGTGTTGGCATGTTCTGCTTTTTCGGCTTCTCAAATGCCATACCGATACCTGAGGCAGGATTCGCATCAATCAGGCCGGTATTAACAGCATAAATCATGATTTCGTTGATACGCTGTACCAGGCGGCGAACGGTTTCGAGTGCGCCACGCGCTTTAATCGGCTCTAGCGCCTCAACTAATGTGCGTGCTCTAATTTTCTGAACCGGGATCTCACCAATCGCCGGGAAAATATCCTTCTCTAACGATCGCCAGATATCTTTCGCGTAATCGGGTGTCACGCTGTTGCGTTTCATGGCAAACCAGTTTGCTGCTACATTTGAAAAAATGCTCTCTAAAGCGATCTGTTGTTGCTCCTCAGCCTGCTCGGCTTGTATTTGCGGGTCGATACCTCTTGCTAATAAAGAGAGATACTGCGCGCGCAAACCTCGCGCTTCGGCCAGAGAAAGGGCAGGGAAGGCTCCGAGGCCAATCATGGTGCGCTGCTTTGTTGTCGGTCTTTGGTAGCGAAAGCGCCATAGCTTTTTACCGCTTGTTTTCACCATAAGGAAAAGGCCGTCGCCATCATGCAGCGTCAGATCTTTATCTGTCGCTTTAGCGCGTGAGACTTCGGTGTTAGTAAGGGGGCGTGTTGTCCTTGCCATGGTGGCCGCTCCTGCGTGAATTGGTATACGGTTTTAGGTATACATCCTACCGTATACCTAAACGTATACCAATAATCACCGGATTTAGCCGGATGACCTCGGACTATTACAGACACAAAAAAGCCCGCAGGGCTTGTGCCGTGCGGGCTTTCAGGATTTCACCGGACGTATCCGGATCATGAAGTGGTGGAGCTGGCGGGAGTTGAACCCGCGTCCGAAATTCCTACATCCTCGGTACTACATGCTTAGTCCAGTCTTTAATTTCGCTTGCCGGCTGCGGACGGACACGCCACTAACAAACTAGCCTGATTAGTTTTAACGCTTCAACCCCAGGCAGGGCATCCACGCGATCTCTTTTGGGTTTGACCTCTCTTGATCCCCGTCCTAAGAGCGGAGGCTAGGGAGAGAGGGCTCTAAGCAGGTTATTAAGCTGCTAAAGCGTAGTTTTCGTCGTTTGCGACTATTTTTTTGCGGCTTTTTACGAGGCCAACCGCCCCTCGGCATGCACCTTGGGTTTCGCGAATCCCGTCGAATCCAGAATCAGCCCCAAAAGTGTGACGCTGAGTATAACAGATTTATGACGTGCCATTCCAGTCCATATCACAATGACTTTTGTCGAGGGAAATGCGGTTAGTAAGTGTCCACACGCAACAGCAACTGATGCATACGATCATGCCGTATTTATTATTGCTGTATGCGAGACAAAGCGTTCACACCAGATGGCTAACGTAGTTGAGCGTATGGAATTGACCCGATCGCCTGTTTTTGAGCGCTCCAGAGGCGTGGTTTACGCGCGTATAAGAAGCGCTGAACTGACCAACCGTACAGAAAATCTTTCCTGGTCTGCCGGAGATAATTGCCAATCTGGAGATCAAATCGGTGCTGGATTATCTATAAAACATTGAGCAAACTGAATGAGGCGCTGAGTGAGGGTTGAAAAATGTTCGATGCCCTCTCCCGGCGTGAGAGGGCGATGCGGGCGCGATTAACGTCCGGCGTTTTTCATAATGCGAGCTTTATCCAGCTGCCATTCGCGCTCTTTCAAATCGGTGCGCTTGTCGTGCTGTTTCTTACCTTTCGCCACGCCGATTTTCACTTTGCACCAGGCATTTTTCCAGTACAACGACAGCGCCACCACGGTGTAACCTTCGCGGTTGATACGTCCATACAGTGAATCGAGTTCGCGCTGATTAAGCAGTAGCTTACGTGTGCGAGTCGGATCGCAAACATAGTGGCTGGAGGCTACGGTCAGTGGCGTAAAGTTTGCGCCAAACAGAAAGGCTTCGCCGTCTTTCAGAATAACGTAGCTGTCACCGATGTTTGCTTTACCGGCGCGTAAGGATTTTACTTCCCAGCCTTGCAGTGCCAGCCCGGCCTCAAATTCCTCTTCGATAAAGTATTCATGGCGGGCGCGCTTATTCAGCGCAATGGTGGCTGAACCTGGTTTGTATGCTTTTTTCTTCGTCATAGTGTCGTGAAGCCATCCGGTAATCTGATATCTGAAACTGACCTCATTGCGTCCTGTGAGGTTTAGCCGGTTATCTTAGCATGAGTTCGGGCATTGCGTTTTCCTTTCATCCTGGGGAAATGGTATTATTTGACGATTGTGTGAACGCGGAAAACGATATGCCTCAGATTAGCCGTACTGCGCTAGTGCCTTACAGCGCGGAACAAATGTACAAGTTAGTGAATGATGTAAAATCCTACCCGCAGTTTTTGCCTGGCTGTACTGGCAGCCGGGTGCTGGAATCCGGGCCGACGCAAATGACCGCGGCGGTGGATGTTTCCAAAGCCGGGATCAGCAAAACGTTTACCACGCGTAATACGCTGGACACTAATCAAAGCATTTTGATGCATCTGGTCGATGGCCCATTCAAGTCGTTGATCGGTGGGTGGAAATTCACGCCGCTAAGTGCTGATGCCTGCCGGGTAGAATTTCAACTTGATTTTGAATTTACCAATAAGCTGATTGAACTGGCGTTTGGCCGCATCTTTAAAGAACTGGCGGCAAACATGGTGCAGGCGTTTACCCACCGGGCAAAAGAGGTTTACCGTGCCGGGTAATATCGCTGTAGAAGTGGCTTACGCACTGCCGGAAAAACAGTACCTTCAACGAGTTACGCTTGAAGAGGGCGCAACCGTTGAGCAGGCGATACGCGCTTCAGGTTTGCTCGAGCTGCGTGAAGATATTGACCTGACAGTGAATAAAGTGGGGATTTATAGCCGCCCGGTGAAATTGCACGATGCCGTGCACGACGGCGATCGCGTAGAGATTTACCGCCCGCTGATTGCCGATCCGAAAGAGCTGCGCCGCCAGCGCGCTGAGAAGTCAGCTAAGAAAGCGTAAGCTGATAGCGTGGGTTTTGTTACTGGTGCCGGTAAGTAAGGCTCCGAACACGACGGGAAAAGAGCCGACATAAATGGCTCATACAAACTCAAACAAAAAAGGTGCTCATTGAGCACCTTTTTACATTTCTGCAACCTTAGCCTTTGGTCAGCGCAGGTTTGTTATCCATATTGGTCAATACGCCATTGCTGCTGAAAGTCAGCGTCAGGGTTTGCTGAGAAACATCTTCATGACCCGGCTGCTGGCGGAACACGTAGAACCAGGTGTTACTGCCAAACGGGTCGGTCATCATCGGCGTACCCAGTGCATAAGCAACCTGCTGTTGCGTCATACCTACGCGGATTTTAGAAACATCATTTGGCGTCAGGTAGTTCCCCTGATTGATATCAGGACGGTAAACCACGCGTTCTACGGTAGAGCAACCTGCGGTCAACATCAGAAGAACCGCTGCGGCAGCAGTCAGCATTTTACAGCGCATAGTGATTTGATTCCTTTTCGGCCCGAACAATACGTGGCTCATATGTAATATGCCGATGATAATAGACCTTTCGCCAGTTTAAAACCTTTGCCGGCGGGTCTGTTGTCGATTTTGTCGAGAACTCTGACCGTCATATTACAAAAAAGTTTACGCTGCCAGCAGCTCTTTGGCGTTCGCCAGCGCGTTGCGGGTCACTTCACTACCGCCAAGCAGGCGCGCCAGTTCCTGCAAACGGGCACGTTTATCCAGCGGCTGCATATGCGTTTCGGTCATTGCGCCATCCGTTTCTTTGCTGACAAAGAAGTGATAATGGCCACAACCGGCAACCTGCGGCAGGTGCGTTACGCACATTACCTGAGTGGATTCACCCAACTGGCGCAACAGCTTACCTACAACCACGGCTGTTGGGCCGCTGATGCCAACGTCGACTTCATCGAAGATCAGCGCCGGGGTTTCCATTTTCCGTGCGGTGATCACCTGGATAGCCAGCGCAATGCGCGACAGTTCACCACCGGAGGCGACTTTGGCGATTGATTGCAGCGGCTGGCCGGGGTTGGTTGTCACACGAAATTCGATGCGATCGGCACCTTCAGCTGTCAGCGAATGGGCATCAAACGCCACATCAATAGTAAAGACGCCGTGCGGCATGGAGAGCGCATGCATGCTTTCAGTAATTAATTCGCCGAGTTCCTGCGCATATTTCACGCGCTGCTCATGCAACTGCTGGGCGGTCGCCAGCGCAAGCTGGTGATGGTGTGTGACAGCCAGCGCCAGGGTTTCCTGGGAATCAGCCTGATCGTCGAGCAGTTGCTGTTCATCAAGCAATGACTGGTGAAACTGAGGTAGCTCTTCCGGGCTGATGTGATGTTTGCGCGCCAGCGAAATCTGTCGTGAGATACGCTGTTCCAGTTCGTACAGACGGTTTGGATCAAGATCTAAGCGGTCGCAGTAGTGGCGCAGCTCATCGCTGGCTTCGCTAATCTGAATAGCAGCTTCTTCGAGCATATCCAGCACGCCGGAAAGACGTGCGTCCATACCTGCCAGTTCGCCAAGCAGTTGGCGGGCGGTATAGAGCTGGCTTTGCAGATTGGCCTCTTCACCGTCTGCCAGCACGTTCAGTGCATGCTGGCTGGTAGACAGTAGCTGACCGCTGTTGGCGAGGCGTTTGTACTCTTCATCAATCTGCTCGAACTCGCCTGGCTGCGGGTTAAATTCATTCAGCTCTTTCAATTGGTAGTGCAAAAGCTCTGCGCGGGCGGCGCGCTCCTGGCTTTGCTGTTGATGCTGGGCCAGCTCGCGGCAGCTTTGATGCCAGGCTCGGTAGTGTTCGTTCATTTGCTGAGTGAGCGCATACTCACCGGCGTAGCCATCGAGCAGGTTTTTCTGCTGCTCGGGCTTAATTAGAAGCTGATGCGCGTGCTGACCATGGATCTGAATGAGTAACTGGCCCAGCTCGCGCAACTGGGAAAGCGGCACCGCCGTGCCGTTGATAAAACCACGGGAGCGCCCGTCGCTGCTGATCACACGGCGAAGTAAACACTCACGCCCATCTTCTAACTGGTTCTCTTCCAGCCAGCGTTGAGCGGCGGGGGTATCTTTTAGTGCGAAGCGGGCGCACAGGTCGGCGCGCGGCGCGCCTGCGCGTACCATGTCGGCTTCCGCACGGCCGCCCAGGCATAGCCCGAGCGCATCAATGGCAATCGATTTACCCGCCCCGGTTTCGCCGGTAATAGCTGTCATCCCGCTGTGAAAATCAATCTCGAGCTCACGAACGATAGCAAAATTACTGATGGTCAGTTGTGCCAACATGGTTGCTTTCCTGTATGAAAAACCATAACTGTGTTTTCGTACAGTATAAACTGGTTTTACATACAGTAAAGTGTTGTGCGATGATTTTCAGAACAATTTTTTCGACCAGCCGAGCTTAGAGCTTAACGTATTGAAATAACTGTAATCTTTAGGGTGAATAAGATTGAGGTGATAGTCGCAGCGGCGGATAAGTACATCTTCACCTTCCTGAATCGGCAACGCGATTTGGCTGTCGCAACTCACCTCCAGATCGCTGCGACGATGGGAAAAGCGCAGGCGAATAGTGCTGCTGCTGTTTATCACCAGCGGGCGTGCAGACAACGTGTGCGGAAACATCGGTACCAGCGTGATGGCATCCAGCGATGGCGTCAGAATCGGCCCGCCGGCGGAGAGTGAATAGGCGGTGGAACCGGTAGGGGTTGAGATAATCAGCCCATCCGAACGCTGGGAAAAGGCGAAAACTTCGTCGATATAGACTTCAAATTCAATCATATGGGCAACTTTGCCCGGGTGGAGTACCACTTCGTTGATCGCGGTGCTGATACGTTTCTGGCACTCTTGCTGGCAGACCTGCACTTCCAGCAAAAAACGTTTTTCAGCGATATAATGACCTTCCAGCACGTCGGCCAGCTGTTGCTGCGCGTTGTCGGGATCGAGATCGGTGAGAAAGCCGAGGTTGCCGCGGTTAATCCCAATAACCTTGATATCATAGCGCGCCAGCGTGCGCGCCGCGCCCAGCATATTACCGTCGCCGCCGACAACCACCGCGAGATCGGCTTGTTGACCGATTTCTGCCAGCGTGCCGGTTTTCACATTATTGAGCTGCAATTCCTGGGCAATCTGTTGTTCGACAATGACGTCATAACCTTTGGCGCTTAACCAGCGATATAACATTTCATGTGTGGTCAGTGCGGTAGGGTGCCGTGGATGCCCGACAATACCAATACACTTGAAATGATGGGTCATTTTCTGGAGGTCCTTGTGGCGAATGAAATGATGACAATCTGTCACGTTCCCTTGAATCCCGGAAACTGATCCCCATAATAATGCAGGTTAGCGAGATGAATGCAAAAAAACGCGGAGAAATTCATGAGTAGTAAAGAACAGAAAACGCCTGACGGGCAAGCCCCGGAAGAAATTATCATGGAACAGCACGACGAAGTTGAGGCAGTTGTTGAGTCTGACGATTCTGCTGGGCAGGTGGATCCGCGCGATGAGAAAATTGCGAACCTTGAAGCGCAGTTAGCTGAAGCGGAAAGCCGCGAGCGCGAAACTGTTTTACGCGTTAAAGCGGAAATGGAAAACCTGCGTCGCCGTACCGAACAGGATATCGAGAAAGCGCATAAATTCGCGCTGGAGAAGTTCGTCAATGAACTGCTGCCGGTTATCGATAGCCTGGATCGCGCACTGGAAGTGGCGGACAAAAACAACGCCGAGATGGCGCCGATGGTTGAAGGCATTGAACTGACGCTGAAAAACATGCTGGATGTGGTGAAGAAATTCGGCGTGGAAGTGATTGCTGAAACCGACGTTCCGCTGGATCCAAACGTGCATCAGGCGATTGCCATGGTGGAATCTGAAGAGATTGCCGCTGGTAAAGTGCTGGGCGTGATGCAAAAAGGTTACACCTTAAACGGCCGCACTATTCGCGCAGCGATGGTGACCGTTGCTAAAGCGAAGGCGTAACTTTTTTAGATAAACCCTCTCCATCCGGAGAGGGTTTTTTTTCGCTTATTCGGCGACGCTTTCCCGCAGCGCTTTCACCGGGATCACCTGAACCTGCTTAATCATATTGTCCTGCACGTCGAGAATATCGATGTCGTACTGCTCGATACGGACACGAGTACCCACCGCCGGGATCTCTTCCAGCGCCTCCAGCAGCATGCCGTTAATGGTGCGGGCTTCGTCTTCCGGTAAGCGCCAGTTAAAGGCTTTATTCAGCTCGCGCACGTTGGCGCTGCCGTCGATGATCACCGAGCCGTCATTTTGCGGCGTGGCTTCATCCGCCAGCGCAGGTGACATGGAGGTGGTAAAGTCGCCGACAATCTCTTCCAGAATATCTTCGACCGTCACCAGCCCCTGAATATCGCCATACTCATCGACCACCAGGCCGACTTTCTTTTTATTGCGCTGGAATTTCACCAGTTGCACGCTCAGCGGCGTACCTTCCGGGACATAGTAGATTTCGTCGGCGGCGCGCAGCATCACTTCTTTGGTGAACTCGTTTTTTTCCGTCATTAACCGGTAGGCTTCACGCACGCGCAGCATGCTGATGGCGTCGTCCAGCGAATCACGGTAGAGCACAATGCGACCGTGCGGCGAGTGGGTGAGCTGGCGAACAATGGCTTTCCAGTCGTCGTTGATATCAATGCCGACAATTTCGTTGCGCGGCACCATGATGTCGTTAACGCTGACTTTTTCCAGATCGAGAATCGACAGCAACATGTCCTGGTTGCGGCGGGAAATTTGCGAGCGCGATTCGTTCACAATAGTGCGCAGCTCATCTTTGCTGAGCGCGCCGCTGACCACCACATCCGCTTTAATACCCACCATGCGCATCAGCACGCGCGTCACGCCGTTCAGCAACCACACCAGCGGCATCATGATGACTTGCAGCGGCGCGAGCAGGAAGCTACTGGGGAAGGCCACTTTTTCCGGGTAGAGCGCGGCGATGGTTTTTGGCAACACTTCGGCGAACACCAGCACCACAAAGGTCAGCACACCGGTGGCAATAGCGACGCCAGCATTGCCATACAGGCGCATGCCAACAATGGTGCCAATTGCCGACGCCAGAATATTAACGAGGTTGTTACCAATCAGCACCAGGCTTATCAGGCGGTCGGGTTTACGCAACAGCTTTTCTACGCGTTTTGCCGCGCGGTTGCCCTGCTTGGCTAAGTGGCGCAAGCGGTAGCGGTTGAGTGTCATCATTCCGGTTTCGGAACCGGAAAAGTAGGCCGAAACCACGACCATGATGATTAGCGTAATAATCAGCGTCGTGGTGGAAATGTGTTCCAGGGGGAACTCCTTTGTGTTTAGCTCGCGAACTGCTGCAGAATGCGGCTGCCAAAATAGGCCAGCGTTAAAATCCCCGCGCCTGCAACGTTGAACCAGACGACCCTGCGGCCGCGCCAGCCCTCATGGTAATGGCCCCACAGCAGAACAATGTAGACAAACCAGGCGATGATTGAGAGCACCGCTTTATCGATATTTTCCATGCTGAACAGGTTCTGCATAAAGAACAGGCCGGTGCATAGCGTCAGCGTCAGCAGCACAACGCCAACCTGAGTAATGTGGAACATTTTGCGCTCAATCACCATCAGCGGCGGCATTTCGTTACTGAACGCCAGCCGTTTATTCTTCAACTGATAGTCAATCCAGGCCAGTTGCAGCGCATACATAGCCGCAATAATCAGTGTGGCATAGGCGAAAAGCGACAGGCCAATGTGCACCATCATGCCCGGCGTGGCTTCCAGATGGGTAATGTACTCATTGGGCACAAAAACGGCGAAAGCAAGGTTGATTAACGCGAAGGTATAGACAATCGGCAGCAGCAGCCAGCCGCGATTTTTCGACGCCACAATGGTCATTACCGTACAGATCATCAGGCTGACCAGCGAACCGACATTCAGCAGGCTCAGGTTTTGCCCGCCATCATCCGGGAACAGGCGTTCTTTCAGGCCGAAACCGTGACAAATAAGTGCGATTACCGCCGAAAGGATAGCCATTCTGCGCCAGCCGCTGTTTTTTTGCAGCAGGCTGGGAACGATCAGCGCAATGCTGATTGAGTAGGCGACAAGAGCGATCAGGGCAAAAACGGGCATAGGATGTCGGCAGTTGACTGAAGAAGAAAGAAAAGCAGTATAACGTTACGTGACGTTGGCTCCAACAGTTGCATCACATACAGGAGCAATGTCTTCATGTTATACTCCGGGAAATTTCTGTTATGCGTCGCGCTGGCGGCCATCGTATCACCTCAGGCGAGAGACAATGTTTGATAATTTAACCGATCGTTTGTCGCGCACCCTGCGCAATATCAGTGGCCGTGGACGCCTCACTGAAGACAACATCAAAGATACCCTGCGCGAAGTGCGTATGGCGCTGCTGGAAGCGGACGTTGCGCTGCCAGTGGTGCGTGATTTTATCAACCGCGTAAAAGAGAAAGCGGTTGGCCATGAAGTGAACAAGAGCCTGACGCCGGGCCAGGAGTTCGTCAAAATCGTCCGCAACGAACTGGTTGCGGCGATGGGCGAAGAGAACCAGAGCCTGAACCTTGCCGCGCAGCCGCCAGCGGTAGTGCTGATGGCAGGTCTGCAGGGGGCGGGTAAAACCACCAGCGTCGGTAAACTTGGTAAGTTCCTGCGCGAGAAGCACAAGAAGAAAGTGATGGTCGTTTCTGCCGACGTTTACCGTCCGGCGGCGATCAAACAGCTGGAAACGCTGGCGCAGCAGGTTGACGTCGATTTCTTCCCTTCTGACGTCGCGCAAAAGCCGGTCGACATCGTTAACGCCGCGCTGAAAGAGGCGAAGCTGAAATTCTACGACGTGCTGCTGGTGGATACCGCCGGTCGTCTGCATGTCGACGAAGCGATGATGGATGAGATCAAACAGGTTCACGCGGCGATTAAGCCGGTTGAAACCCTGTTTGTCGTCGACGCCATGACCGGTCAGGACGCCGCGAATACCGCCAAAGCGTTTAATGAAGCGCTGCCGCTGACTGGCGTGGTGCTGACGAAAGTGGACGGTGATGCGCGCGGCGGTGCGGCGCTCTCCATTCGCCATATCACCGGCAAACCGATTAAATTCCTCGGTGTCGGCGAGAAAACGGAAGCGCTGGAGCCGTTCCACCCGGATCGTATCGCCTCACGCATCCTTGGCATGGGCGACGTGTTGTCGCTTATCGAAGATATCGAAAGCAAAGTTGACCGCGCGCAGGCTGAAAAGCTGGCGAATAAACTGAAGAAGGGCGACGGCTTCGATCTGACCGACTTCCTTGAGCAGTTGCGCCAGATGAAAAACATGGGCGGTATGGCGAGCCTGATGGGCAAGCTGCCGGGCATGGGGCAAATCCCGGACAACGTTAAAGCGCAAATGGACGACAAAGTGCTGGTGCGTATGGAAGCGATCATTAACTCCATGACGCTGAAAGAGCGCGCCAACCCGGACATCATCAAAGGTTCGCGTAAGCGCCGTATCGCAGCCGGTTGCGGTATGCAGGTGCAGGATGTGAACCGTCTGCTCAAACAATTCGACGACATGCAACGCATGATGAAGAAGATGAAGAAGGGCGGGATGGCGAAGATGATGCGCGGGATGAAGGGGATGATGCCGCCTGGTTTCCCGGGGCGCTAAAACAAGGGCATAAGGCTATCTTGTTTGCCATTTTAGCCCCGGGGTGTGCTCGAAATGCTCACGTACTCCGTGTACGCTCCGCTTTCTGTGCGCACGCCGGAACTAAACTGGCTGCACCGATATACGCCTTATATCCCTTGTTTACTTTATCCTGATTGCAATTTCCCCCAAAATCAGTAAAATTTTCGGGCTTTTAATATGACACCGGGCTCCGTTCCTCGATGGGGCCTGGTGTTTTATTCACACAAGAGGATGTTATGGTAACTATTCGTTTAGCACGTCACGGCGCTAAAAAGCGTCCGTTCTACCAGGTTGTTGTTACTGACAGCCGCAATGCACGCAACGGTCGCTTCATTGAGCGCGTTGGCTTCTTCAACCCGATCGCTTCCGAGAAAGAAGAAGGCACCCGCCTGGATCTGGATCGTATTCAGCACTGGGTTGGCCAGGGCGCTACCGTTTCCGATCGCGTTTCCGCGCTGATCAAAGCAGCACAGAAAGCAGCTTAATCTGTCACGGTGGTCATGATGAGCAAGCAACAAGCCGCACCGGTCCCTGTTGAGCCAATTATCGTCGGCAAGCTGGGATCTTCTTACGGAATTCGTGGTTGGCTCAGAGTGTTTTCCTCCACCGAAGACGCCGAAAGCATTTTTGACTATCAGCCCTGGTTTATCCAGAAGGCGGGTCAGTGGCAGAGCATTGAGCTGGAAAGCTGGCGCTACCACAATCAGGACATCGTCATCAAACTGAAAGGTGTTGATGACAGAGATGCCGCGAATCTGCTGACCAATTGTGAAATTGTCGTTGATTCCGCGCAGTTGCCGGAACTGGAAGAGGGTGACTACTACTGGAAAGACCTGATGGGCTGCCAGGTAGTGACTACTGAAGGTTACAGCCTCGGTAAAGTCGTCGATATGATGGAAACCGGGTCGAATGACGTTCTCGTCATCAAGGCAAACCTGAAAGATGCATTTGGTATCAAGGAGCGGTTGGTTCCGTTCCTCGATGGGCAGGTTATCAAGAAAGTCGATCTCACTACTCAAACCATTGAAGTAGATTGGGATCCTGGTTTTTAAACCTCCGGATATACGGTAAAAGACGGCGCTATGTGGATTGGCATAATTAGCCTGTTTCCTGAAATGTTCCGCGCGATTACCGACTACGGGGTAACTGGCCGGGCAGTAAAAAATGGCCTGCTGAGCATCCAGAGCTGGAGTCCGCGTGATTTCGCTCACGACCGGCACCGTACCGTGGACGATCGTCCTTACGGCGGCGGACCGGGGATGTTAATGATGGTGAACCCCCTACGGGACGCCATTCATGCAGCAAAAGCCGCGGCGGGCGAAGGCGCCAAAGTGATTTATCTGTCGCCTCAGGGGCGCAAGCTTGATCAAGCGGGCGTCAGCGAACTGGCAACGAATCAGAAACTGATTCTGGTGTGCGGTCGCTACGAAGGGATAGATGAGCGCGTAATTCAAACCGAGATTGACGAAGAATGGTCTATCGGCGATTACGTTCTCAGCGGTGGTGAGTTACCAGCGATGACGCTGATTGACTCGGTTTCCCGGTTTATTCCGGGGGTACTGGGGCATGAAGCTTCGGCAACGGAAGATTCTTTTGCCGATGGGTTGCTGGACTGCCCACACTATACCCGACCTGAAGTGTTAGAAGGGATGGAAGTACCGGCGGTGTTACTGTCGGGGAACCATGCCGAGATACGTCGCTGGCGTTTGAAGCAGTCGCTGGGCCGCACCTGGCTTAGAAGACCTGAACTTCTGGAAAACCTGGCTCTGACTGAAGAGCAAGCAAGGTTGCTGGCGGAGTTCCAACGGGAACACGCGCAACAGCAACAGAAACATGATGGGATGGCTTAAGCCACCCGAATATCAGTTTACCCAGGATAAGAGATTAAATTATGAGCAACATTATTAAGCAACTTGAACAAGAGCAGATGAAGCAGGACGTACCTTCCTTCCGTCCGGGTGACACCGTGGAAGTGAAAGTATGGGTTGTTGAAGGTTCCAAAAAACGTCTGCAGGCATTCGAGGGCGTGGTTATCGCTATTCGTAACCGCGGTCTGCACTCTGCATTCACTGTTCGTAAAATTTCCAACGGCGAAGGCGTTGAGCGTGTCTTCCAGACTCACTCTCCGGTAGTTGACAGCATCTCTGTCAAACGTCGTGGTGCCGTTCGTAAAGCTAAACTGTACTACCTGCGTGAGCGTACTGGTAAGTCTGCTCGTATCAAAGAGCGTCTTAACTAAGATAGCGCACACGCTACATCCAAAGCGTGTTATGAAACAAGGGGTTGGCGTAATGCCAGCCCCTTTTTTATACTCATCTGAAAACCACCTTCTTTAGACGTGTTCAGCGCCAGGCTTTGGCTTATTGCTTTGGGATTTTAATCGTTCACAGCAGGCAGTGAGCTTTATTAATGGTTTGATTGCGAGCTAAAAACAGCATCCTGTAGATCCGCACGCTAACAAATTCTGGTTTCGCATCCTTATCTGGATCGACATCTCTCCGGGCAGGCAGACGCATATTTAATTTAGGCTGAACCCAGGGCGTTTCCTGTATCAGTGGTTTTTAAGCTCTGTGACCACCCATTGCCCACGTATTTTTTTCCATTACCTACTATCGATGCAGAAATAAAAAACCTGCTGGCGCAGGCTTTTGACTATTTTCGCCGGATTACTTCCCGGCGGGGGACGCGCTCACTTGCAGTGCTGGCGGGCGGACAATGTAACGCGCCAGCGACTCATGGGTGACAAACGTACAACCACAGTGAATATTCTGGCACTGGTGATAGCGCTCTTTGGTTTCAGAACTGAGGTAGCGGCTGGAGCGCGCGTGCGCCGCTTGTTGGCATACCGGGCAATGCATCATGGTGGTTTCTCCCTCGTGTATATGCCAGTTATATTATCCTTTTAACTTGCAAATGCAAGTTAAAGAATGCATTTGACGCTATTCCTGCACTTCATATTTAACGCCATCAACCCGAACCTCCAGCTCCAGTTTGCTAATAAAACCATTGCTATCGATGCCATGTGTCACTTTTTTGATTACCCAGGGCGTGTTGTTGATCGCATCTTTAAAGCCTGAAACATACACAGGGCTTTCTGCTGAGATATCGGTGCGCCCCTGAGCGAGAGTGAGCGTAAATTTCGCCGCGTTGCGCTGGATATCTTGCCACTGTGCCTCTGCCGCCCGCATGGCTTCATCTTTAGAAGAGTATGTCGTCGGCAGGGTATAGATATTATCTTTTGATCCAGCGGTGTAATCGGTCGCTTCCTGTTTTTCATTGCTGGTTGTCGCAGTTTTGCGCGTCAGTTTTACCTGCTTTGTCTGCGCTTTTGGCGTTCTGGTATCTTGCCAGTGGGCAACCACACCGCTGTAAGCTGCGCGATCGGCAAGGGTAAACTCGTGTGAGTCGCCATCGCTGCGGGTAATCGTCACCGAAGGAACAACCTTGCCGCCCCGAACGCACATGCCCGGAACAAGGAAAATCAGCGTACCTGATTTCACGGCGATTTCAGCACCGTTGCGAGTTGCCAGCCGGGTAAGAAAGCCAATGTCGGACTCATTAGACTGGTCGATATGGGCGATTTTGATATTTGCCAGCGCTGGCGCGACACTGGCGCTCAGTGAATTACGCCAGGCGATATCTTTGACAACTTCGCCAAGTGTTGTGTCATGCCATGACCACTCTTTTGGGCTATTCATATTGCCGCGAAAATCGACGCTGCGGCCGGTAATAACCACCTGATCCGGCGTACCTCGGTGTGTCACCTGATCGATGGTAAACGTGCCCATATTAGTGAGCAGTTCTCCCAGTCGACCAATGGCGACACTTACCTCATTACCGCGCTGCGGCATCTGGATTTTTCCGTCGGCATCATCCAGCGTTAGCGTTAGCGTATCGGCTTCAAACCCGCGATTATCGGTGACGGTCAACGCTATCAGGCGAGGCGCAATATCGTAGGTTATGTCTTTTACTTGCTGTTTTTGCGCTTGCTGCGGATCATGCTGTTTCTGCTTTAGCTTCAGCGTAAACAGGGGGACGCTTGTTCGCCCCAAATCCTGGGTGAGTACGTCAATCATCACATGTTCCCCAGTATCTTCGTCGGGTCCCTGAACAGTTGTTCCCCCTGGGCCTGAAGATCGCCCGCCAGGGCCTCCAGCGATTCATCAACGCGCGTAAGTTTGAGCGTGAAGGTGATTTTGCGCGGTGAACCGTTGCTGTAATACTCAGAACCATTTTCGGTGACGCTGCTTATTACATACATGCCGTAAATCATTCCGGTTCCGTCAATAAGCGGCCATGAGCGACCCTGATCGGCCATCAGACGTACCGCCGCAAGCGACAGCACACCGCCAGTGAGTTCCGGGTAGAGCGCGCCCGTAATTTCGATGGTTTCCTCCCCTGGACCGATGTACTGAAACGCCGCGCGCTTGCCCACACGCGCGTTGTTCTTCCAGTTAAACGCTGAGGTACGGCTCATATTCTGAAATGGCAGCGTCTGCCGCATAAAAACAAAAAGCCCCAATGCCAGCATCATAATGCGAACTCTCCTTACGGGTTGAACTGGGATAACGCGTTGTTGCGCCGGTTATCGGCATCCTGGCGGAACAGATCCTGCAGGTAACGTTCGTTGCTGCTGCCCGGCGTGACATCGCCCTGCAGCGTGACGTTATATTCCGTACGGCTTTGGTCGAGGTAAGAGCTGCCGGTTGACGGGCGCGCCATCTGATAGGCGTTATACCCCGGCTGCGAACTTGTGGGCTGGATATAGCTGGATACCCCTCCTGTGGCGGGTTGCTCGATCGATGGTTTGAGCGCCAGTGCGGGTTTCTTATCGATAATGCCCAGCGTCTCCAGCAACCCCGTCGCGCTCTCGCTCAGTGAACGGAAAAGGGCCAGTGGCCAGGTGAATGCAGTAACCAGCACTTTACCGATAATCTGCCCGACGTTGCCGAATTGTGTGAGCGTCTCCTCGCTGGCCTTGATTGGCGTCAGCAGCGCGATAAAGGTCTCTTTTACCGTTTGCAGTGCACCGCCGATGGCATCGAAAACCGGCTGTAATGGCGAAAACATCTCTGCAATGGGGGCAAATGCCGCGACGATCCCCTCAATCACGCCGCTAAAAAAGGCGCTAATAGGCTCCCAGTATTTATAAATCAGCGCAGCGCCAGCGGCGATGGCAGCCACCACGGCAACAATTGGCCAGGTGAGTCCGCCGATAACCGCCATGATCCCACCACAAACGGTGGTAAACACACTGCCAAATGTCGTGGCAATGGTGATAAGCGTGCTGATCCCCGTAAAGACGGGCGCAATCACGCTTGCAACAGTGCCGATTGCCCCTGCAACGCCGACGATCACCGTCGCTATCAGACCAAAGCTTTGCACCAGCCCCTGGTTGTTTTGTACCCACTGCTGAAGCTGCCCGAGATAACCAGTCGCGGTCTGTACCAGCATGCGCAGCGACGACTCCTGGGTGGCGAAAATGTCCACGCTCAGGGATTGATAAGCTGCCTGTAGCGCCGCTAAATCCGTGCCAAGGTTGCCGGCATTGTTTTGCGTCACGGCCGCAGCATCGCCGCCGCTTTGTTGCTGGTTGGCGATCGGCTGGGCCCGGTTTCCGGCGCTCTGCTGGAGGCTGGCGACAGCGGTGCCCGTTGGCGCAGGCTGCACGGTAGGGCGCGCTTGCAGTGATGCTTCATAACCCGGTTGCAGCAATTTTTTGCCAAGGCTAAAGCCGGTGTTTGCCACCGACATACTGGCCTTCCCAAGGCTGGCGACTTTTCCGCCCATCCCTGTGATGCTCTGCTGCGCATCCTGGATTTTCTTCTGCCGTTGCTGCCGGTTTTCCTGTTTCAGGCTCTGCTGTTGGGTTACCAACTGCGCCGAACTGTCGCTGATGCGGCTTTTCAGCCGCAGCTTTTCCGCCAGTGGCGCCGCAGCGTCAAGGCCGGATTCGGTAACCACGCTTTTCCGCCTGGCGACTTTCGCCGTCAGGTTGAGGCGCTGCAGATGCAGCTGGCTGACACGCTGTTGTGTGAACTGCAAAAGACTGGCGTGGCTGCGCGTCGGCGGGCCTTGTTCCGCCAGTTTTTGCGTACGCTGCTGCATCGTTTCCAGCCGCACATTGACTGAGGTAAGGGCTTTTTCCGCCCGCATTAAGCCATCCACCTGAGCGAGTTGACCATACAACCCGCTCAGGTTTTTCTCCGTTGCTTTTATGCTGTCAGACAGCGACACATTCGCCGTTTGCAGGGTTTGAAAGGGCCGCTTCGCTTGATCAACAGCAGCGAGCAGGGCCTCGATATTTACGCTGTTACTCATATGTGTTTCCGCTTCGCTGCAGCGCTTTTTCGCGCCAGGTGATGAGTTCGCTCAGACTCAGGGGGTAGAGCTCTGATGGCGGCCAGTGGAAGATCACCGCGATATCCGCCATCAGATCGTCAACCGACAGCCTGGCCGGAAAATTTACTGTCCCGAAGCTGGTGACAAAAAACCGACCACCTTGCCCGCCAGCGCCACCATATCGGCCAGATCCAGCGCGCCCACTTCCTGCTCGGTAAGTGAAGGGGAGGTGATGCGCGGCAGCACTTTAATCAGCGCGTCCACTTCGGCGTTTGCCACCGCGGCCAGGCTCAGGCCGCGCAGCGTACCGGCGTTCGGTTTCATCAGCGTAAGGGAATTGATCAACTGCTCGCCGCGTTTAATCGGGGTTTGCAGGGTAATGACGTTATCTGTTTCGTGGCTCATACGATCCTCGTTGCTTTTGCGGGGGGAAGACCCGGCCAGCCAGGCTGACCGGGTGGGGCATTACAGGCCGATATTGCGGCGGTGCTGTTCGAGACGGTCGACGCCGTTCACTTTTTCAACCATGTTGACGGTGTCGATCTCCACCAGCTCCTTGCCATCAATGGTCAGTTTGAAGTAGGTGCAAACCACGGAGATTTTGGATTCCGTATCTTCACCCGGCTTGTTTTCGCCAGTGTCGATCTCTTTCTGGCGACCACGCATCACCACTTCCACTGCCACCGTTTCCCCGGTGTCATCGCGCTGGTAAGAACCGGCGAAGCGGATCGGCACCGCGTCGGCGCTGGTGGCGCCATACAGTTCCCAGATAGCTTCATCCGGGAAGCCGCCCAGCGACCACTCCATTGACATCGCCTCTTCATCGAGACCCATATCAATCGGCGCGACGCCATTCATGCCAGCACCGCGGTAGTTTTCCAGCTTGCGGGTCAGCTTTGGCAGCGTGATGGATTTGGCGACACCCTGGTAGCTGTAGCCATTGAGGAACACGTTCATGTATTTCAGTTTTCGCGGCATTGCCATTTATCAGGCTCCTTAATTGCTGTTAACCGAGGAGACCAGGTTCGCCAGGTACTTATCGGTGATGCGCTGGCGTAAGGTCAGGTTTTCCAGTGGCGGGACCGGCGTATAGTCATAATCGATATACAGTTTCCCGGCTTTCAGGGTTTCGGCGTCGTTCGCGGATTCATCGAACCAGCAGGTCGCATCGACGATGTAACCGTTGCTTTTCAGCTCGCGGAATTTCGCGTTAATGCCATCGATGATGTCGCGGATAAGCGTCGCGGTAATCGGTTTGTCCACCGCCCACATATGCGCGTCGGCCATGGTGTCGGCAATTACCTGCGCGGTACGGGTATAGTTTTCAAACAGGAACAGCGGATCATCCGAGCAGGTGCGGTTGCCCCAGAAACGGAAGCCATCTTTACGAATCAGCGTGGTGACGCCAGCCTGGTTCAGCAGATCCGCATCGGTGCCGGATTCCTGCAGATCCCAGAACACCGGGGTGCTGATGCCGGTCACGCCGTTAACGCCGACGTTAGACAGGGTTTTGTGCCAGCCAACAGACTGGTCGATATAAGCGCGCAGGCCGAGTGCGCGCGCCGTGGCGTACGCCGTGGCGCTGGCGTTAGCGACGGTATCCCAGGCGAGGAAGTCCGGCCAAATCACCATCAGCTCGCGCTGGCTGAAATTCTCACGGTACTTAATAGCTTCCGAAATGGTTTTGCAGCCCCAGGCGCTGACGTAACCGAAGGCACGCAGCTTCTGGCAGATGGGGGCCAGCGCGGTTGCGACTTCCAGGGTGTCGTAACCCGGCACGCCAAGAATACGCGGTTTCACGCCGGTCACCGCTTCAGCGGTCAGCAGCGCTTTCAGACCAGTGTATTTCCCGTTTGCATCGGTGGTGCCGATGATATTGGAAATCGTCTGCGCCTGGGCATCGTCGCCGCTACCTTCCGCGACACGCACCACAACAATCACCGGTTTCGCCTGATCGGCAATCGCCTGTAAAGACGATGCCAGCGTACCTTTGGTGCCCGCTTTGGCGATGGCGCTTTGCACGTTGGTGATAAGCACCGGCTCATTCAATGGAAAGGTTGCCGCATCGGCGTCGCTGGCCGTACAAACCATGCCGATGATAGCAGTTGAGACAGTGGAAATGACGCGTGTGCCGTCGTTGATTTCGACGACCTGAACGCCATGATGGTAGTCACTCATCCGATTAACTCCGTGGTGTTGGGGTGAGTGCTATTTTCCAGAACGCAGCGCTAACGCGCTATTTGTCGGGGTTGGCGTGGGGATGAAACAACAGGGTAGACAAAAAAAAACGGGCCGGGGCCCGTTGGATGTTGTTTGTTATTGCGGTTTTTCCGGCCAGGGGATATCTGGTGCGGTTGCGGTGTCTATTGCTTCGAGTGCATTGATATAGTCCAGCCACCTTCCGTACTGGGTAAGTTCATCATCCTTCAGCCGCCCAAGTATAACTCTACCGGGCCACTGTTTGTTGTTAATGAATTCATTAGCCTGGACAATCAGCGATTGTTTTTGAAACAGTGCGCTTTCCACCTGCTCTTCCGCCGTTTTCTCCCTCCAGGTTGGTCTTCCTTGTTGATCTGCCCCGAGCTTTTTACCAGTTGGTGGGGCGAAATTAAACTTGTCCCTGGTCTCATTATCAACTTCGATAACATCATCCGGAAGTGTCCCGGCGGTCTTATAGACATCAATATGTTCACCTGGATAAAACGCCAGTGTTTCTTTAGAAAATAAATACATATTTCTTTTCCTATAATCCGAATGCGATAAAACACGCCCTGTGGGTGGAGTTCGTTTGGTAGGTTCTGGCTGTGCGGGTTACGTTGTTACCCCATACGGGGTTAGACGTGCCTGGCATTGCTGCGTCAGCAAGGAAAAAATTCGGGAATGGAATCGGGAAATTTATAACGTTCATGCCTGAGGTTAAATCTGCTGTATACCACTGCACATAAATGCCATTGGGAAGTACCATATAGCCATTCAAGGAGGATGATGTTGACCATGCTGACATATCAGGTACTTGCCCCAATCCCGTCCCGATATCTCTCTGAGAGGCAGAACCAAGGCCAAGGTTTGACCTTGCTCCGGCTTTGTCGGTTAAGTCTGATAAGTTGGCGAGTTTATTCATTGCATTAACGAGTCGCGAATCATTGCCAGCAGCAACTGTATTAGCAGTGTTGCCAATATTTTTTGTCGCAGAATCTCCTAGTCCGAGATTCCCTCGGGCTCCGGCTTTATCTGTCAGGTCGGCGAGGTTAAAAATATTTTGTAGCGCCCGGCTGTACCAGTCATCGGAACGATGAATGACATCAGTTAACCCCAGGTACTGAATAAGACTTGCAACATTCTTTCCGGACAGGTCTGAAAGCGTCGCATCAAGAGGTTGTTTCCCGCTCAATCCGGATTGTACAAATGCCGTTGTGGCGAGCTGGGTGGTGTTATCCCCTATAGCTGCAGTCGGCGCTTTCGGTGTTCCTGTAAATGTCGGGTTGGCAATCGGTGCATATTGCGCATGCGGGTTACTGGCGGCGACATGCTGTTTCATCAGCTCGTCGGAATAGGCTTTTACCTCAATCACTTTATCGTCGACATATTTGCGTGTCGCCAGCACCACCGACGGGTCGATTTTCAGCGTCACCGCCGCCGTTGACGAGACAATCAGCGCCATGCGAATGGTTTGCGTGCGGCCGCTGCCTTCCTGTAACAACGGCTTGTACGTTTCCGGGCAGTTGGCAATGGCAATCAGCACGCCATCGTCATCAAAAAGCCCCATTTCGCGGATCCAGTAGCCCCCTTCGTTTTCCGGGATCACCTGTTCGGCAATGATCTGATTTGCGTTGGCCGCATCGACAGTGAGCGTGTTCACCGCACCGATGCGCTTCTGGTTAAGCAGTTGGGTTTGTGTGGCGTCGGGCGTTGGCAGGCTGCCATTACCGTCGCCGACGGCCATTTGCGTGATATGGATTTGCGTGCCAAGCGCGGTGGCTGCTGCCAGCTTCGCCGCACCTTGATTGGTCAGAATGGCATAATATTTCGCGGTCATGCGTTCACTCTCAGTTGTCGGAAACGTGAGCACTATTTTCCGGTGAGCGCATCGGGCAGGGCTATCGGTTGGGGTTGGTTTATGGGCAGGACAACTATGAATGAAAAAAACGGGCCGTAGCCCGTCTGGTGTTATTGCGGTTGTTGCGGCCAGTTGATATTCGGTGCCGTTGCGGTATCCACCGCCTGGAGCAGCTTGATGTACTGCAACCAGGCAATCAGCCGGGCTTTATCGTCATCGCTGATGATGTCGAGCTGCAACTCGGTCTGCCACAGGCTGATAGTGTTTTTTGCCTCACTCAGTAACTGCGTTTTTTTCTGTTCCGCCCCGGTGACAAGCGCTGTCTGCTGTGCGGTTGTATCGGTCAACCATTTGCTGCCATCCCATTGATCGTAAGCGGTCGCTGGCGCAAGCGGTGTAACGTCTGCCGGGTAATCACCCAGCTTATCCAGTTGCGTCTGCTTGCCGCTGGCGATGTCATAAACCGTTTCGCCGCGGTGATCAGCAACATATTCCCAGCCACTCGAATCGGCCTTACGGCAAACCGCAAAGCCGCTTTTCAACGCAGGCGGCGCATCGATGGCTGCGTTTGCCGGAATACCAACGCCGACAGCCAGATACTCCACCGAGGTCGAACGATATTCGCGCGTACCGGCTGCGAAGTTATAGACGGTTTGCTCTCCGGCAACGGTGGCAATCAGGTTCTGGTTCAGTGTCGCTTGCGTCATTATGCAGCCCTCACGATGTAGTTAAATGCGATGTTATGCGGGCGAGTTTCCGCGCCACCGGTGTTTTCCATCCAGATATAGGTCCATGCCCGCTTGCCAGGAGTAACGGAACCATCCACGCTTTCACTGTTTTCATCTGTAAAAGCAATAATCCTTATGGTCGGTGTAGCGTATTCGTTAACAAAACGGTGGTTATGTGCTCTCAATTCATCGGCCTGCGCCGAAAGCAGCACTCGTCCGGCATCCAGCCCGCGGCCATTATCCCAGCCGCGAATAAACTCGCCGCGCAGATCGGGAAGAACACCGGATGGATACGCCAGCGCCAGTTTGGGATATTTCGCTTTATCAAACGCCGCGCCATTACATGTAAACCACCCTAATGGCGGCGTCGCCTGCGGCCAGGCAACAACACCCCCTACGGGCAGGATATAGTTGTCATCATTCAGGACATCATGAACAAACTTTGTGTTGGCGATTTGTCGGCCATAGTTGCCGATGTGCGTATCCGGGACGGTAGGCACACCGCTAAATACCGGGCTGGCAAGCGGTGCATATTGTGTATGTGGGTTAGAAGCGGCGACATGCTGTTTCAGCAGATCGTCTGAATAGGCCTTTACTTCGATAACTTTATCATCAACGTATTTACGTGTTGCCAGCACCACCGACGGGTCAATCTTCAGCGTCACGGCTGCGGTCGATGAAACAATCAGCGCCATGCGAATCGTCTGCGTGCGTCCGCTGCCTTCCTGCAACAACGGCTTGTAGGTTTCCGGGCAGTTGGCGATAGCAATCAGCACGCCGTCATCGTCGTAAAGGCCGATTTCGCGGATCCAGAAGCCGCCTTCGTTTTCCGGGATCACCTGTTCGGCAATGATCTGATTGGTGTTATTTGGATCAACGGACAGGCGGTTCAGCGGGGCAATTCGCTTCTGATTAATCAGTTGAGTTTGCGCCGCATCGGGCGTGGGCAGTACGCCGTTGGCATCGCCGAGCGCCATCTGCGTAAGGTTAAGCTTTGTGCCAAGCGACGCGGCGTTCGCCAGCTTCGCGGCCCCCTGATTGGTCAGAATGGCAAAGAATTTTGCAGTCATGCGTTAACTCTCAGGTTGTTGGGTGATGAATCAGTACAGAAGACATTTTCCGTTCAGCGACAGGCGAACGCTATCAGGCGGGGTTGGCTGCCCGCTGGCACAACGAGGCGGGTAAAAAAAACGGGCCGCAGCCCGTTTGGTGTGATGTTACGTGGTTAAGTGATGATGACATCATCAATCAGGTGAACCGCTGAAGCCGGATAATATTCACCGCCAACAACAATCTCTTCCGGCATGTAAGGGTAAACGGTCAGCTCTTCACCCAGATAGCAACCGGCGCCGACATAAAACTCGCCGCTGCTGCTCAGGCTGATGTTTAACCCGGTCAGGTGGCGGCTCGCCGGTTTGGCATCATTAATCAGCCGCTCCAGCTCAAGGTACATCTCCTCGGTAATGCCATTCTCCTGGACGCCAATCACCAGTTTAAAGGTGCCCGGCTCGGCGTTGTCCTCCCACCATTCGCGCAGCTCAATCAGAAAACCGAGCGGCTCAACCACCCGGCGTAGCGCGCTGCGCGTGCCTTTGTGTTGATGAACGAAGAATGAAGCGGCAATCACTTTGCGTTTGGTCGCTTCCGGCCAGTTAAAGTCCCAGCGATCGACGGAGAGCGCCCATGCCAGGTAAGGCAGCAGCTCCGCCGGGCACGTTTGCGGATCCCACAGCGTGCGCAGCGGCACCGGCACGCGCTCAATATCTGCCGCCGCTTTTGCCGCTGCCACCTCAAGAACGGATGAGCCAACAGGCAACAAACGGTCGTCACTCATCGGTGCCTCCGGCATTAATGCTCCAGGCGGTGCAGTAAGAGGCCTGATTTTTCGCCAACACCAGATCGCTTTGCGGCGCGCTCAGCTCCACTCGCTGCACGCCTTCAACGTGCAGCGCGGCATAAATCGCCGACTGGCGGATATCGCGCCCTAAACGCCGTTGCGCGTTGATATAGGCTTTTAACTGCTGCTCAGCGGCCTGGCGAATCGGTTCCGATTCCGGGCCGGGGTAGAAGTAGAGCGTGGCGTTAATCTGGTAAGGCACGATCTCCGCGCTTTGCACCGTCACACGGTCGCCCACCGGGCGCACATCTTCGGCGTTCAGGGCTTTATCCACTATGGCGATCAGCTCATCGCTGGCGCGGCCGTCCCCCTCGCGGGAGAGCACGGAAATGGTGATATACGCCGGGTTCGGGCTGATGACCGAAATATCGGCAACCCGCCCGTCGGCACTGCGACCATGGTATTCGTAAGCGCCTTCCGGCCCGGCGACGCTTAGCCCTTCAAACGCCTGCTGCGCGCGCAGACGCAGATCTTTGTCAGACTCCATCACCGCCGGCGTTGGCGGAATGGTGCTCTCGTCAGCGGGCGAAACCACCAGCCGCGCGGTGTTGCTGTTGGCGGCCATCACATCCAGATCCTTCCCGGCGGCGTAGGCCAGCATCACCGCGCGGGCCGCTTCGTTAACGCGGCTGCGCCACATCACTTCACGGTAGGCGTTCTCTTGCAGAAATTTGGTCAGTGGTTCGGACTCCAGCGCCAGCGTGCGCGCCAGCGCTTCTTGTTCATCGGCGGGAAACAGGGAAATCAGCGTCGCTTTGCGGTCGTTGAGGATAGCCTCATAATCAAGCTCCTCGACCACATCCGGCGCCGGCAGTTGGCTAAGATCGATAATCGGCATGGTTTTAACTCACTGGAAGGGTTAACGAAAGGGACTCGCCGGTGCTGGCGAGTTGCGCGGTCAGGTTGACCAGTAATTTGCCGTCGAACTGGCGCTCGGTGGTGACCGCGCTAACGCTAATGCGCGGCTCCCATTTCAACAGTGCCATGTAACAGGCGGCCTGAATTTGCAGCGTCAGCGCCGGGGTCTGCGGCTGGTCGATCATCTCAAACAGCAATGAGCCGTAATCGCGGCGCATCACTCTGGAGCCTATCGGCGTGCGCAGAATGTCGCTGATGCTCTGGCGAATATGCTCGGTGTCGGTAAGACGCTTGCCGGTGGTGCGGTTTAACCCGCTGTAACGAACTGTCATAAAGGCGCTCCTGTTGTGCCGCCGCTGTCGCCGGGGTGTTTATGGGTATGCAACACTTTGCCGTTGGAAGTGAGCGATCCGCCGCTGTGCTCAATGTTGCCGCTCATCGTGCCGCCTTTTTGTACCTCCAGCGTGCCGGTGATGAGCTTGTTGGTGCAGACCACTTCCGGCGTATCCAGCGTGATGCGGGTCGTGGCGGTCACCCGCACGTCGGGTACGGTAGCGGTAAGGGATTGCGACGCGCTGATGGTGGCGGTTTTAATGCCGCTCACCGTTAACGCGCTGGTTCTCGGTTCATATTCCACGACGGCGCCATCGGGAAAGGCGACATGCAAGGCGTCGGCGGATGCCGAAGGGGCCGGGTTGTCATCGGAAAAAATTCCCGGCAGCACGAACGCGGTGTCAAGCTCGCCGCCGACCGCCAGCAGCAACACCTGTTCGCCGATGGAAGGTGCCCACCAGCTCCGTGAATGCCCGGCGCGGTGGGTTAACCACTGCAACCATTGTGTTACGAGGCCGCCGGTCTGCACCCGGCAGCGCCCGCTGTTCAGATCGATATCAACGATTATCCCGGTGCGGATCATATTGCGCAGCAAGCGGGACAGTTCCTGAAGCGAGAGTTGTCTGTTCATAACGGAAATCATCCTATGCGTGACGGGCGTTGAAAAACGGACAGGGCTGTCCGGTTTTTGGCACAACGCCGGGCGATTCAGGCCGGCCAGCGGCTCACCAGTTCACCGTTGATATAAAGCTCGGTCGGGCGGGTCACGAACGCGGGCGGCAGCGGTTCCGGCAGTGTTTCGGCATGCAGCGCGCCGTCGATTTCCGTGACTTTGGTGCGCTCGGTCAGTTGCAGCACCATCGTCAAATCCTGGGTGTTGTCGGTGTTCGTCACCAGCGACCAGCTGAAGCTGCCTTTGCGACCGGCTTCGGTAGTGAGGATGTCGGGCTGGTTAGCGCGAAGCCACGCCATCACCGGTACGAACAGCGCATCGATATCACCGGCAAAACCGCTGACGGTGACATTGAGGCTGAACTGTTTTTCAAAAGAGAGTGAGCTGGCGAGGGTGGCGGTGTTACTGCCTTTATCCACCCACAGGCGCAGCATTGAGGGGTTATCGCGCAGCGCCGGCACGGCGTCAGTCAGCGCGGTGCGTAGCGTATTGGGTTTTAGCATTGATCTCATCCTGGCAATGTTTAAGGGTTTCGACCTGGAGCGCACACTGTGCCAGCGCAAGCTCCAGTCGGCGGATATCGGCGCTCAAATCGCCGTTAGTTTGTGGGTTACTTCCCGGCATCGGGCACAGGCTGACCAGCGGGCAACTGTTGTAAACAGTGACCGGCGGAAGGGCAGGCGGGGCGCTGGTGCACCCGGCGCACAGCATCAGGCAACTCAGCGCTGTACCAGCGGCGAAACGCGTCATTTTCATTGAGTAACCTCGTTATCGATTGTTCGCGCCGCACCGCTTGCGTGCTGGCGGCATCCAGTTGCAGGCGCAGTGCCACTTGCGCCTGCTGGTTTTTGTCCGCCAACGCGGTGGCGGCGTTCAGTTGCGCTTTCAGCTGCGTAATGGCGCTGTTTTGCTCACGCGTAAGCTGGCGGGATTGCGCCAGCGAGGCGCTCAGCGAGTAGTTTTGCTGCACCAGCCACAGCAGGCCGAGCGAGGCGATCAACAGGGCGATCAGACGAGCATTCATTGCGCCCCCTGCAGGCACCAGGCGCGTTCGCGCTGGCGGCGGTTTTCCAGTCCCTGGTTACGTACACCGTCGATAAACACCCAGCGCGGCAGCTGATTGCAGGCCTGGCGCCACTGCTTTTGGCTAAGGAAATAAACCAGTGTCGAGCGGCAAGCCGCGCCGCTGCCAACGTTAAAGGCGAAGCTGACCACCGCGTCATACACCTGCGGCGGCATCGCCACCGGTGCGCACTGCGCCAGTCTGCGCTCAACCTGTAATACATCGGCGACAAGGTTGCTCGCCGCCTCTTTTTCACTGATATCGCGCGTTGGTATGACGCCTGCGGTATGACCGATGCCGGATGTCCAGACCCCGGCGCTGCACTGGTAAGGGCGCAGGCGACAACCTTCAAGATCGGCAATCAGTGCCAGCCCCTGCGGTGAAGTTTTCAGTAAGCGGAAATCTGGCAGCAGTACCGCCAGCGCCAGCACCGCCGCCGCGCTACAGCGTTTTACGGGTAATCCCATTCATCACCTCCTGGGTTGACGCGCAGGACTGGAGGAACAGATAGCTTTTGCGGCGGTAGTACCAGTTCACCGCCACGGTGACGGCAACACCCAGCGCGCCAAAATAGGCGGCAAAGTCTTGCGGTGTCATGGCGCCGAAAAAGGTCAGCGCCACGCTTATCCAGTACGCCAGCGATGAGGTGACTTTTTCGATGGTCAGCCCCATAGATTCACCGTCTCTTTAATGGTTTGCGTCTGTACTTCCGGCAGGTTGACCGTGGTGCCATAAGGCAAAATAACGCCCAGATCGGCGAGCCCCGGGTTGGCGGCGAGCACTGTTTCGACCACTGATGCGGTGCGCCCGTAATAACGCAGGCAAAGCAGGTCGAGGGTATCGCCTTGTTGTGTTTTCACATTCATCGTTCGCGTCTCTTTCCATCAGGAAGGTTTTTCCCCATGGTTAAGTTTCCTGACCGCAGGCGATGGACGCTATCTTTCGGGGCTGGTTAAGCGCTGGCACAACAGGTGGGCGCAGGGAGAAAAGCACAGCACGAATGCACCAGGCAGCAGTGCCGCTGGCGCATCGAGAGAAGGGCAGCGTTAACTGCCGGGAAGGGTCGTGGCGGGGCGCTATTCGGCCTTGTAGAAAATGTTTTCATCCTCATCGGTAGCGTTTTCGCTGTTGGCCAGGTCCGCAATCAGACTCAGCGCCAGTTTCAGATCGGACGGTTTGCAGTTAGCCAGCAGAGACACCTCGGCAATGAATTGCACGCATGCCCACTTGTGCTGAGTCTGATTTAGTCGCTCAGAGACCATGAATCCCTCTCATGAATTTCTTGTACTGTATGTTTATACAGTATCATAGGCTGATTATTAATGGGAAGCGATAATTATTTGTTCCCATCACTATGTTGCTGATAAAGAAAACCATTATGGCTTTCTGCTCGCGCTTTAAACCCGGTGTTTCCAGCTATTTCCCTGCTACTCCTGCCAGTACAGCGCACGCTTTTTGGCGTACGTTTGCGCGCCTGCAGAATATCGCTGCGCAGCCAGGCGGTAAGTTGCCGACGCTGGCGGCGGTTTAACCGCTGATCGGGCTCGAAGGGCGTACAGTTATTGACAGAACTCCAAGGAAGGGCGGTATCCGGCACGTTTTCCTGCGCGCGCTTTGGCACGATCTTCCACTTTTTCAGCCGCGTCAGCAGCGGCGATCCGCTTCCAGCTACGCTGTCATACACGCCGCGTACGCGCAGCGTCTCTTCGCCATACTGATTAAAATCGCCGTCTGCTTCATAAAGAGTGCGCACCTGCACCGCATCGCGTTTGACGAACGGCCCGCCTTGCGCGTTGACATAACCCGCCCAGTCGCCGCGATCGGCGGCTTCATGCACCTGCGTAAACTCCACGCTTAATCCGCGCGCGGCATCGTTATCGACCAGTTTGCGTAGCTCGCGGTAAACGGTGACCGGCGCGCCGCCAATAAACTGAAACTGGCGGATGCGCCAGCGTACGGCCCAAGCGCAGACCGCGCAGGCGCTCTCTTTCAGCAATGCGCCGCTCTCAACGTCGGTTTCGCCGTCCAGCGCATAGCCGTCGATATTTTTCGCGATATATTTCGCCAGATAACCGGTCGCGCTGCCTTTTTGTGCATCAATGGTTTCGGCGTGAAAGCGTGCCCGTTGCGCTTTCGCGCTGGACAGCTCGTGGCGGTCTTGCTGGCAGGCGAAATCTCGCAGGATCTCGCGCACGCGGGCAACCTCCTGCGGCTGCATAAACAGCAGCAGGTGCCAGTGCGGAGTGCCGTCGTGATGCGGCTCTGCCACGCGAATACCGAAAACGCGCAGGCCGTTGCGGTGCAGCTTCGCGCGGATACGCGCCCACAACGTGGTGAAATACGCCTGGGTTTGCGCCGGGCTGGCGCCGTTCCATTTCCGGTTACGGTAGCCCGCGCGCGTTGTTGCGTGCCAGGCCGAGGGAGCGGTTAACGTGTAAAACTCGCCTGCGTAACCAAGGTTCTGGCAGATGGTTTCGAAACCGCGAAGGCGCGTCATCAGCTCACAGCGACGGATTGCCGGGTTGGCTACCGAACCGTCGTGTTTATCAATAAGGCTAATGCGGTTTCCCTCTTCATCTTCCAGCTCCATGCTTTTAAGAAACTCGCGATTACGCCGTTTTTGCTCGCGCCAGGCAGTTACACACTGCGCGCTGGCGTAGGGCTGTTTTTTCTTGCTGACATTGCCGAGGGCAATGTGCAAATGTTCGCGCCACTGCCCGGCGGCTTTGCGCAGATGCCCGCGCCACCACTGCTCGCTGAACAGGCGCATGATCGCCGGGGCGAGATCTTCCGTGCTGACGACTTTTTGCATTACTCGCTGCCAGTGCGGGGGAGTGACGTTGAATTGCAAAGCGATGGTGCCTGCGTGCAGATACCAGCGATGCAGCGTTTTCAGCTCCGTTGCGCTTGTGTCGTCGTGCTCTGCCAGTTCACCGCGAATAAAATTGGCGATGTCCGCTGCCAGCCTGTCGACAGGAGCTTTGTTCATATCCGGTAACTGGTTGTAGCGGGTAAACAGCGAGACTAAGCGGTGCGCCAGCCCCTGCTGGATAACTGTATCAAAATGGCCGTTGAACACCGCTCTGGAGACGCGCGGCTGTAAATGATCCAGTTGATAGCGTTGCGCCACCGCGTTGAGCCTCGGCAGCGTGCGGCGATAAAAATGCAACAGAAAAGCCTCCGCCCGCGCCATACCGTGCTCTTTTTCTATCGTATCCGCAGCTCGGGTGAGTGAAACGCGTACGCACTCCGGCTGGAGCGCCAGTGCCTGACGCGCCTGCGACACCGCCGCAATATGGCGATTACGGCGGTGCAGCTCAGCGTGAGTGAGCAAGGGGCTGGAGATAGCTGAACGCGGCGCATTCCACGGATAAGCCCAGGTGACAGACAATTAGCGTCTCCTGTAGTGCTTGTCTTTCAGTTCGGCGATCTGCTGGCAACAAACGCAACAGGTGACGCCGGGCAGCGCCATGCGCCGCGCTTGCGGGATAGGCGCATCGCAGCTTTCACAGGTCAGCCTTGAGGGTGCCAGCAGGCGATTGCGTGCATGCTGAATATGCCGCTCGCGTTCTTCCATCTCGCGTTGCTGGGCGAGATCCATTTCGTCGGCCATTAGTGCAGCTCCTGCGCCTGGTTGTCGATGTGGCTGGCTTCCTGGCGCAACAATTCAGCAGCATCATGCCATTCAAGGCGATGCGAACTGATGAATGTGGCCAGTGCGTCCAGACGGGCGGAGATAACGCCGGCGCAGCGCAGACGTTCATTGTTGCGCGCTTGCGCAAGCTGGAGCGCGAGCGCTTCCGGGCTGTGGTTCGGTGAATTGAAGGGGTGTTTTCTCATTGTGTTGCTCCTGAATTTGGGCAAGGGGATGCCCGACGGGTTGACGTCATGGTTGTGGATTTAGGGTTTACAGCGGCATGGTGAGCCGTTTCGGAAACTGGCTGACTACCGCGCGGAAATGGTTCATGGCGGCGATCACCGCCCGCTTCTCATCAAGCGTTAATGCGTGCGGGTTGAGCGCCTGGCGCGCGGCGGGCACTCGGGCAAGAAAGAAAATGGCCGCCAGCGCCCGGTTGTTCTCTTCTGCGTGTTCGTCACGCGGGTCGCGCAGATCGTCGATAAAGCGTGCTACGTCGCTCCAGTTATCGCCCCATAAACGACCGCGAAGCTCGGCGATATGGTTTAGCCCGCTTAGCCGCTCTGATGTGCTAAGCGGAACATGCACGACAAGGGATGTGATAGCCATAAGCTCTCCTGCGATAGTGTTGGCTTGCAAAAGCAAATTCAGCGTAACACCATGCCGAAAGGGCGTTTAACGCCGTGACGGCACTTTTCCTGTTGCGTAAAGGCAACATGCAAAGCGCTGGCATTCACCTGCGCATTGCGCCATGTTGCGGTGTCGTGAAGGTCAGACATGTGGCGGTTAAGTCGGCTCTGCGATATGCGCTCAGCGTATTGCTGATCTCTCTGACATTCGCGCTGGCTATGGATTGCCGAGGATGTTTTCTGGTTTGCTGGCGCGGACTTTGTTATGCGAGTCGCGGCGTAGCATGCCGGAAAACGGGCCGTTATCTCAGTGCTCACCCGGCTGTGGCAGCCACGTTTGGATCGCATTTGAGTAGCGGATTGCGGATGCGACGGCGTTGATTTTGCATCTGACATATCGCATTATCTCCTGTTGTTTAAAATGTACTGCGAAGCTGTGCTTTTTGGTCGATGTACAGCAATATAAATCGCAAATGCGATTATGTAAATCACTTTTTCGATGTTGGTGTCCATGGGTGAAAACAAGATGAGTGTTCAGGATGTGATTGAGCGCATTGCCGCGTCCTATTCCGTCTCCAGCCAGAAAGCCCTCGCTGAGGCGCTGGATGTGCCGGCGAACAATATCAGCAGCTGGATCCAGCGCGATAGCGTGTCGTATAAAGCGGTGGTCAAATGCGCACTCGACACCGGCGCAGACCTGCACTGGCTGGTGACAGGTGAATTTGCAAATACGAAATTGACGGATAAACCGGTGCCGAAGGGCAAAGCGCTGTACGACGAAATTTTGTCGACCGGCGGGCGTCCGGTGCTGCGCCGTATCCTTGATGCGTACGGGTTCGAGATGCAAAAAGAGCTGGGAGATTTACTGGATATCTCCTCCGGCACCATCAGCACCTGGGTGCGACGTGAGTTTTTCCCTGGCGATGTAGTGGTGACTTGTGCGCTGGATACCGGCGTCTCTTTAGGCTGGCTGGCGACGGGCAAAGGCGAAATGTATCCCGCTGCAACCGCGTGCGCCGCGCAAAATGACGCGGCGCTGAGCATCCCGAAATTTCGCCATGAGTCTGGCGAGCTGAAAGAGGCGGGCGTCTGGTCGCTGGATCGCAGTCTCGCGCCAGCGTCTACCGACAGTTTGAATTTTATTGAAGGGCTAAATGCGGGCTGGCTGGTGGATACCCGTGCGCAAAAAATTGGCAACGGCCGCTGGTTTATCAGCATTGACGATACGCTGGATGTTTTTGATGTGGTGCGTCTGCCGGGCGGCAAAGTGCGCCTTACCAACGGTGCGGTGGATTTTGAGTGTGCGGTAGCGGAAATCGTGCCGTATGGCGTGGTGATCTTTACGCTCGAGAAACATGTCTGAGCCGCTGGCGCTGAGTCTGCAGAAAAACGACAAGTAAATTAACTTTCTGGTGATGTTTAATTTACAATGCCGCTTCGACCGGGAGGGGAAGTGGTGAGGAACGTTTTTCATCAATACGCCGCACAACGCGCAGCCGCAGGGCTGGCGCTGTTTGCGATCTTGCTGATCCTCGTCGCGCCGCTGATTTCGGTCTCGCTGCAGCAAGACCCGATGAGCGCGATGCCCGGCATGCACCACGTGATGAGCATGCCAATGCATGCACACCACGATGCTGCATCGCCGTCGAACGAGATGAGCATGCCGATGCGCGCGCATCACGATGTCACATCGCCGCCGAATGAGATGAGCATGCCGATGCGCGCGCATCACGATGCCGCATCGCCGCCGAATGAGATGAGCATGCCGATGCACGCACATCACGATGTCGCATCGCAGCCCAATGAGATGAGCATGCCGCTGCACGCACATCACGATGTCTCATCGCCGCCGAATGAGATAAGCATGCCGATGCACGCACATCACGATGTCGCATCGCAGCCCAATGAGATGAGCGTGCCGATGCACGCACATCACGATGCCGCATCGCCGCCGATGTCGCGCCATCAACCTTCGCCGCAAAGTATGCCGCTTGATCACGCCGAAGCCTGTGGCTACTGCGTACTGCTGGCACATGTTCCCGGTCTTCTCTTCCTCGTTATTTTGCTCCTGCTCGGCCGTGTGCTGCGCATCTGCCTGGTCGTTGCCCGTCAGCCTGTTCAGCACTGGCACTTCTTTCCCTGGCTTTGTCCTGATACCCGCGCCCCGCCGCGCGTCTGCTTTTCCTGATCCTAAAAAAATGTCCGTTCGCCTGTGCGAAACGGCGACCTTTTGCTATTTCTGAGGAAAAGTATGACAACCTGCACTCCGCGTGCGGCGTGGCTCAGCGTGCTGCGACGCCTGCATTTTTACATTGGCCTGTTTGTCGGCCCGTTTATTTTTGTCGCCGCCCTGAGCGGCACGTTATATGTGGCGACGCCACAGCTGGAAAACTGGCTCTATCACGATGCGCTTTACGGTGTGGAAGGGGGAACGCGGCAGCCGCTCGCCGAACAGATTGCCGTTGCTGAACAGCTAACCGGCGGCCATTTGCGTCTGCATGCGGTGCGCCCTGGTCTTACCGGGAGTGACACTACCCGCGTAATGTTTGCTGACCCACAACTGGGGGCATCGGAGAACCGCGCGATTTTTATCGATCCGGTGACGCTGCAAGTGAAAGGGGATATGACGGTCTACGGCACCAGTGGAATTTTGCCGCTGCGCCAGTGGATTGACTATTTCCACCGCTCGCTACTGCTGGGCGATGTGGGTCGTCTGTACAGCGAACTGGCGGCGTCCTGGATGTGGGTTGCCGCGCTTGGTGGTATTGCGCTGTGGTTTTTTACCCGCCCGAAACGGCGCATTAATAACGCTGTGCAAAATCATCGTCGCCTGCATGTCTCTTTAGGTTGGCTCCTGCTTATCGGGATGCTGCTGTTTTCCGCCACCGGTCTGACCTGGTCGCAGTGGGCGGGCGGCAATGTTGACAGCCTGCGTGCAGCGCTTGGCTGGATGACGCCGCAGGTCAATACGCAACTGCATGGTGTGCAGGAGATGCACGATCCGCATGCGGAACACCATATGATGCATGAGGGGATGGTTATGCCGGATATGCAGCTGGACCGGGTGCAGTTCGATGAAGCGTTGCACAGTGCGCGGCAGGCCGGGATCGCCGCCGGCAAGCTGGAGATACGCCCGCCACGCAGTGCGGATAAAGCCTGGACGGTAACCGAAATCGATCGCGGCTGGCCCACGCGTGTGGATGCGGTGGCGATTGATGGCAGCACGATGACGGTGGTGGATCGCACAAGGTTCACGGACTTTCCGCTGATGGCGAAGCTGACCCGCTGGGGCGTTGATTTCCATATGGGCATTCTGTTTGGCCTGGCGAACCAGTTGCTGCTGATCGCCTTTGGCAGTGCGCTGTGCGTCATGATTGTGGTTGGTTACCGGCTGTGGTGGATCCGCCGCCCGGCCAGTGCCAACGCCAACCCGGCAAGTACGCTGCTGCACAATTGGCTGGCTTTACCGCTGTCAGGACGGGTAATAAGCGCGTTCCTGGCGCTGTTGCTGGGGCTGGCGTTACCCGTCATGGGCGCCAGCTTGCTGCTGTTTATCCTCATTGATGCTTTGCGCTGGAAACAACATGCCAGACGTTCTGCCGTAACGATGTAGTAGCAAAACGCCACCAAGTGTAAAAATATAATTACACTTGGTGGCGATTAAATGGCAATTAATTTGCCATTGTAAAGTAATCGTTACGTTATGTGGATTGAAATCTTTACCAGCTATGGTATCGTTACGTCATCCTCACTTGAGGAACAACTATCGCAAACGAGCCATACAGGATTTTCGATCATGCAAAAAGACGCGCTGAACAACGTACATATTACCGATGAACAGGTGCTGATCACCCCGGATCAGTTGAAAGCGGCCTTCCCGTTGACTGCCGAGCAGGAAGCGCAAATTGCCCAGTCCCGCCAGACCATTTCCAACATCATTGCCGGGCGCGATCCGCGTCTGCTGGTGGTCTGTGGTCCCTGCTCGATTCACGATCCTGAAGCCGCGATTGAATATGCCCGTCGATTTAAAGCCCTTGCCGCAGAGGTCAGTGATAGCCTCTATCTGGTGATGCGCGTCTATTTTGAAAAACCCCGGACCACCGTTGGCTGGAAGGGGCTGATTAACGATCCGCACATGGATGGCTCGTTTGATGTGGAAGCTGGCCTGAAGATTGCGCGTCGTCTGCTGGTTGAGCTGGTCAGCATGGGGCTGCCGCTGGCAACTGAAGCGCTGGATCCGAATAGCCCGCAGTTCCTTGGCGACCTGTTTAGCTGGTCGGCGATTGGTGCGCGAACCACTGAATCGCAGACGCACCGCGAAATGGCTTCAGGTTTGTCAATGCCGGTTGGCTTCAAAAACGGCACCGATGGCAGCCTGGCGACCGCTATCAATGCGATGCGCGCCGCAGCCATGCCGCACCGCTTTGTGGGGATCAACCAGGCCGGCCAGGTCTGCCTGCTGCAAACCCAGGGCAACCCGGATGGACATGTGATCCTGCGCGGCGGTAAAGCGCCGAATTACAGCCCGGCGGATGTCGCGCAGTGTGAAAAAGAGATGGAACAGGCGGGACTGAGACCGTCGCTGATGGTAGATTGCAGCCATGGTAATTCCAATAAAGATTACCGTCGCCAGCCTGCCGTTGCTGAATCGGTGGTGGCGCAGATCAAAGATGGCAATCGTTCGATTACCGGTCTGATGATTGAGAGCAATATTCATGAAGGCAATCAATCTTCTGAGCAGCCGCGCTGCGAGATGAAGTACGGCGTTTCCGTGACCGATGCGTGCATCAGTTGGGAAGCGACCGAAGCGCTGCTGCGTGAAATCAATAACGATCTGCGTAACAGCCTGGCGGCGCGTTTTGCTTAAGAGGGTGTTATGGTTGCTGAACTGACCGCGCTGCGCGATCAAATTGATGAAGTTGACAAGGCGCTGCTGGATTTGCTGGCGCGCCGCCTGGAGCTGGTGGCGGAAGTTGGCGAAGTCAAAAGTAAATATGGCTTGCCAATTTATGTACCGGAGCGCGAAGCGACAATGCTGGCATCGCGTCGCAAAGAGGCTGAATCACTGGGCGTGCCGCCGGATCTGATTGAAGATGTGCTGCGCCGCGTCATGCGCGAATCCTACTCCAGTGAAAATGACAAAGGGTTTAAAACCCTGTGTCCGACGCTTCGCCCGGTGGTGATTGTTGGTGGCGGCGGGCAGATGGGGCAACTGTTTGCCAAAATGCTGACGCTCTCTGGCTACCAGGTGCGCATCCTTGAAAAAGAGGACTGGGCGCAGGCCGATATGCTGCTGGCTGACGCGGGCATGGTGATTGTCAGCGTGCCTATTCACGTTACCGAGCAGGTGATCGGCAAACTGCCGACCTTGCCGGAGGACTGTATTCTGGTCGATCTGGCGTCGGTGAAAAGTGGCCCGTTACAGGCGATGCTGACCGCGCACAAAGGGCCGGTGCTCGGGCTGCATCCGATGTTTGGCCCGGACAGCGGTAGCCTGGCTAAACAGGTGGTGGTCTGGTGTGATGGCCGACAGCCGGAAGCGTACCAGTGGTTCCTGGAGCAGATTCAGGTATGGGGCGCGCGGTTGCACCGCATTAGCGCCGTTGAGCACGATCAGAACATGGCCTTTATCCAGGCGCTGCGCCACTTCGCGACCTTCGCATATGGTTTGCATCTGGCGGAAGAGAATGTTCAGCTCGAACAGTTGCTGGCGCTTTCCTCACCGATTTATCGCCTGGAACTGGCGATGGTCGGGCGCTTGTTTGCTCAGGATCCACAGTTGTACGCCGACATTATTATGTCGTCGTCCAGTAACCTGGCGCTGATTAAACGCTACTACCAGCGTTTTGGCGAAGCGATTGGCCTGCTGGAGCAGGGCGATAAGCAGGCGTTTATCGACAGCTTCCGCAAAGTTGAACACTGGTTTGGCGATTATGCGCAACGTTTCCAGAGCGAAAGCCGCGTGTTGTTACGCCAGGCCAACGACAGCCGCCCGTAAATAAAAAAGCCGTTTATACTGAAAAGCCAGTGGTTACCCGCTGGCTTTTTTCATTTAAGGGATGCGCAATGGCTGAGCTGCACACGCTGTTTGATTACACCGGGCATTTGCCGGAATGCCCCACCTGGAGCGACGCGGAGCAGGCGCTCTACTGGGCGGATATTATTGAAGGTGAGATCCACCGTTATCACTTATCGTCTGGCGAACATACGGTGCTGTCGTTTGCCGAAGAGGTTGGCTGCTTTGCGCTACGTGAGGAAGGCGGCTTTATCGTGGCGATGCGTAATGGCATCTGGCTGACGGATGCGCGCGGTTTGCTGCGTCAAAAAGTGTGTGATAACCCTTCAAACCCGCAACTGGCGCGCTTTAACGATGGCGGCACCGATCATCTTGGCCGTTTTTATGCGGGCACATTCTGGGGGCCGGGCGATTATAACGGCGCGTTGCTGTTGCGCATTAATCATGACCTCACGCCCAAAGTGTTGCAGTGCGACATTCACGGTGCCAATGGTCTTGCCTTCAGCCACGATAAGCAGTGGATGTTCACCTCGGACACGCCGAACGCGGTGATTTACCGCACGCCGCTTGATGAGCAGGGTGAGCCGGGTAAACGCGAGGTTTTCCGCCGCTTTAACGCCGGGGAAGGTATTCCGGACGGGGCGGCGATGGATGTGGAAGGTTGCTACTGGAGCGCAATGTTTGATGGCTGGCGCATCGCGCGTTTTTCGCCGCAGGGTGAACAACTGGCTGAGTATCGCTTGCCGGTGCGTTGCCCGACGATGGTCTGTTTTGGTGGGCCTGATATGAAAACGCTGTTTATCACCACCACGCGGGAAAATATGACGGCGGACGAAGTGGCGCAATATCCGCTGTCGGGAGCGATCTTCACCCTGCCCGTGGCGGTGGCAGGAATGAAGAAACCGCTGTTTAAAGAGGTTTAAGCCGGGTCGACCGGCACCACATTTTCACTGGGGTAGCAACCGAGGACTTTCAGCGAACGCGCGGTGTCGGTGAGTTCGCGCAGCGCTTTTTGCATCTGCCCGGATTGCAAATTGGCCTGCACATCGATGTAGAACATCTCTTCCCACGGGTTGCCATGGATCGGGCGCGATTCCAGTTTGGTCATGATCAAATTGTGGTTACGCAGCACCAGCAGGGCTTCAACCAGCGAGCCTGCTTGCTGGCCGGTTGCCATCAGCAGCGTAGTTTTTGCCGGAACCTGATCGGATACATCAATGGCTTTACGCGCCAGCACCACAAAGCGTGTGATGTTCTGCGTCTGGTTCGCCAGATTACGTTGCAGTACCTGCAAGCCATACAGCGCGCCACCGGCTTCGCTGCCCAGTGCCGCAACTTGCGGCGAATTCGCCTGCGCGACCTTTTCCATCGCGGCGGAAGTGCTTTCGCAATACTCAATTTTCCACTGTGGATAGCGGTTAATGAACTGGCTGCACTGCTGGAAAGGCTGCGGATGGCTGTAAACCGTGGTGATGTGTTCTAAATCGGTGGAGCCGGAAACCAGAATGCAATGGTCGATAGGCACCGTCAGTTCACCAACGATAGACAAACTGGTGTGCTGGAGCAGGTCGTAAACGTCGTTAATTGCCCCGGAGCTGGTGTTCTCCAGCGGCACCACCGCGTAATCGGCCTGACCCGTTTCCACCTGGCTGAAGATATCGTGAAATTTCAGGCAACCGCTTTCAATGAACTGCTCAAAATGGCGCGCCGCGTACTGACGGGCGGCCAGGTGTGAATAGGATCCTTTTGGCCCCAAAAAGGCGATGCGGGCAGAGTGCGGGTTGATTTTATTCAGATGCTGCTGGAGCAGGGCTTGCTGGGTGAGAACGGAATCTTCGATGATCAACTGAAACAGGCGGGTGATGTAGTGGGCATCCAGATGATGCGCTTTGCCGAGCTCTATCAAACGTTCGAGTAAATCACGTTCGCGATCGATATCGCGTACCGGACGGTGTGAATCCAGCTTGGCCTTGCCGACTTCAACAGAGAGCTGGCGGCGTTCGGCCAGCAGCGTCAGCAGCTGTTCATCCAGTGCGCTGATCTTTACGCGTAAATCCAGTAAGGGGTTTTCAGCCGTCATGTTGTTGCCTTTCGTCTTTAATTGTTATCAATAAAAAAGGCCTCCCGGTGTGGGAGGCCTTATTGTTCGTCTTCGCATTCTTTATCACAAAACGAATCGCCTCCCTAATTGGGGAAGGTAAAAAAGAATGCGAAGAAGAACGGAACAAGTTTCATGGAGTTTTCCTTTGTGCGACCGAAGTACAGTACCCGTACTGTTTTCGCTCTGTCAATAAAAAACGCGCCCGTGGGCGCGTTGGGATGGGCTCAATGTAGAGACTACTCTTCTTCTTCCTCAACGAAGCTTGTGTCTTTCACCGATGTTGCGGCGCGACGTGCTTCACCTTTGTGTTGCACTTTATTCAGCTGCCGTTCCAGCTTGTTAATCAAATCGTTGATGGCGGTATACATATCTTCATGTTTCGCACTGGCAACCAGTTGTCCGTTCGGTGTGTTGATGGTTGCATCGGCGATAAAGCCCTGTGGTTCTTTCGACAGGATGATATGCGGATTAATCAGTTGAGTTTGCCATTTATCCAGTTTGGCGAGACGGTCTGTGACATGCTGGCGGATTGCCGGAGTAATTTCCATTTGTTTACTGGTAATGTTCATTGTCATAAATTTTACCTCTTGTCTTTCCGTCTTGGTGATTTCAGCATACCGTCCACAATGTCAAAATGTGTGATTTAAATCACATTATTTTGTCACTTTTTGTCAATGAAAGGGTTTTGTGAGGCAGGGCAGGAAGAGGGCAAATTTACCTTGTCTACGCCATCATTAACAGTCATAGTTGATAGGATGAATTGCGGCTAAACCGCTTTAGTGATAGATAAAATGAATAAAAAAACGGCAGCCTTAAGGCTGCCGTTTTGTATTTCAGGCGATCAGGTCAATCAGGTTCGATTGCTGTTCGCCGCAATAATTTTCGCCACTTTATCCGCCTGTGCGTTGAGTTGCAGCTCGCGATAGGCTTTTTCCATCAGCGGCAGCGCGTCATGGGTCGCTTTTGTATCCGGGAAGTCACGCAGCATCCCTTCTACGCGGTTGGTTACTGCAACCCACGCACCGCGATCGGTGTAGTATTCCGCAACCGACAGTTCGTATTTCGACAGACGATCTTTCAGGAACACCAGTCGTCTGGTGGCGTCGGTGACGTACTGGCTGTTCGGGTAGCCGCGCACCAGTTTGGAGAAGTCTTTGAATGCGTCACGGGCATGCGCCGGATCGCGATCGCTCCGGTCTACGCCGAAGAACCCTTGCAGAGCACTGTCATCCAGCGCCATGTTGGTCAGCCCACGCATATACATTACATAATCAATGTTCGGGTGGGTTGGGTTCAGTCGAATAAAACGGTCAATCGCGGCTTGCGCCAGCGGCAGATCGGCATTTTTGTAGTACGCGTAGATCAGATCCAACTGCACTTGTTGTGAGTAAGGACCAAACGGATAACGATTATCCAGTGCTTCCAGTTGCGTTATTGCCGCCTTCCAGTTACCGTCTTGCAGCTTTTGCTGAGCTGTCGCGTAGATTTCGTTTGGCGGATTATCAGGTACTTCTTCCTTTGAACCGGAGCAACCTGTCAAAGCCAGACTCAACGTGGCGGCTGCCACCAGATATTTCAAGCGCGTCATGACGTTTAGACTTTCCTCAGAATGTTTACGCGGGAGATTCTTTATTCCTGCTCCCGACTAAGACCAGCTACAATAGCACACTATATTAAACGGCGAAGCCGTAAAACCCAACGTTAACGAAGAAGCTGTATATGGCACAACTGGTACAACTCACCGCAACGGTATCCGAAAACCAACTCGGTCAACGCTTAGATCAAGCTTTGGCCGAATTGTTCCCGGATTATTCACGTTCGCGTATAAAAGAATGGATTCTCGACCAGCGCGTGCTGGTCAACGGCGTTGTCAGCGACAAGCCGAAAGAGAAAGTGTTGGGTGGCGAACTCATTGCTATCAATGCGGAAATCGAAGAAGAAGCACGTTTTGAACCGCAGGATATTCCACTTAACATCGTCTATGAAGACGATGACATTATCGTCATTAACAAACCGCGCGACCTGGTTGTACACCCGGGCGCAGGTAACCCGGATGGCACTGTCCTTAACGCTCTGCTGCATTATTACCCGCCTATTGTGGATGTTCCGCGTGCAGGCATCGTCCACCGCCTGGATAAAGACACCACCGGTTTGATGGTAGTGGCGAAAACCGTACCCGCTCAGACGCGGCTGGTGGAGTCGCTGCAACTGCGAGAAATCACGCGTGAATACGAAGCGGTAGCGATTGGGCATATGACTTCTGGCGGCACGGTGGAAGAACCGATCAGCCGCCATCCGACCAAGCGTACCCATATGTCGGTGCACCCGATGGGCAAGCCGGCGGTGACACATTACCGAATTATGGAGCATTTCCGTGTGCATACGCGTCTGCGTCTGCGCCTGGAAACAGGCCGTACGCATCAGATTCGCGTACATATGGCGCATATCACTCACCCGCTGGTGGGCGATCAGCTCTATGGTGGTCGCCCGCGTCCGCCGAAAGGCGCATCGGACGAATTTATCGATGCGCTGCGCAAGTTTGACCGCCAGGCGCTGCACGCTACCATGCTGCGCCTTTACCATCCTATCAGCGGTATTGAAATGGAATGGCATGCGCCAATTCCGCAAGATATGGTTGATTTGATTGATGCGATGCGCGCTGATTTTGAAACCCATAAGGACGATGTTGCCTGGTTATGACCAAACTGATCCTCCCGGACTGGCCGCTGCCGAAAGGTGTCGCGGCTTGTAGCTCGACGCGCGTCGGTGGTGTAAGCCTGCCACCTTACGATTCGCTGAATCTTGGCGCACACTGTGGTGACAATGCTGAGCATGTGGAAGAGAATCGCGCGCGCGTATTCGCGGCGGGCGGTTTGCCTTCGAAGCCGGAGTGGCTTGAACAGGTTCATGGCACTGACGTGCTCACACTTAGCGGTGGTCCTTATGCGTCGAAACGGGCGGATGCGTCATACAGCAACACACCCGGTACGGTCTGTGCGGTGATGACCGCAGACTGTTTACCGGTCTTGTTTTGTAACCAGGCGGGCACCGAAGTTGCTGCTGCTCACGCTGGCTGGCGGGGTTTATGTGCAGGTGTGCTGGAACAGACAGTTGCGTGTTTCGCCGATAAGCCGGAAAATCTGCTGGCGTGGCTGGGGCCAGCAATTGGGCCGCAAGCGTTTGAAGTCGGTGCAGAAGTTCGTGAAGCGTTCATGGCGCACGATCCGCAGGCCGACAGCGCTTTTCGTCCTCACGGTGAAAAATATTTTGCTGATATCTATCAGCTCGCACGCCAGCGTCTGGCGAGCGTAGGCGTCCGGCATGTGTTCGGCGGCGATCGCTGTACCTTCAGCGATAAGGATAATTTTTTCTCATACCGCCGGGACAAGACGACCGGGCGTATGGCAAGTTTCATTTGGCTGATATAACCTAAAGAATCAAGACGATCCAGTACGCGTAGGTTTTCTTTCGCATAATTCAGGTCATTCACCTTGAATAATTGAGGGATGACCTCATTTAATCTCCAGTAGCAATTTTGACCTGTTATGGGAGGAGTTATGCGTCTGGATCGTCTTACTAATAAATTCCAGCTTGCTCTCGCCGATGCCCAGTCGCTCGCACTCGGGCACGACAACCAGTTTATCGAACCTCTTCATTTAATGAGCGCCTTACTCAATCAGGAAGGCGGTTCGATTCATCCTTTATTAACCTCTGCTGGCGTGAACGCCGGCCAGTTACGCACAGCGATTGAACAAGCGCTGAGCCGCTTACCGCAGGTGGAAGGCACCGGTGGCGACGTACAGCCTTCTCAGGATCTGGTACGTGTACTGAATCTTTGCGACAAGCTGGCGCAAAAGCGAGGTGACAACTTTATCTCGTCGGAACTTTTCGTTCTGGCTGCGCTTGAATCACGCGGTACGCTGACGGATTTGCTTAAAGCTGCTGGTGCGACAACGGCCAATGTGACCCAGGCGATTGAACAAATGCGTGGGGGAGAGAACGTGAACGATCAGGGGGCCGAAGACCAACGTCAGGCCTTGAAAAAATTTACCGTCGATCTGACTGAGCGCGCCGAACAAGGCAAGCTCGATCCGGTTATCGGTCGTGACGAAGAGATTCGTCGTACGATCCAGGTACTGCAACGGCGTACCAAAAATAACCCGGTGCTGATTGGTGAACCGGGCGTCGGTAAAACCGCGATTGTCGAAGGGCTGGCGCAGCGTATTGTTAACGGCGAAGTGCCGGAAGGGCTGAAAGGCCGCCGCGTACTGGCGCTGGATATGGGCGCACTGGTTGCCGGTGCAAAATATCGCGGTGAGTTTGAAGAGCGTTTAAAAGGTGTGCTGAACGACCTGGCGAAACAGGAAGGCAACGTCATTCTGTTTATTGACGAGCTGCATACGATGGTCGGTGCCGGTAAAGCCGATGGTGCAATGGATGCGGGCAACATGCTGAAACCTGCGCTAGCGCGCGGTGAGTTGCACTGTGTGGGGGCTACGACGCTGGATGAGTATCGCCAGTATATAGAGAAAGATGCGGCTCTCGAACGCCGTTTCCAGAAAGTGCTGGTGGCCGAGCCGACGGTGGAAGACACCATTGCGATTCTGCGCGGGCTGAAAGAGCGTTATGAACTGCATCATCACGTGCAAATTACCGACCCGGCAATTGTTGCGGCGGCAACGCTGTCGCATCGCTACATCGCCGATCGTCAGCTGCCGGATAAAGCCATCGACTTGATTGATGAAGCCGCGTCCAGCATTCGTATGCAGATTGACTCGAAACCGGAAGAACTCGACCGGCTCGATCGCCGCATCATCCAGCTCAAGCTGGAGCAGCGGGCGCTGATGAAAGAGTCCGATGAGGCCAGTCTCAAGCGGCTCGAAATGCTGAATGAAGAGCTGGAAGATAAAGAACGCCAGTACTCATCATTAGAAGAAGAGTGGAAAGCGGAAAAAGCCTCCCTCTCCGGAACCCAAACCATCAAGTCGGAACTGGAGCAGGCCAAAATTGCCATGGAGCAAGCGCGTCGTAATGGTGATTTGGGACGCATGTCGGAACTTCAGTACGGGAAAATCCCGGAACTTGAAAAACAGCTGGCTGCCGCAACTCAGGCCGAGGGTAAAACCATGCGCCTGCTGCGTAACCGCGTGACCGATGCCGAAATTGCAGAGGTGTTGGCGCGCTGGACTGGCATCCCGGTAGCGAGAATGATGGAAGGCGAGCGCGAAAAATTACTGCGCATGGAGCATGACCTCCATCATCGTGTAATCGGTCAGGATGAAGCTGTCGAAGCCGTTTCTAACGCTATTCGCCGTAGCCGCGCAGGGCTGTCGGATCCGAATCGTCCGATCGGTTCGTTCCTGTTCCTTGGCCCAACCGGGGTGGGTAAAACCGAACTGTGTAAGTCTCTGGCAAACTTTATGTTCGACAGCGACGATGCAATGGTGCGTATCGACATGTCGGAATTTATGGAGAAACACTCCGTTTCGCGTCTTGTCGGTGCGCCTCCGGGATATGTTGGCTATGAAGAGGGTGGTTATCTGACAGAAGCGGTTCGCCGTCGCCCTTATTCCGTTATTCTGCTGGATGAAGTAGAGAAAGCGCATCCGGATGTGTTCAACATTTTATTGCAGGTACTGGATGATGGTCGTCTGACAGACGGACAAGGCAGAACGGTTGATTTCCGTAATACGGTCGTCATTATGACTTCCAACCTGGGGTCTGATTTGATCCAGGAGCGTTTTGGCGATCTGGATTACAGCCACATGAAAGAGCTGGTGTTAGGTGTGGTAAGCCAGAATTTCCGTCCGGAATTCATCAACCGTATTGATGAAGTGGTAGTGTTCCATCCGTTGGGTGAAAAACACATTGCGTCTATTGCGCAGATCCAGTTGCAGCGTTTGTATAAACGCCTGGAAGAGCGTGGTTATGCTGTAAGCATTTCCGACGACGCGCTGAAACTGCTCAGCGCAAACGGGTACGATCCGGTGTATGGCGCGCGTCCACTGAAACGCGCTATTCAACAGCAGATTGAAAACCCGCTGGCGCAGCAGATTCTTTCGGGTGAGCTGATTCCGGGCAAACCGGTGCAGCTCGTAGTGAAAGATGAGCGCATTGTGGCAGTGCAGTAAGTCACAAAAGAAGAAAACGAGCCCTTTCGGGCTCGTTTTTGTTTGAAAACCAGGCAAGAATTTAACTTCTCAGCGTAATTCGCCTGAAAAGTGAGCGAACGGTTACTTTTTTCAAATTAAGGGTTGTCAGCGGGAATTAACTCCCTATAATGCGCCTCCACTGACACGGCACAACGGCAAACACACCGGCCTGTCAGGTGAAGCAATCTGAAAATAAACAGTTGACTTCACGGCGGGAAAGCGTAGTATACGCAACCCGCGCCGCAGCAAAAAAGCGAGGCGGCACTGCTCTTTAACAATTTATCAGACAATCTGTGTGGGCACTCAGGGTGACTGGATTCTTGACGTCCTCGGACGAAAAATGAATACCAAGTCTCAACGAGTGAACACGTAATTCATTACGAAGTTTAATTCATTGAGCATCAAACTTTTAAATTGAAGAGTTTGATCATGGCTCAGATTGAACGCTGGCGGCAGGCCTAACACATGCAAGTCGAACGGTAGCACAGAGAGCTTGCTCTCGGGTGACGAGTGGCGGACGGGTGAGTAATGTCTGGGAAACTGCCTGATGGAGGGGGATAACTACTGGAAACGGTAGCTAATACCGCATAACGTCGCAAGACCAAAGAGGGGGACCTTCGGGCCTCTTGCCATCAGATGTGCCCAGATGGGATTAGCTAGTAGGTGGGGTAACGGCTCACCTAGGCGACGATCCCTAGCTGGTCTGAGAGGATGACCAGCCACACTGGAACTGAGACACGGTCCAGACTCCTACGGGAGGCAGCAGTGGGGAATATTGCACAATGGGCGCAAGCCTGATGCAGCCATGCCGCGTGTATGAAGAAGGCCTTCGGGTTGTAAAGTACTTTCAGCGGGGAGGAAGGGAGTAAGGTTAATAACCTTGCTCATTGACGTTACCCGCAGAAGAAGCACCGGCTAACTCCGTGCCAGCAGCCGCGGTAATACGGAGGGTGCAAGCGTTAATCGGAATTACTGGGCGTAAAGCGCACGCAGGCGGTCTGTCAAGTCGGATGTGAAATCCCCGGGCTCAACCTGGGAACTGCATCCGAAACTGGCAGGCTTGAGTCTCGTAGAGGGAGGTAGAATTCCAGGTGTAGCGGTGAAATGCGTAGAGATCTGGAGGAATACCGGTGGCGAAGGCGGCCTCCTGGACGAAGACTGACGCTCAGGTGCGAAAGCGTGGGGAGCAAACAGGATTAGATACCCTGGTAGTCCACGCCGTAAACGATGTCTATTTGGAGGTTGTGCCCTTGAGGCGTGGCTTCCGGAGCTAACGCGTTAAATAGACCGCCTGGGGAGTACGGCCGCAAGGTTAAAACTCAAATGAATTGACGGGGGCCCGCACAAGCGGTGGAGCATGTGGTTTAATTCGATGCAACGCGAAGAACCTTACCTGGTCTTGACATCCACAGAACTTTCCAGAGATGGATTGGTGCCTTCGGGAACTGTGAGACAGGTGCTGCATGGCTGTCGTCAGCTCGTGTTGTGAAATGTTGGGTTAAGTCCCGCAACGAGCGCAACCCTTATCCTTTGTTGCCAGCGGTCCGGCCGGGAACTCAAAGGAGACTGCCAGTGATAAACTGGAGGAAGGTGGGGATGACGTCAAGTCATCATGGCCCTTACGACCAGGGCTACACACGTGCTACAATGGCGCATACAAAGAGAAGCGACCTCGCGAGAGCAAGCGGACCTCATAAAGTGCGTCGTAGTCCGGATTGGAGTCTGCAACTCGACTCCATGAAGTCGGAATCGCTAGTAATCGTGGATCAGAATGCCACGGTGAATACGTTCCCGGGCCTTGTACACACCGCCCGTCACACCATGGGAGTGGGTTGCAAAAGAAGTAGGTAGCTTAACCTTCGGGAGGGCGCTTACCACTTTGTGATTCATGACTGGGGTGAAGTCGTAACAAGGTAACCGTAGGGGAACCTGCGGTTGGATCACCTCCTTACCTTAAAGAACCTGCCTCTGCAGTGTCCACACAGATTGTCTGATGAAAAGTGAATAGCAAGGCGTCTTGCGAGCGAGACTTTACGTCCCCTTCGTCTAGAGGCCCAGGACACCGCCCTTTCACGGCGGTAACAGGGGTTCGAATCCCCTAGGGGACGCCACGCGTTAACTGATGAGGTCAAACCTCCCAGGGGACGCCACTTGCTGGTTTGTGAGTGAAAGTCACCTGCCGATGTATCTCAAAACTGACTCACGAGTCATGTTTGAGATATTTGCTCTTTAAAAATCTGGATCAAGCTGAAAATTGAAACACTGAACAGTGCGAACTGTTCTGTGAGTCTCTCAAATTTTCGCGACACGCGGATGTTCACGAAACATCTTCGGGTTGTGAGGTTAAGCGACTAAGCGTACACGGTGGATGCCCTGGCAGTCAGAGGCGATGAAGGACGTGCTAATCTGCGAAAAGCGCCGGTAAGGTGATATGAACCGTTATAACCGGCGATGTCCGAATGGGGAAACCCAGTGTGACTCGTCACACTATCATTAACTGAATCCATAGGTTAATGAGGCGAACCGGGGGAACTGAAACATCTAAGTACCCCGAGGAAAAGAAATCAACCGAGATTCCCCCAGTAGCGGCGAGCGAACGGGGAGCAGCCCAGAGCCTGAATCAGCTTGTGTGTTAGTGGAAGCGTCTGGAAAGTCGCGCGATACAGGGTGACAGCCCCGTACACAAAAGCACACAGGCTGTGAGCTCGATGAGTAGGGCGGGACACGTGGTATCCTGTCTGAATATGGGGGGACCATCCTCCAAGGCTAAATACTCCTGACTGACCGATAGTGAACCAGTACCGTGAGGGAAAGGCGAAAAGAACCCCGGCGAGGGGAGTGAAAAAGAACCTGAAACCGTGTACGTACAAGCAGTGGGAGCACCTTCGGGTGTGACTGCGTACCTTTTGTATAATGGGTCAGCGACTTATATTCTGTAGCAAGGTTAACCGAATAGGGGAGCCGAAGGGAAACCGAGTCTTAACTGGGCGTTAAGTTGCAGGGTATAGACCCGAAACCCGGTGATCTAGCCATGGGCAGGTTGAAGGTTGGGTAACACTAACTGGAGGACCGAACCGACTAATGTTGAAAAATTAGCGGATGACTTGTGGCTGGGGGTGAAAGGCCAATCAAACCGGGAGATAGCTGGTTCTCCCCGAAAGCTATTTAGGTAGCGCCTCGTGAATTCATCTCCGGGGGTAGAGCACTGTTTCGGCTAGGGGGCCATCCCGGCTTACCAACCCGATGCAAACTACGAATACCGGAGAATGTTATCACGGGAGACACACGGCGGGTGCTAACGTCCGTCGTGAAGAGGGAAACAACCCAGACCGCCAGCTAAGGTCCCAAAGTCATGGTTAAGTGGGAAACGATGTGGGAAGGCCCAGACAGCCAGGATGTTGGCTTAGAAGCAGCCATCATTTAAAGAAAGCGTAATAGCTCACTGGTCGAGTCGGCCTGCGCGGAAGATGTAACGGGGCTAAACCATGCACCGAAGCTGCGGCAGCGACACTATGTGTTGTTGGGTAGGGGAGCGTTCTGTAAGCCTGCGAAGGTGTGCTGTGAGGCATGCTGGAGGTATCAGAAGTGCGAATGCTGACATAAGTAACGATAAAGCGGGTGAAAAGCCCGCTCGCCGGAAGACCAAGGGTTCCTGTCCAACGTTAATCGGGGCAGGGTGAGTCGACCCCTAAGGCGAGGCCGAAAGGCGTAGTCGATGGGAAACAGGTTAATATTCCTGTACTTGGTGTTACTGCGAAGGGGGGACGGAGAAGGCTATGTTAGCCGGGCGACGGTTGTCCCGGTTTAAGCGTGAAGGTGTGTGCTCCAGGCAAATCCGGAGCACTTTAACACTGAGGCGTGATGACGAGGCACTACGGTGCTGAAGTAACAAATGCCCTGCTTCCAGGAAAAGCCTCTAAGCTCCAGGTAACACGAAATCGTACCCCAAACCGACACAGGTGGTCAGGTAGAGAATACCAAGGCGCTTGAGAGAACTCGGGTGAAGGAACTAGGCAAAATGGTGCCGTAACTTCGGGAGAAGGCACGCTGATATGTAGGTGAAGTCCCTTGCGGATGGAGCTGAAATCAGTCGAAGATACCAGCTGGCTGCAACTGTTTATTAAAAACACAGCACTGTGCAAACACGAAAGTGGACGTATACGGTGTGACGCCTGCCCGGTGCCGGAAGGTTAATTGATGGGGTCATCCGTAAGGAGAAGCTCTTGATCGAAGCCCCGGTAAACGGCGGCCGTAACTATAACGGTCCTAAGGTAGCGAAATTCCTTGTCGGGTAAGTTCCGACCTGCACGAATGGCGTAATGATGGCCAGGCTGTCTCCACCCGAGACTCAGTGAAATTGAACTCGCTGTGAAGATGCAGTGTACCCGCGGCAAGACGGAAAGACCCCGTGAACCTTTACTATAGCTTGACACTGAACACTGGTCCTTGATGTGTAGGATAGGTGGGAGGCTTTGAAGCGTGGACGCCAGTCTGCGTGGAGCCGCCCTTGAAATACCACCCTTTAATGGCTGGTGTTCTAACGTGGACCCGTAATCCGGGTTGCGGACAGTGTCTGGTGGGTAGTTTGACTGGGGCGGTCTCCTCCTAAAGCGTAACGGAGGAGCACGAAGGTCAGCTAATCCTGGTCGGACATCAGGAGGTTAGTGCAATGGCATAAGCTGGCTTGACTGCGAGCGTGACGGCGCGAGCAGGTGCGAAAGCAGGTCATAGTGATCCGGTGGTTCTGAATGGAAGGGCCATCGCTCAACGGATAAAAGGTACTCCGGGGATAACAGGCTGATACCGCCCAAGAGTTCATATCGACGGCGGTGTTTGGCACCTCGATGTCGGCTCATCACATCCTGGGGCTGAAGTAGGTCCCAAGGGTATGGCTGTTCGCCATTTAAAGTGGTACGCGAGCTGGGTTTAGAACGTCGTGAGACAGTTCGGTCCCTATCTGCCGTGGGCGCTGGAGAATTGAGGGGGGCTGCTCCTAGTACGAGAGGACCGGAGTGGACGCATCACTGGTGTTCGGGTTGTCATGCCAATGGCACTGCCCGGTAGCTAAATGCGGAAGAGATAAGTGCTGAAAGCATCTAAGCACGAAACTTGCCCCGAGATGAGTTCTCCCTGAGACTTTAAGTCTCCTGAAGGAACGTTGAAGACGACGACGTTGATAGGCCGGGTGTGTAAGCGCAGCGATGCGTTGAGCTAACCGGTACTAATGAACCGTGAGGCTTAACCTTACAACGCCGAAGATGTTTTGGCGTGAGAGACAGAGAAGATTTTCAGCGAGATACAGATTATGTCAGGGCGTGAGAACGGTCTGACAACAGAATTTGCCTGGGCGGCAGTAGCGCGGTGGTCCCACCTGACCCCATGCCGAACTCAGAAGTGAAACGCCGTAGCGCCGATGGTAGTGTGGGGTTTCCCCATGCGAGAGTAGGGAACTGCCAGGCATCAAACAAGTGAAGAGGCCATCCTGACGGATGGCCTTTTTGCGTTTTTACGCTGCGAACTCACGCCCTGCGATGCTGATTGCCGGTCACCGGTTTTCAGCAGTCCCTCGGTGCGTGACGGAAAAAGCAGCCTGCCTCCGGAGCCAGCGCACAAGAGGCGTGACTCCTGATCAAAACAAAGCCTCATGCGAAAGCGCGGGGCTTTTTCAAGTTCGCACATGCCCCTATTCTGAATTGCTTACCTTGCTAAGTTGAAATGTGATGCAAATCACCCCTGTGATATAACAAATGTGTAACATTTTGATCTTTGCGCTGAGTGGATATGGATATTCACAAGGTTCATATCTCCAAAATCTTTAGCAGGAGTATCAGTAGAATGGCAGAAAGCAGTGTGACAACACGAAACTCGCTCACCAGTAGCGATACCCGACGCAGGGTATGGGCGATCATTGGCGCTTCATCAGGTAACCTGGTGGAGTGGTTTGATTTCTATGTCTACTCCTTTTGCTCCCTCTATTTCGCGCACATCTTTTTCCCCGCAGGCAACACGACAACTCAGTTATTACAAACCGCCGGCGTTTTTGCTGCAGGCTTTCTGATGCGACCGATCGGAGGCTGGTTATTTGGCCGTATCGCTGACAGACGCGGACGTAAGGCATCGATGCTCATCTCGGTGTGTATGATGTGCCTGGGATCGCTGGTCATCGCCTGCCTGCCCGGTTATGACTCCATCGGTACCTGGGCACCAGCATTATTACTGCTGGCGCGCCTGTTCCAGGGACTATCAGTGGGGGGGGAATATGGCACAAGCGCGACTTATATGAGCGAAGTTGCAGTGGAAGGGCGTAAAGGATTTTACGCATCATTTCAGTATGTCACGTTGATCGGCGGGCAATTGCTGGCTCTGTTGGTTGTGGTTGTATTGCAGCAGGTTCTGAGCGACGAAGATTTACGTGCCTGGGGATGGCGTATTCCGTTTGCGCTCGGTGCCGCACTGGCTATTGTTGCGCTGTGGCTACGCCGACAACTTGATGAAACCTCACGGCAGGAGGTACGGGCCCTGAAAGAAGCGGGATCGCTAACAGGGCTGTGGCGTAACCGCAAGGCTTTCATTATGGTGCTTGGCTTTACGGCTGGCGGCTCACTGGCGTTCTACACCTTTACCACCTATATGCAAAAATATCTGGTAAATACCGCCGGAATGCATGCCAACGTTGCCAGCGTTATTATGACAGTTGCGTTATTTGTCTTTATGCTGATTCAACCCGTTATCGGCGCGCTGTCGGACAAGATAGGCCGCCGTTCCTCAATGTTGCTGTTCGGCGGCCTTGCCACGCTCTGTACTGTCCCGATTCTCAGCGCATTGCACAGTGTCACTTCGCCTTATGCCGCGTTCGCGCTGGTCATGCTGGCATTAGTGATTGTCAGTTTCTACACCTCAATCAGTGGGATCCTGAAAGCCGAGATGTTCCCGGCGCAGGTTCGTGCGCTTGGTGTCGGGTTATCTTATGCCGTGGCGAATGCGCTGTTTGGTGGTTCGGCAGAGTATGTTGCGCTGTCGCTCAAATCGGCCGGTTTTGAAAGCAGCTTTTTCTGGTATGTTACGGTGATGGGCGCATTGGCATTTCTGGTTTCCCTGATGCTGCATCGTAAAGGGAAAGGCATCCGGCTTTAGTGTCTATCTTGCCAGTTGCCACACGGCAAAACTGGTTGTGGCACCGGCAACATCCCATGCGAAATCTTTCCAGCTCCAGCCGCTCCCTGCCGGGCGGCTATCCCATAACTCTTTCGATGCGCCAAGGCTGACAGAAAACATCAGGCCGTATACCGCACTTCGGTCACGGCTGATGCCCTGGTGTTGCGCGTATTCATTCCCGGCTGCGGAAAGCATGGCCGAACCAAGAAAATGTTGTGCTTTATCCCGCCCGCTCCAGCTATCGTTCGCCATATGGCTACAGCCTGTCAGCAGCAGTGTTGTTGCCAGCAAGGTGTATTTCATTGGAAGACCTGAAAAAAAGCCCCATCGCAGGGACGGGGCTTAAGGTTAAAGAATGCGGCTAATCAGCTTATCAATGCGGATACGGCGCAGGCGGCGTATCAGCTTACGTACTTTGACCGGATAATCCGCAATGCTCTGCAAATCGCGGTAATGATTAACCACTGTGGTGTGCGTGCGAATAAGCTCCAGCTCTTTATCACGCTGTGCGGCCAGCTCATGTTTTGGATCGTGGATGAGCACCGCGTTTTCCAGATCCAGACGCCAGGCGCGCGGGTTCAGGTTGTTCCCGGTGAGCAGGATCCACTCATCGTCGACCCACATTCCTTTCAGGTGGTAACTGTTATCGTCATCTTTCCACAGGCGAACGACAAGCTGGTCGGTATTCACATAATATTGCAGGCGGCTTAAGAAACGACGCAGGTTTATCTCATACAGATAAGGCAACGCGCCAATAATCTTAAACGGCTCATCTTCAGGAATGAAAAAGTCATTGGCCGTCTTATCGCCAACGATGATTTCGACTTTTTTCCCCTCGCGCAGCAATTGAATAATATTGCGTACCAGTACCGCAGGCAGGTTGAAATAGGGCGTACAAATCGTCAGCTTGTGCTCTGCGCACGGCATCAGATGGAAAATCGTCTTATTCAACAGGCTGGATTTACCCAGACCAACCAGCGGAGTCACTGCCAGCTGTTCGTTATCTGCATCGCCCTGGAAATGGTACGATGCATCGCGCAATTCCTGGCGGAACAGGCGGATATCATTTTTGATTTCCGGGCTTTTAGGACGCAGCGGATCGTCAAGGCGGTTCACGCCACGACCCTGAATCAGATTCTGCTCAACCCAGCCTTGCATGACGTCTGCCATCTGCGGATTGCGGATCAACTGATAACGGTCATAGCGGTATTTATCGTGCTGATGCAGGTAAACATCGTTAAGGCTCGCGCCGCTATACAGCACGCAGTCATCAATAATAAAGCCTTTGAAGTGGAGCACGCCTAGCGCTTCGCGGGTATTAACCGGCACGCCGTAAACGGGAACGACAACGCCAGGGTTTTCCTGCGCCAGACGGCAGTACCAGTCCGCATTGGTATTCGACGCTGCTGCGCCAATACGGCCGCGCTGAGCGCGATGCCAGTCAACGAGGACGCGAACATCCAGCTCCGGGCGCTGGCGTTTTGCTTCATACAGCGCGTTCAGAATTCCTTTCCCGCCATCATCCTGCTCAAGATACAGGGCAATGATATAGATCCGGCGCGTTGCGGTGGCTATCTTCGCAAGCAGCGTCTCCCTGAAATCAGCAGGAGCATAGAAGAACTCTATATCATCAGCTGACTGAGAAATCTTGGGTAATTGGGCAAGGTGTTGTTGATGTTTATTACGCTTAAATTTTGACAACATCACAGTGCGTTTCTTCTCTGTTTATTGAAGGGTCTTCTGTTGCATGCAGACGACATAAGCGGGCAATAATAACACCGAGCCTGCTAAAGTGGTCAACATTTCCAGTACCTTACTCGGGATTACTCTGTCTGTGTCAGATGGAGCGACAAACCGACTATGCCATCTTCCAGTTGGATATCGACATCGAATCCCAGTTTACGCGCCAGTGTCACCATGCCGCGATTGTTGGGCATAGTAATACCATTCAAGCACTTAAGTCCGTGATCCCGGGTATAACTGATGAGCTTTTCAAGTAAACGTCGTCCGAGCCCGAGCCCTTTCAAATCGGATCGCACCAGCACGGCAAATTCAGCGTCGATATTATCCGGATCGGAAATAGCGCGGGTTACGCCCAAAATCTCTTCGCCCTGATCGGTGCTGCGCACGGCCACGAAGGCCATTTCCCGATCGTAGTCGATCTGCGTCATATTCGCTAAATCATCGTGGGTAAATTCGTTGATCTCGCTAAAGTAGCGATAATAGAGATCTTCTTTTGTCACCCTGGCAATAAATGCCTGCAACTGAGGTTCGTCCTCGGGAAGAATCGGGCGGAACAAGCACTGTTCGCCATTTCTCATCTCAACATGTTCTTCCAGATGCTGCGGATAGGGGCGAATCGCAAGACGCGTCTCACCGTTCCCGGCGCTGGGCGCAATAGACATTGTGACATCCAGCGCCGTGAATTCGCTGCCGGAAGCCAGCAAAGGATGAATGTCGAGCCGTTCGATTTCCGGGCAATCGACAATCAAATTTGAGACCTGAACTAAAAACTGGCTCAGGCCAGCGATATCCAGCGTGCGTAATGCGCTGCGCCCGCGGATCTTTTTACTTTTGATCGCCTGAATGACCAGGTAGCGCGCCAGATTCATGTTCAGTGGCGGAAGCGCCACTGCGGCTTGATCCTCTGCCCGCCACTCAACGCCGCCTTCACCTAACATGATTAGCGGGCCAAAAACCGGATCGTGTTCTACCACGACACGCAGTTCCTGTGCGCCAGCACGGTTCGCCATGCTCTGCACTTGCAAACCGTGGATGCGCGCCTGCGGCCAGTTCATTTTGACGCGATCGATAATCGCATCAGCAGCCTGCTGCACCTCTTTTGCGGTACGCAGATAAAGCATTACCCCCTGGACTTCCGATTTATGCGGGATATCTGGAGAGCGTAATTTCAGCGCGACCGGGTAGCCAATCTGTTCGGCAATATGCACGGCTTCCGCACTGTCGCTGGCAATCCAGGTCGGCAGCGTTTGCAGCCCCCAGGCGCGCAAAATTGGCTGCACTTCATGGGTATCCAGCGTTGATGCGCCATCGGCCAGTGCCTGTTGCAGAAGGTTGTGTGCTGCGGCGGTATCTGCTGTCAGGCTCACTGAGATCGCTGGCGTTTCACGTAGCTGTTTCTGGTTTCGCCGATATTCCACCATATGCATAAAGGCCGTGATGGTGCCTTCAGGCGTCCGGTAAGTAGGTAACCCGGCTTCGCTGAACAGACGCCGTGCTTCCTGCGAGGAAAACTCACCGCACCAGTTGGTCAATACGGTGACGTATTTCCCGCGTGGATGTTTTTTCAGCGCGTCAATTAACGCCACCGCGCTTTCGCTGCCGGGCGCTGCGGCGCTGGGCGCGTGGATCACCATCAGCGCATCGTAATCCTGGCTGTCGAGCAGAATATTCAACGCGGCGATGTAACGCTCGCTGCTGGCGTCATCGCGCAAGTCCAGCGGGTTAGCGGGTTCCACATACTCCGGCAGCACGGCGCGCAACTGTGTTATCGTCTCTTCACTCAGTGTGGCCAGCTTACCGTTGCGTGACCACAGTTCGTCCAGTGCCAGTGCGGCGGGGGCTGCGCCATTACTGATGATCATCAACCGTTCGCCGCGCAACGGGCGCATATGGCTGAGCGTTTCGACGGCGGAAAAAAGTTCATGGGTATCCTGTACCCGCAATAAACCGGCGCGCTGAATTGCCGCATCCCAGGCCGGATCGAGCCCCGCATGGGAATGCAGCAGACGCTGCGCTTCCGGGCTGCGACCGCTTTTTATGACCAGAATCGGTTTATTACGTGATGCGCTACGTGCGGCGGAAACAAAGCGACGGGCGTCACTTAGCTGTTCCAGATAGAGCAGGATAGCGCTGGTTTTACTGTCGCGCGCCAGAAAATCGAGCAGTTCATCAACATCAATATCGAGGCTATCGCCGAGTGCGATGAAATAAGAAAACCCCATTTCCCGCTGCTGCGCCCAATCGAGGATGGTATTGGAGACGGCGGCAGACTGGGAAATAAACGCCAGTTTGCCGCGTGTAATCGGCACCGGCGAAAAACTGGCGTTAAGGCCTTGCCAGGGGGCGAGCAAGCCCAGGCTGTTCGGGCCAAGCAACCGCATCTGATAGCGGCCAGCGCAGGCCAGCAAATCGGCATGCTGCTCGGGCGGAGCGGAAAGTATAATGCAGGTTTTACACCCCTTTTGGCCGAGCGCCTCAAGCAGCGTCAAATTACGTTTAGCGTGGGTACACAACACCGCAAGATCGGGCGTGAAAGGCAGACTGGCGACATCCGGCCACGCCAGAACACCCTGAACTGCTTTATAGGCGGGCGTTACCGGTAAGACAGGACCGGCGAAACCGCCTGCCAGTAAATTGCGCATCATTAAAAAACCCGCGCGATCCGGCTTCATGGATGCACCCACCACCGCAATCGATCGGGGACGTAATAACGCTTCCAGCCCTCGTTGGCTCATACCGGCCTCCGCAAAAGAGTGACCCGATGATATTAAACGTTTTCTACGGCGTTTGCTGTGATGGCGGATGGATGATGCGGTTTCCCCGCCAGGTAACGCTCGCGGAACAGGGTGAAGTGATCGCTGAGCGCTTGCGCTGCGGTGTTGTCGCCAGCGAGATCCAACAGGGCAATGGCCACTTCCGCTGTGCAGTATTGATCGTCTGCATGCGCTTCTCTTAAACGATAGGCAGACACGCGTGACAGATCGACGGAGATAACCGGTAATGCATCCAGATAGGGACTTTTGCGAAACATTTTACGCGCTTCGGTCCAGGTGCCATCCAGCATAATAAACAGTGGCGGTTTGCCGGCGGCGGGAGCGCTCAACACCTGACGTTCGCTGCCCGCGTAAGACGCCGGGAAGACAACCATCGGTTGGTACTCGTCACTGGTACATAAATCAATAAGTGCTTGCGGTGGTTCGGTACGCGACCACTGAAAAGCCTGCGTATCGGGCAGGATATCGGCAATCAAACGCCCGGTGTTGCTGGGTTTCATTGGCTCGGTGTCGAACATGACCAGGCAAAAACGGCTATTGGCGCAAGCCGGTTTTAAGGTATCACACAGACAGTTTTTCAGCGGCAGCAAGCAGCGCTGGCAGCGGCGAATACGGTTGCCACGCGCCAGAAATGGGCGCGTCGAGCGGGCAAGACGCTCAGCACGGAGTTGGAGAACAGCGTTATTGGTCATGAAGGTCGCGCAAGAAAAACGTCATTGTCGCAGAGCTGAAAACGGGGCACAAGATGCGCCCCGAAAGGATTACAGTGATTCGTTAAGCCAGCTGTCGAACGGCGCTTTTGGCATCGCGCCACTTAGCATGTCCACCACTTCGCCATTTTTGAACAGCATAATGGTTGGAATACTGCGAATGCGGAAACGCGCACTGAGCTCGCGCTCGGCTTCGGTGTTAACTTTTACAAAGCGTACTTTACCGCTGCGTTCTTCTGCGACATCTTCGAAAATCGGCGCGAAGTTGCGGCACGGGCCGCACCATGGCGCCCAGAAATCGACAACCACAGGCAGGTCATCTTTCAGCAGCTTATCCAGGGTTTCGCCAGTCGCATTGATTACATCTCCATCGAACAGCTCATGTCCACAGCGCCCACATTTCGCGCCGTCGTTCATTCTTTCTTCAGGAATGCGGTTCAGCGCCTGACAGCTTGCACATACGGTATTCATAACTAACCTCAGGGAAGCGATGGTACAAAGCGGCGTTTCGCCGGTATGTTTCTTCAATGTTACATATTATTGATAAGAAGGTTTTAAACGACAACGCGTTTTATTCAATGAGTACAATAGCCGATAACTTTTGAACGAATTAATGGCTAAGCGCCAGCACATCAGGTAATCTGCGCGCTTCGCGCAGCGCTGGTGGAGAAAAGCATGAACGATGAATTAAAGAATAAAAGCGGCAAGGTCAAAGTGATGTATGTCCGCAGTGATGATGATTCCGATAAACGTGGCTATAACCCGCGCACCGGGAAAGGGCCAGCGCGTAGCGGAACGTCTTCGCGCGGTGGCGATGACCGTCGCACCTCCCGCGATGATAAAGGTCGTGCTGGCCGTGACGACAGAAGTCGTTCTGCTCGCGATGACCGGGGCCGCCCTGCTCGTGATGACAGAAGCCGCCCGCAGCGAGACAATTTCAGTAGCCAGAGTGATTCGCCGTGGCGTACCGTTTCCCGTGCGCCGGGCGACGAAACGCCGGAAAAACCGGATCACGGTGGTATTAGCGGTAAAAGTTTTATCGATCCGGAAGTGCTGCGCCGTCAGCGCGCGGAAGAGACGCGCGTCTACGGCGAAAATGCCTGCCAGGCACTGTTCAGCAGCCGTCCTGAATCGATTGTCCGCGCCTGGTTTGTGCAGAGCGTGACCCCGCGTTTTAAAGAAGCTCTGCGCTGGATGGCCGCGAACCGTAAAGCGTATCACGTGGTTGATGAAGACGAACTGGCGAAAGCCTCCGGCACGGAACACCATGGCGGCGTATGTTTCCTGATCAAAAAGCGTAATGGTCTTAGCGTCCAGAAATGGGTGGCGAATGCCGCAGAAGAAGATTGCGTGCTGGCGCTGGAAGATGTGGGCAACCCGCACAACCTCGGCGCAATTATGCGTAGCTGCGCACATTTCGGTGTGAAAGGCGTGGTATTGCAGGATGCGGCAGTGGTTGAATCTGGCGCGGCTGTCCGTACCGCAGAAGGCGGCGCGGAACACGTTCAGCCGATCACCGGCGATAGCTTTGTCGATGCGCTGGAAGAGTTCCGCCAGGCGGGTTACGCGCTGGTGACGACTTCCAGCCACAACGGAACGCCGCTGTTTAAAGCGGAGTTGCCGAAAAAGATGGTGCTGGTGCTGGGTCAGGAGCGTGATGGTTTGTCTGATGTGACGCTGTCTCGTTCAGATTTAAGCGTCTCAATTGAAGGCACCGGCAACGTTGAAAGCCTCAACGTGTCTGTCGCAACCGGCGTGTTGCTGGCAGAGTGGTGGCGTCAAAATAAAGCCTGATAGCGCAACGCCATATGCAATAAAAAATGCCAGCGTAATGCTGGCATTTTTTTATTCTACTCGCTGAAAATCACACCCTGTGGGTATGGTCATCAACACCTTTTGGGCTCTGCTTTATTGCTGTTGGATTTCAATTTCACAAGCCTGGCAGAGGCTTTTTTCAAGTCCTTCCAGGGGGCAATTAACGCCGTCTTTTCTGGAGGCTGATTTTTACTTACTCTCTGCCGGGAGTGTCGGCATCCAGTCGATTGGCGTTTCGCCCTGTTTTTCCAGCCATTGATTCGCCAGGACAAAATGGTTACAGCCGAAAAATCCACGGTGCGCGGAGAGCGGTGACGGATGCGGTGCTTTCAGAACATGATGGCGTTTTGTGTCGATAATCGCCCCTTTTTTCTGTGCGTGCGAACCCCAAAGCAGAAAGACCACGCCTTCGCGGTGCTCATTAATCAGGCTAATCACTTTATCGGTGAAGGTTTCCCAGCCGAGGCTTGCGTGCGAGTGCGCCTGACCGGCGCGTACGGTGAGTACGGTATTAAGTAGCAGCACGCCCTGACGCGCCCAGCTTTCGAGATAACCATGTTGCGGGCGCACAAAACCCGGGATGCTGGCTTCCAGCTCTTTATACATATTCAGCAGAGAAGGGGGAGGCGCAATGCCCGGAAGAACAGAAAATGCCAAACCGTGAGCTTGTCCCGGGCCGTGGTAGGGATCCTGGCCGAGGATCACAACTTTGACATCGCCAAGCTCAGTGAAACGAAAGGCGTTGAACACATCTTTCTGCGGCGGATAGATGGTTATTCCGGACTGGCGTTCAGCCGCCACCGTGCTAAGGGTATTAATAAAGTACGGCTGCTGTTTTTCTTCTGCCAGCACATCATGCCATGTTAATGAAGTGGTCATCCCGCTCTCCTGCGAAGTTCGTTCCCCGTAGCTTAACTGCTTATTTCCCCGGAACAAAATTCACTGTCGCCCGTGAACGAAAATCCTAAAAATATTTTTAAAATTTACAAAAATTTTAAGTCGGTGTGACTGATGTAACTTGATATAAAACAAGTATATTCCTCAATATCCATTTTCACTGTATGGTTTTTATTGATTTAAATCAAAGAATGCCGCATGTCGGACTGGTATATAAACAATCAGACAACAATGGTTTTACCAATTGGCCGGAAAGATTCCGGCTAATCAAATAATGTGCCTAAGGGAGGCTATTCATGATTACTGGTATCCAGATTACTAAAGCTGCCAATGACAACCTGCTGAATTCGTTCTGGCTGCTCGATAACGACAAAGGCGAAGCTCGTTGCGTATGTGCCAAAGCGGGTTATGCAGAAGATGAAGTGGTTGCGGTTAGCAAACTCGGCGATATCGAATACCGTGAAATTCCGATGGAAGTGAAACCGGAAGTGCGCGTTGAAGGCGGCCAGCATCTGAACGTTAACGTGCTGCGTCGTGAAACACTGCTTGATGCCGTTGAACACCCGGAAAAATACCCACAGCTGACGATTCGTGTCTCCGGTTATGCTGTGCGTTTTAACTCTCTGACGCCAGAACAGCAGCGCGACGTTATTGCTCGTACCTTTACTGAAAGCCTGTAATTTCAGGCACACATAAAAACGCCGGGATTTCCCGGCGTTTTTTTTACTCTTCTGTATTTTGCGGCGCAGTACTTGCAGCGCTCGGCTTACGTCGCTTACCAATGTTTTTGGTGTCACGATGGCGTTGCTTCACGCGCGGTTTCTCTTTTTCTTTCTCTTTTTTCTTCTCTGCGCGCTTCGCCAGCACTTTCTTCGACGGTTTGCCTGTCAGCTTTTCACTGGGAGCGCGCGTTTTCGCACGCAATTCTTCTATTACGCGTGGCTTCAGCGGCTCTTCAACATAACGGCCAATTTTACCCAGCAGCAGATGATCGTGCGCCTCGACCAGCGAAATCGCAGTGCCTTTACGACCCGCGCGGCCTGTACGACCGATGCGGTGCAGGTAGGTATCGCCGCTGCGCGGCAGATCGAAGTTAAAGACGTGGCTGACATCATCGATATCAATGCCGCGAGCGGCGACATCGGTGGCGACCAGCACATTCACACGACCTTCTGTCAGGCGTTTGATCGCTTCGTTACGCTTCGCCTGTACCATCTCACCTTCGAGATAGCAGTTGTTGATACCCGCTTCACGCAGCCAGTTCGCCAGCTCATGCACACGTTCGCGTTTGCGTACAAACACGATTGAGCGGCTAACTTCAGGTTGCTTGAGCAGATGTACCAGCAGCGCGGTTTTATGGGCGACGTCATCGGCACGGTAGTACCACTGGTGAATTTTCTTGCGCTCACGCGTTGATGGCGTGGCGGAAACTTCGACAGGATCTTCCAGCAGGCGCTCAGCAAAATTTTTAATGGCCTCGCCTTCCAGCGTCGCGGAGAACAGCATGGTCTGCTTGCGCCAGCGGGTTTCACCGGCAATATGCTCGATATCTTGTGCGAAGCCCATGTCCAGCATGCGGTCTGCTTCGTCAAGGATCAGCGTTTCTACCGCGCGGCAGTCGAAGTTCTCTTCTTTAATATATTGCAGCAGGCGGCCAGTGGTCGCGACCACGATATCCTGGTTTTCGCTGAACACTTCCGCGTGGTTCATATACGCTACACCGCCGGTAATGGTGGCGATATCCAGATGCGTGTTCGCGGCAAGTTCACGCGCGTGATCGGCAACCTGCATCGCCAGTTCGCGGGTCGGCGTCAGGATCAGGATACGCGGCGGGCCGGATTTTTTACGCGGGAAGTCCAGAAGGTGCTGCAACGCAGGCAGCAGATATGCCGCCGTTTTACCGGTGCCGGTAGGGGCGGAACCGAGGACATCACGCCCTTCAAGCGCAGGCGGAATGGCGGCGGCCTGGATGGCGGTCGGGCGTGTAAAGCCTTTACTCTGGAGCGCGTCCAGCAGGCTGTCGTCAAGTTCGAGTTCGGAAAAAGTCGTTACAGTCATGATCTACCTCTGTGTGGGGCGCCGATTATAGACGTTACGGCTGCAATCTTCATCTGTTGTCTGCTTATTGCTTTTCCGGCGCTTTGCTTTCCCCTATGCTACACCGGTTTCCGAATCGAGGTTGTAAAGATGTCCCAGTCAAAGGCTCAGTTGCGCCGTGACGGCTTCACGTTTAAAGAATTTTTTGTTGCGCACGATCGCTGTGCCATGAAAGTGGGCACCGATGGGGTGATGTTAGGCGCGTGGGCACCGGTTTCCAAGGCGCGGCATGTGCTGGACATTGGTACCGGCAGTGGGCTGCTGGCGCTGATGCTGGCGCAACGCACATCGCCAGAAGTAACAATTGATGCCGTCGAGCTGGATGAGCAAGCAGCGGGGCAGGCGCAGGAAAATATCCAGGCCTCGCCGTGGGCGGAGCGCATTACCGTGCATCAGGCGGATATCTGCCAGTGGAGCACGGAAAACACCGCGCGCTACGATCTGATTGTCAGCAATCCCCCTTATTTTGACGAAGGGGTGCAATGCGCCACGCCAGAGCGCGATAAAGCGCGCTATACCACAACGCTTGATCATCAGTCCTTGCTGGAAATTGGCGCAACGCTGATTACGGAAGAGGGATTTTTCTGCGTCGTTCTGCCGATTGAAATCAGCGAAGCCTTTGTCAGCAAAGCGCAAACGCTGGGCTGGCATCTGCGTTTGCGTACGGATGTGACTGAAACAGAAAGCCGCTTGCCGCATCGGGTCCTGCTGGCTTTCTCACCGCGAGATGGCGAAATGTTTGCCGATCGTCTGGTGATCCGTGGGCCAGATCAGCGTTACTCAGAGAGCTACACTGCGCTGACCCAGGCGTTTTATCTGTTTATGTAGTTTTGTGGCGAGAGCACTGTCGGGCCGGATTCCGGCAGTAAATCGGGGTAATCCAGCGTGAAATGCAACCCGCGGCTCTCTTTGCGCGCCATCGCACAGCGGACAATTAACTCCGCGACTTGCACCAGGTTGCGCAATTCCAGCAGGTTATTCGAAACACGGAAGTTCGCGTAGTATTCATCGATTTCCTGCTGCAACAACGTAATACGGCGCTGCGCCCGTTCAAGGCGTTTAGTGGTGCGCACAATGCCGACGTAATCCCACATAAACAGCCGTAATTCGTGCCAGTTGTGTTGCAGAATAACCCGTTCATCGGCATCGTCCACGCGACTTTCATCCCATGCTGGCAACGTCGTGACCGCCTGGGCATGCGGTATCCGGTGGGCAATATCTTCCGCTGCAGACCAGCCGTAGACCAGACACTCCAGTAGCGAGTTCGACGCCATGCGGTTTGCTCCGTGCAAACCGCTATAGCTCACTTCCCCAATGGCATACAGCCCGTCGACGTCGGTACGCCCGCGATCGTCAATCATGACGCCGCCGCAAGTGTAATGTGCTGCGGGTACAATCGGAACAGGCTCTTTGGTTAAATCAATGCCAAGCCCGAGCAACTTTTCATAAATCATCGGGAAATGGTGACGGATAAATTCAGCCGGTTTATGGCTGATATCGAGATACATGCAATCGACGCCGAGGCGTTTCATTTCATGATCGATCGCACGGGCGACCACATCGCGTGGCGCTAACTCGCCCCGCGCGTCAAAATCTGGCATGAAACGGGTGCCGTCCGGGCGTTTCAAATGTGCGCCTTCACCGCGTAACGCTTCCGTGAGCAGGAAGTTGCGCGCCTGCGGGTGGAACAGGGCGGTAGGGTGAAATTGATTAAACTCCAGGTTCGCCACCCGACAGCCCGCACGCCAGGCCATGGCGATACCGTCCCCGGAGGCGATATCCGGATTGGTGGTGTACTGATAGACCTTTGAGGCACCGCCGGTTGCCAGTACCACGGCTTTTGCCTGGCAGGTTTCCACCTGTTCTTTATTACGGTTCCACACCCACGCGCCCACCACACGGCGCGTTCCGGCCAGGCCAATTTTGTCGGAGATAATCAGGTCCACCGCATTGCAGCGCTCAAGCACGCGAATGTTCGGATGGTTAATCGCCTGGGTGACCAGCGTGTTTTCGACCTCTTTGCCGGTCGCGTCGGCGCTATGCAGAATGCGGCGGTGGCTATGCCCGCCTTCGCGCGTGAGGTGGTAACTGGCTTCGCCGTTGGCAGCGACTTCGGTATCAAACAACACGCCTTGATCAATAAGCCACTGGACACACTGGCGCGCGTTGCTGGCGACAAACTCGGCGGCATGGCGCTCCACAATCCCGGCACCGGCAATCAGCGTGTCTTCCACATGCGATTCGATGCTATCGGTTTCATCAAATACCGCAGCGATACCGCCCTGCGCATAAAATGTCGAACCTTCGCTAATGGGACCCTTGCTTAAAACAATGACCTTATGTTCGTCTGCAAGCCGTAAAGCCACCGAAAGACCGGCCGCGCCGCTGCCGATGACCAGTACATCACAGGAGAGTTCAGGAGTTGTTTTCATGGTTTGTTTAATTTACTAAACAGTGTTTGCGCAGCATAGCACCGTAAGCGGCAATTGATCACTGTTTTTTGTTGCTCTTGTATTAACGGCTAAACATGTCTGCGAGGATGAAAAGAGGTAACCGGAAAAAAGCTATTAATAAGCAGTTTGTTAGCGAGGGCGTATTAGAGATGAAAAAAAAGCGGTATTGCGTTACTCTCTGGCGGTCTTAAGGTCTTTTCTTTGAGAAAACACATTGTTCAAAGTTTGCGGACTTATAATGAGTGAGAATGAAAAGTCTGTGGAACGATGCACAAAAACAAAGGCGTGACGGAACTTTATCACATACTGCCCCTCTAACTGGCTGCTTGCTCATATAGTGCAGTATTGGAGTGGCGTTCTGGATACGCGTGGAAATTGGTTTTGGGGAGACTTTACCTCGGATGAGCGAGCAGTTAACGGATCAGGTCCTGGTCGAAAGGGTCCAGAAAGGAGATCAGAAAGCGTTTAACTTACTGGTGGTGCGCTACCAGCATAAAGTGGCGAGTCTGGTTTCCCGTTATGTCCCTTCGGGCGATGTGCCTGATGTCGTACAAGAGTCATTTATAAAAGCCTATCGCGCGCTTGATTCATTCAGGGGGGATAGCGCTTTTTATACCTGGCTGTACCGAATTGCGGTTAATACAGCGAAAAATTACCTGGTTGCCCAAGGGCGCAGGCCGCCATCCAGTGATGTGGACGCAATTGAAGCAGAAAACTTCGAAAGTGGCGGTGCACTGAAAGAAATTTCGAACCCTGAGAACTTAATGTTGTCAGAAGAACTGCGACAAATAGTTTTTCGTACCATTGAGTCACTCCCGGAAGATTTACGTATGGCAATTACGTTGCGGGAGCTGGATGGCCTGAGTTATGAAGAGATTGCGGCCATAATGGATTGTCCGGTAGGTACCGTTCGTTCGCGTATCTTCCGTGCGCGGGAAGCTATTGATAATAAAGTTCAACCGCTTATCAGGCGTTGACGATAGCGGGATACTGAAAAAGGTATTAGGCATGCAGAAAGAACAACTTTCCGCTTTAATGGATGGTGAAACGCTGGATAGTGAGCTGCTCGTTGAGTTGTCTCAGGATCCGGAAATGCAGAAAACCTGGGAGAGCTACCATCTCATCCGCGATTCCATACGTGGTGATACCGCCGATCTCCTCCATTTCGATATCTCAGCCCGAGTAATGGCCGCGATTGAGAATGACGCTGTTCAGGCGCCGGCGCCATTGATTCCTGAAGCTCAGCCCGCTCCTCACCAATGGCAGAAAATGCCGTTCTGGCACAAAGTTCGACCATGGGCCAGCCAGCTTACCCAGATGGGTGTTGCGGCATGCGTATCGCTTGCTGTAATTGTTGGCGTCCAGCACTATAATGGCTCGGCTGAATCAACCCAACAGCCCGAAGCGCCAGTGTTTAATACGCTGCCGATGATGGGCAAAGCCAGTCCGGTGAGTTTGGGTGTTCCGTCTGATGCGACGGCAAATGCCGGTCAGCAACAGCAGGTGCAGGAACAACGTCGTCGCATTAATGCGATGCTGCAGGATTATGAACTGCAACGCCGTCTGCACTCCGAACAGCTTCAGTTTGAGCAGGCGCAAACACAGCAAGCAGCTGTTCAGGTGCCAGGAAATCAAACTTTAGGAACGCAATCGCAGTAATGAAGCAACTTTGGTGTGCCATGTCTTTTGTGGCTACTGGCTTGTTCTTCTCTGTCAACGCCTCGGCTGATGTTTCGTCCGGGGCGTTGCTGCAGCAAATGAACGTGGCGAGCCAGTCGCTCAACTATGAACTCTCTTTTGTCAGCATCAATAAGCAGGGTGTTGAATCGTTACGCTACCGCCATGTGCGTCTTAACGATCAGCCGCTTGCACAGTTGTTGCAAATGGACGGCCCCCGCCGCGAAGTGGTACAGCGTGGCAATGAGATCAGCTACTTCGAACCGGGTCTTGAGCCTTTCACGCTCAACGGCAACTTCATCGTCGATTCACTGCCGTCGCTGGTTTATACCGACTTCAAACGTCTTTCTCCCTATTACGATTTCATCTCCGTGGGACGCACGCGCATTGCTGACCGGCTGTGCGAAGTGATCCGCGTTGTGGCGCGTGATGGCACCCGTTACAGCTATATTGTGTGGATGGATGAAGAAACCCGCCTGCCGATGCGCGTTGATTTGCTTGATCGTGATGGTGAAACCCTTGAACAGTTCCGCGTTATTGCTGTCACCGTCAACGGCCAGGTGACCAACAGCATGCAAACACTGGCGAAAGCCAGTTTGCCGCCGCTGCTTTCACTTCCGGCTGGCGATAACGTCGTGTTTAACTGGGAACCGGCCTGGTTGCCACAAGGGTTTAGCGAAGTCTCCAGCAGCCGTCGCCAACTGCCAACCATGGATATGCCCGTTGAATCCCGCCTCTATTCCGACGGCTTGTTCAGCTTCTCCGTTAACGTTAACCGTGCTAATCAGAACAGCGCCGATCAGATGCTGCGCACCGGTCGACGCACCGTGAGCACGACGGTTCGTGATAACGCTGAAATCACGGTTGTCGGTGAATTGCCGCCGCAAACCGCAAAACGTATTGCGGACAGTCTCAAATTTAAGGCCGCACAATGATAAAAGAGTGGGCGACCGTCGTTTCCTGGCAAAATGGTAACGCGCTGGTCGAATGTGATGTCAAAGCTTCCTGTAGCAGTTGCGCTTCGCGTGCCGGTTGCGGCAGCCGCGTGCTGAATAAACTCGGTCCGCAAACCACGCATACCATTGCCGTGCCCAGTGCCGAGCCGTTAGTTGCCGGGCAGAAAGTTGAATTAGGCATCGCCGAGAGCAGCCTGCTGGGCTCCGCGGTACTGGTCTATATGTCGCCGCTGGTAGGCTTGTTTGTCATGGGCGCCATTTTCCAGGCGCTCTTCGGCCAGGATCTCGCAGCGCTTTGCGGCGCAGTGCTTGGCGGCGTCGGCGGTTTTTTACTGGCCCGTGGTTTGTCGCCAAAGCTTGCCACGCGCAGCGAATGGCAGCCGGTTATTCTCAGCGTCGGCCTGCCTCCGGATCTTATCCGCGTCGACAACGCATCCGCTGAACGCCAGCCGTAATATCCTCTTAAAGTCTTACGATAATAGCGATACTTTTCTGCCTGGTATCAGCATTTCCCCGCATTGTTGTTGTAGTGTAGAATGCGGCGTTTCAGTACATTGACGTCAGGCGCGTACAGGCCTCTTAGTTACTCGTAAGGCATAAAAACTCACTATATGAAGAATATTCGTAACTTTTCGATCATCGCTCACATCGACCACGGTAAGTCGACGCTGTCTGACCGTATCATCCAGATTTGCGGTGGTCTTTCCGATCGCGAAATGGAAGCCCAGGTTCTTGATTCCATGGATCTTGAACGTGAGCGCGGCATTACCATTAAAGCGCAAAGTGTCACGCTGGATTACAAAGCCAACAATGGCGAAACCTACCAGCTGAACTTTATCGATACCCCCGGTCACGTTGACTTCTCCTACGAGGTTTCCCGTTCGCTCGCCGCCTGCGAAGGCGCCCTGCTGGTGGTGGATGCGGGCCAGGGCGTGGAAGCGCAGACGCTGGCAAACTGCTATACCGCCATCGAGATGGATCTGGAAGTCGTACCGGTACTGAATAAGATCGATCTGCCAGCTGCCGATCCTGAGCGTGTTGCAGAAGAAATTGAAGACATTGTTGGCATCGACGCCACCGATGCGGTGCGCTGCTCGGCGAAAACCGGCGTGGGCGTGCCCGATGTGCTGGAACGCCTGGTGCGTGACATTCCGCCGCCGGAAGGCGATCCGGAGGCGCCATTGCAGGCGCTGATCATCGACTCCTGGTTCGATAACTACCTTGGCGTGGTTTCTCTGGTGCGTATCAAAAATGGCACCATGCGCAAAGGCGACAAAATTAAGGTGATGAGTACCGGGCAGGTTTATAACGCCGACCGCCTGGGGATTTTCACGCCGAAACAGGTTGATCGCACCGAACTGAAGTGTGGCGAAGTAGGCTGGCTGGTTTGTGCGATTAAAGACATTCTCGGCGCGCCAGTGGGCGATACCCTGACTTCCTCCCGTAACCCGGCAGATAAAGCGCTGCCAGGCTTTAAGAAGGTCAAACCGCAGGTTTATGCCGGTCTGTTCCCGGTCAGCTCTGACGATTACGAAAACTTCCGCGATGCGCTCGGCAAACTGAGCCTCAACGACGCCTCGTTGTTCTATGAACCGGAAAGTTCCACCGCGCTGGGCTTTGGTTTCCGCTGCGGCTTCCTCGGTCTGCTGCATATGGAGATCATCCAGGAGCGTCTTGAGCGTGAATACGATCTGGATCTGATCACAACCGCACCGACCGTGGTCTACGAAGTGCAGACCACCAATAAAGAAGTGGTTTACGTCGATAGCCCGTCTAAGCTGCCGCCGCTGAACAACATTGACGAGCTGCGCGAGCCTATCGCCGAGTGTCACATGCTGCTGCCGCAGGAGTACCTTGGCAACGTTATCACGCTGTGCGTAGAGAAACGTGGTGTGCAGACCAACATGGTTTACCACGGCAACCAGGTTGCGCTGACTTACGAAATTCCGATGGCGGAAGTGGTGCTGGACTTCTTCGATCGTCTGAAGTCAACGTCGCGCGGTTATGCGTCACTCGATTACAACTTCAAGCGTTTCCAGGCCTCTAACATGGTGCGTGTGGACGTGCTGATCAACGGTGAGCGTGTGGATGCGCTGGCGCTGATCACCCATAACGATAACGCCCCGTACCGTGGCCGTGAGCTGGTCGAGAAAATGAAAGAACTGATCCCGCGTCAGCAGTTTGATATCGCGATTCAGGCGGCGATCGGTAACCACATTATTGCCCGTTCGACAGTCAAACAGCTGCGTAAAAACGTGCTGGCGAAATGCTACGGCGGTGACGTGAGCCGTAAGAAAAAGCTGCTGCAGAAACAGAAAGAAGGTAAGAAACGCATGAAGCAGGTCGGCAACGTCGAACTGCCGCAGGAAGCGTTCCTTGCCATTCTGCATGTGGGCAAAGATAGCAAATAATCCTAAGGAGTTGGCATGGCGAACATGTTTGCCCTGATCCTGGTGATCGCGACACTGGTGACGGGTTTTTTATGGTGCCTGGATAAATTTATTTTTGCACCAAAACGCCGGGAACGTCAGGCCGCTGCGCAAGTTGCGACAGGCGATGCGCTTGATGCAAAAACGCTGAAGAAGATCGGTCCGAAGCCTGGCTGGCTGGAAACCGGTGCGTCCGTATTCCCGGTGCTGGCTATTGTGCTGGTGGTGCGTTCGTTTATTTACGAACCGTTCCAGATCCCATCTGGTTCAATGATGCCAACGCTGCTTATCGGTGATTTCATTCTGGTGGAGAAGTTTGCCTATGGAATTAAAGATCCGATCTACCAGAAAACGCTGATTGAAACCGGTCATCCGAAACGCGGTGACATTGCGGTATTTAAATACCCGGACGATCCGCGTCTGGATTACATCAAGCGTGTGGTTGGCGTACCGGGCGATAAAGTGACTTACGACCCGGTGACTAAACAAGTGACCGTGCAGCCGAACTGCAGCTCTGGTCAGGCTTGCGGTAGCGCTTTGCCTATCACTTACAGCAACGTTGAAGAGAGCGATTTTGTGCAGACCTTCGGACGTCGCTCCGGTGGTGAGGCAAGCAGCGGTTTCTTCCAGTTACCGAAAGGCCAGTCCCTGCCGGATGGCGTACGTTTAACCGAGCGTAAAGAGACGCTGGGGGATGTGACGCACCGCATTCTGACCGTGCCTATCGCGCAGGATCAACTGGGGATCTACTATCGTCAGCAGAGCCAGCCGCTGGCTACCTGGATTGTGCCGCCGGGCCATTACTTTATGATGGGCGACAACCGCGATAACAGCGCAGACAGCCGCTACTGGGGCTTTGTGCCGGAAGCGAACCTGGTTGGCCGTGCCACGGCAATCTGGATGAGTTTCGAAAAACAAGAAGGTGAATGGCCGACAGGCGTACGCCTGAATCGTATCGGCGGAATTCATTAATTAACCAGGGCGCAATCAACGCGATTGCGCCCTTAATTATTTCCAATATTATTCCCACCAGACTAACGACAACCCCGGTCGTTGCGTATAGAATATTCCCCCGAAGTTTAAGGCTGGTTCCCCCGGGCGCCACAGCACACGAAACCGCGTTGGTTTTCTCAGGTCGGTTTCGTGTGCTGCATTGTTGACGCATTTATTTATTGGTATCGCATGAACCCCATCGTAATTAATCGGCTTCAACGGAAGCTGGGCTACACTTTTCAACATCAGGATCTGTTGCAGCAGGCATTAACCCACCGCAGCGCCAGTAGCAAACATAACGAGCGTCTCGAATTTCTCGGTGACTCTATTTTAAGTTATGTGATTGCTAACGCGCTCTATCATCGTTTCCCGCGTGTGGACGAAGGTGATATGAGCCGCATGCGCGCGACGCTGGTGCGTGGAAATACGCTGGCGGAGATTGCCCGCGAATTCGAACTGGGTGAATGTCTGCGCTTAGGGCCGGGCGAACTGAAAAGCGGCGGTTTTCGCCGTGAATCCATTCTGGCAGACACCGTTGAGGCGTTAATTGGCGGGGTGTTTCTTGATAGCGATATTCAGACCGTCGAACAATTAATTCTGAGCTGGTATCAAACGCGCCTTGATGAAATCAGTCCTGGTGATAAACAAAAAGATCCGAAAACGCGCCTGCAGGAGTTTCTGCAGGGTCGCCATCTGCCGCTGCCGTCTTATCTGGTGGTGCAGGTGCGCGGCGAAGCGCACGATCAGGAATTTACTATCCACTGCCAGGTCAGCGGCCTGAGTGAACCGGTGGTTGGCACAGGTTCCAGCCGTCGCAAGGCGGAGCAGGCTGCCGCCGAACAGGCGCTGAAAAAACTGGAGCTGGAATGAGCGAAGAAAAAACCTATTGCGGATTTATTGCCATCGTCGGACGTCCCAACGTTGGCAAATCCACCTTGTTGAATAATCTGCTTGGGCAGAAGATTTCCATCACCTCTCGTAAGGCGCAGACCACGCGCCACCGCATCGTCGGTATCCATACTGAGGGCGCGTATCAGGCGATTTACGTCGATACCCCAGGCCTGCACATGGAAGAGAAACGTGCCATCAACCGTCTGATGAACAAAGCTGCCAGCAGCTCCATCGGTGACGTTGAACTGGTCATTTTCGTTGTGGAAGGCACCCGCTGGACGCCGGATGACGAAATGGTGCTGAACAAGCTGCGTGACGGCAAAACGCCGGTGATCCTCGCGGTCAACAAAGTGGACAACGTGCAGGAGAAAGCCGATCTGCTGCCGCACCTGCAGTGGCTGGGCAGCCAGATGAACTTCCTCGATATCGTGCCGCTGTCTGCCGAGACTGGTCTGAACGTTGATACCATCGCGGGCATCGTGCGCAAGCATCTGCCGGAAGCGGTGCATCACTTCCCGGAAGATTACGTGACCGACCGCTCACAGCGCTTTATGGCCTCGGAAATCATCCGCGAAAAACTGATGCGTTTCCTCGGTGCGGAACTGCCGTACTCGGTCACCGTGGAGATCGAACAGTTCGTGACCAACGAACGCGGTGGTTACGACATCAACGGGTTGATCCTTGTTGAGCGCGAAGGGCAGAAGAAGATGGTGATTGGCAACAAAGGTGCCAAAATCAAAACCATCGGTATTGAAGCCCGTAAAGATATGGAAGAGATGTTCGAAGCCAAAGTTCACCTGGAACTGTGGGTGAAAGTGAAATCCGGCTGGGCCGACGACGAACGCGCGTTGCGTAGTCTCGGTTACGTAGACGATCTCTAAGAATCTGCTCTCTATGGCTCCCGGGTTGCAGGCAAACTGCCAGGTTGTGAGTGTTCAGGTGCTTGCTCGAATAAGCGCTCTGGATGTGCGGATGAAGCCAGCGCTGCTGCGGCCTGAAAGACGACGAGAATAATATGGAAGGCTGGCAGCGCGCTTTTGTTCTGCATAGTCGCCCGTGGAGCGAAACCAGCCTGATGCTGGACGTCTTCACGGAAGAGTCTGGCCGCGTGCGCCTTGTCGCCAAAGGCGCACGTTCCAAACGTTCTAATCTGAAGGGCGCATTACAGCCTTTCACCCCTCTGCTGGTGCGCTTTGGCGGGCGTGGCGAAGTCAAAACGCTGCGCAGCGCGGAAGCGGTATCGCTGGCACTGCCGCTCAGCGGCATCACGCTCTACAGCGGTCTCTACGTTAACGAACTTATCTCCCGCGTGCTTGAACACGAGACGCGCTTTTCTGAACTGTTTTTTGATTACCTGCACTGTATCCAGGCCCTGGCAGGTGTCACCAGCACGCCGGAACCGGTGCTGCGCCGTTTTGAACTGGCGCTGCTCGGGCATCTGGGTTATGGCGTTGATTTTCTCCACTGCGCCGGCAGCGGCGAGCCGGTCGATGATGTAATGACTTATCGTTACCGGGAAGAAAAGGGCTTTATTGCCAGTGTCGTAATAGATAACAGCACCTTTACCGGGCGGCATTTACGCGCACTGGCGGAGAGGGAGTTCCCGGATGCCGATACACTCCGCGCCGCAAAGCGCTTTACCCGTATCGCGTTAAAGCCGTATCTTGGAGGCAAACCGCTGAAAAGCCGGGAGCTGTTCCGGCAGTTCGTGCCAAAAAGATAGCAGAATAACAACCGCACTGACGCGGCGAAGCGCGCGTCAGTGCCTTTGAGAACATTGAGGATTGTCATGGCTGAATTACTGTTGGGCGTCAACATCGATCACATCGCCACACTGCGTAACGCGCGCGGGACGGCCTATCCGGACCCGGTACAGGCCGCTTTTATCGCCGAGCAAGCAGGCGCTGATGGCATCACGGTGCATTTGCGTGAAGATCGTCGTCATATTACTGACCGCGACGTGCGCATTCTGCGCCAGACTTTGCACACCCGAATGAATCTGGAAATGGCGGTGACCGAAGAAATGCTGGCGATTGCCTGTGAAACCAAACCGCATTTTTGCTGCCTGGTGCCGGAAAAACGCCAGGAAGTCACCACCGAAGGCGGGCTGGATGTGGCCGGGCAACGCGAGAAAATGCGCGACGCCTGCCAGCGACTGGCGCAGGCGGGCATCCTGGTGTCGTTGTTTATCGATGCTGATGCTGAGCAGATCAAAGCGGCGGCAGAGGTTGGCGCACCGTACATCGAAATTCACACTGGTTGCTACGCGGATGCTAAAAGCGATGCCGATCAGGCAAAAGAGCTCGAACGCATTGCTAAAGCGGCGACCTACGCAGCAAGCCTTGGCCTGAAAGTTAACGCCGGACACGGCCTGACCTATCACAACGTCAAAGCCATTGCCGCGCTGCCGGAAATGCATGAGCTGAACATCGGCCACGCCATTATTGGCCGCGCGGTGATGAGCGGCCTGAAAGAGGCGGTAGCAGAGATGAAACGGTTGATGCTGGAAGCGCGCGCGTAATGGCGATTCTGGGATTAGGTACGGATATCGTCGAGATAGCCCGCATCGAAGCGGTGGTCGCCCGCAGTGGCGATCGCCTGGCTAAACGGGTGCTGAGCGACAACGAGTGGGCGCTGTATCAGGCGCATCAGCAGCCGGTGCGCTTCCTGGCGAAACGCTTTGCGGTCAAAGAAGCGGCGGCAAAAGCCTTAGGCACGGGGATCCGTAACGGGCTGGCGTTTAATCAGTTCGAAGTGTTTAACGATGCGCTGGGCAAACCGAGCCTGCGCCTTTGGGATGAAGCACTGCGGATGGCGGAGCAGATGGGCGTGCGCGCAATGCACGTGACGCTGGCGGATGAACGCCATTACGCCTGCGCGACGGTGATTATCGAGAGCTAAATCTTATCTGCGTGGTGCATCAGGACAAACTTGTCCCACAACTGTTCTTCAGTTTCCACATGCGCTGGATCTTTGAGGATGGTATTGGGTATCGGGCACACTTTCTGGCAAGTCGGGGTTTCGTAATGGCCGACGCACTCGGTACACCGATCGCTGTTGATTTCATAAATGCTGTCGCCCATCGAAATGGCTTCGTTCGGACATTCCGGTTCGCACATGTCGCAATTGATGCAGCGTTTTGTAATGAGTAAAGCCATTTCAAAGAATTACCGTCAAATCTGGATGCTATCTGGAAACTACTGGATGTTAACCGGCGCACTTTACCACAGAAACCGGATAGCCCCAATCACGATGATGTTTTTGCGCACAAAAGTGGCGCGGGACAATCTTTCTACTCCCTCCTGAGACGTTTTGGCGAATGTTCTTAATCAAACATAAGAAAAGCGTCATTGACCGGAGAATATTTCTGCGCTGAAAATATAAATAACACACGGGCAGAATAGAGTGCGGTGTCTTTTTATTGATTAAGAATGATCACCACGTCTCTGATATATGAATGTTGCTCTATTTTAGCGCGGCCTGGCAGGGATAATTAATAAGGGATTATGATGGAAAGAGCGAAATTATATATCGCATTTATTGCCAGTATCACAAGCGGGATGGCGAATGCGGCGAATGAATATACCTATACAACGCCGGTACCGCCTGCGTATGAATCCTCCGCAAACCAGCGTGCGTTGCGGACAAACGACGAGACGTCAACCTATATCAAATGTGTGTATAACATCGATAATCAGGATCAAAGTAATCCTGCCTCATCCTGGATATGGGCACGTGACGGGAGTAACTACCTGAAGCTGCGCGGATATTGGTATAGCACCACGCCGCTGGCAAATATGTTTTATAGCGAATCATCCTACGCAAACCTGGTAAATATCTGCCGGAGCACGTTGAAGGCCAGCAATATTAATGCGCAGACCGTTATTCCTTATGCTTCCGATTACGCGCTCTCCTGGTATTATATGATTTGGCATCAGGGGCAGGCGCAACCGGCGATACTGTTTGGCAATAATAAAATTGATCGCATGGTCATATTTGGCGACAGCCTTAGCGATACGATTAATGTTTATAACGGCTCATACGGCACGGTTCCAAATCACGCATCGTGGTTTCTTGGTCATTTTTCTAATGGCAAAGTCTGGCACGAATATCTGGCCGGTTCACTTAATTTACCGGGCTATGTATGGGCGACAGCCAATGCGGAAAGCGGTGAGAAACCGTTATTTAACGGTTTTGATAAGCAGCTGGATTCTTTCAGCGCTTATCTGAGTAAAACAGAGAATTATGACATCGCGCAGACCCTGTTTACGGTGCTGTTTGGCGGTAATGATTTTATCACTGGCGCAAAAACGCCGGACGATATCATCGCTACTTACCGCATACAGCTGGCGCGTCTGGCGGCACTGGGAGCGCAGCATATCGCGATATTCAGGCTGCCTGATTTCTCTGTCATTCCTGGTGTCGCTACCTGGACACCAGCGGAAAAAGAGGCGCTAAAAAACAAATCAGAGAAGTTTAACCAGCAGCTGGACCACCTGCTCGGCGAATTACGCACCGCGTATCCGAAAGCGAATTTTTTCACCGTCAAACTGGATAGCGCATTTAATGATCTGCTCAGTGAAAGCGGTAAATATGGCTTTGTTAATACCAGCGAAACTTGCCTGGATATCTCCGCTTCCGGCATCTCTTACGCCACAGGTGTCGCGGTGAAGCAGGCATGTAAAACGGCGAACGGGGCGTTTGTTTTCTGGGACAATATGCACCCGACCACCAAAACCCATGCTCTGCTCGCAGAAATGATACGCGAGGAGATAGTGCAACATCTGACCAGCGACGGCGAGTAACCGCGCTAAGGCACCTCGTCCGTCAGGACGGGAGGCTACACCAGTTTTTTCACCAGTTCTTCGCTATGGCGAATACGCTCCGGCGCATGCTCAAGATCCTGCTGTACCAGCGCCATAAACAGTAAATCCGTGAGCATCATTTGCGCGCTGGTGGAAGAAATCGCCGCGCTGCGTGTCGCTTGCTCTTCCGCGATGGTGTACAGGCAGTGCGTGGCCCGCTGCTGTAATGCGTTCGGCGTGAAGCCGGTTATGGCGAGGATCTTGCCGCCAACGCGCAGTGTCTCATCGGCCGCCATGTTGATTTCTCGGCGTTCGCCGCTATAAGAGACCGGCAGCAACAGATCGCCCGGCTCCATCGCCTGCACGGTTGCCAGCAGCGCGTGCATATCCTGCTCGACCACGGCGTTAACGCCGATTTTCATCAGTTTCCAGCCAAAATTACGGGCGACCAGCCCGGAAGCGCCGATGCCCGTCAGGATAATACGCCGCGCTTCGCGCAGCAGTCGCACGCTCTCCAGCAGTTTCTCCTCGCTGTTAACATCGAGCGAGGCATGCATGGCGCTCTGGTACTCTTTAATCAGCTTTTCGCCCACCACCCGCAGCGGATCATCACCACGGATCTGGTTATGTACCGGCATAGACCACGGATTGCTATTGCTGGCTAACGCTTCGCTGATCGCCAGTTTCATCGCCGGAAAGCCTTTGAAATCCATCTTCTGGGCAAATTTCACCACGCTGGACTGGCTGACGCCTGCTTCAGCGGCCAGCTGTTGCGAACTCAAATGACGGGCGCGATCGGGATTTTCCAGCAGAAATTCCGCCAGCTTTTTATCGCTCTGCGCAAGGCCTGGGTAGCGCTGGCGAATGCGGATTAGACAATTCATAAGATCTCCGGGAGCAAACCCATCCGCGATATTTTGCCGATGAATGAATTTAATATTCCAGTAATAGATTGCGATTATGAATTAAAAATTCTTTTAGCACAAAATATCCCTGAATGGGTTTTGACAGCGATCAAGAGGATCCGCTGAGGCTGCGTTGTTTAACCTTCGGTGAATTATCGAGCAGACGAATTGCCGGAATAAAACTGGCACCTGCGCAGGCAATGACCACCGCGATTGCCGAGGCGATCAGCACGTTGCTGCTACCAAAGTGCGTCGCCAGTGGCCCGGCGGCCAGCTCACCAACCGGAATGGCGATAAATGATCCCATTGCATCGTAGGCATAAACACGCGCCAGCTTCTCTGGCGGAATATGTGTTTGTAATGACTGCGCCCACGCCACGCCGAACAGGCCGAAACTGACGCCAGCGAGGAAAAACGCCGCCAGCAACCACGTTGTAGAAACATTTTGGCTGAGGAGATAGATCGGCACCGCGCATACGGCAACCAGCATCACGCCGATAAACAGATCGCGTCGCGGACGCCAGCGCAGCGCGAGGAATGAACCGACAATCAAGCCCACGCTCTGCGCGGCGACAATCATTCCCCAGCGCGTGCGGCCAAACGAGGTATCGGCAATGATCGGGCCGAGTACCATCACCACGCCGCTGAACGCGGCATTAATAATGGTGAACTGCACGACAATGGCCCACACCCAGGCGCGGCTGATGAACTCTTTCCAGCCATCGCGCAGATCTTGCAGGATATTGCTTTGCGCCGCTGTCTCCTGAATAGCGCCCATGCGAATGGCGAGATAAAGCGGAGCCGAGGCGGCAAAGCCCAGTGCGTCAATCGCCAGCCCCCAGCCAGGCCCGACGGCGCTGGTGAGGATGCCACCGAGCGACGCGCCGACGACCGTTCCGCTATAAATACCAAGCTGGATAAAGGCATTGGCTTCGCGCAGGTTATGCGCTGGCACCGTTTGCGGCACCAGCGCGGACGAAGCCGGCAGCGCGATCCCCGCCGCCGCGCCGTTAATCGTGCCGAGTATCGCGAGGAGCAGCACCGTCGCTGAACCGTCCAGCACCAGCCAGGCGACAACGCCTTGCGAACAGGCGGCGACCAGCGACGACAGCACCAGCACCTGGCTGCGTGAATAGCGATCGGCCAGCACACCGCCGACCAGCAAAAACGCCACGTTAAACAGTGAGCGAGCGGCCACCACAATACCGAGTTCGGTGGCGGAACCGCCAATGTCCAGCACCGCAAAAGCCAGCGCAATGGGGGCAATGCCGTTACCGAGCACCGTCAGCAGACGGGCAAAAAACAGATGGCGAAACGGGGCAAAATGAAAGGCGCGCGTATGTTGTGTTGTCATCAGGATCGCGGTGAAGTATAGGTTCGGGCCAGTGTAAAGCATCCTGGCTTTGCCAACATAGCCGCTGATTATTACAGGTATCGGTGACCGATTGTTACCGGAAAAGTGAGGGGCTATCTGTTAGGCTATTGAAAGAGCGATCGCCAGAAGGAGAGGCCCGGCGGTCGAAGGTTAACCAACAGAGGACTCCCATTTGGCTAACAGCGAGCGCCGCGTCGTCTTTTTTGATCTGGATGGTACCCTGCATCAGCAGGATATGTTTGGCACGTTTCTGCGTTACGTTTTGCGTCATCAGCCGTTAAATGCGTTGCTGGTGCTGCCTTTGTTGCCGGTGATTGCGGGCGGATTATTACTCAAAGGACGCGCCGCGCGCTGGCCAATGAGCTTGCTGCTGTGGGGCTGCACGTTTGGCCATAGCGAACGGCACCTGAATGCGTTGCAGCAGAAATTTGTCAGCTGGTTTCGTGAGCATGTTACCGCCTTCCCGGTCGTGCAAACGCGGTTAACCAACTATCTGGCGGCGTCCGATGCGGATATCTGGCTGATTACCGGCTCGCCGCAGCCGCTGGTGGAGCAGGTCTATTATGATACCCCGTGGCTCCCGCGCGTTAATCTGATAGCCAGCCAAATCAGCCGCCGCTACGGTGGCTGGGTGCTGACTATGCGCTGTCTCGGTCATGAAAAAGTCGCCCAGCTTGAACGCAAAATCGGTACCCCGTTGCGCCTCTACAGCGGTTACAGCGACAGCAAGCAAGACAACCCGTTGCTCTATTTTTGCCAGCACCGCTGGCGCGTGACGCCGCGTGGCGACTTGCAACAGCTCGAGTAGTGTCGAACCGATAACGGCTGTGTATAATGCGCTCCGCCTGAATTACTGGAGTATCTCGCTTTGTCCATTCCTGAACTGAATCACGACGTCTGGATGCGTCATGCGCTCACGCTGGCGAAACGTGCCTGGGAAGAGGGCGAAGTGCCGGTAGGCGCGGTGCTGGTGCATAACGGTCAGGTGATCGGCGAAGGCTGGAACCGGCCGATTGGCCGCCACGATCCTACCGCGCATGCGGAAATTATGGCGTTGCGCCAGGGTGGGCTGGTGCTGCAAAACTACCGTCTTATTGATACCACTTTATATGTCACGCTGGAGCCATGCGTTATGTGCGCGGGTGCCATGGTGCACAGCCGTATCGGTCAACTGGTTTTTGGTGCGCGGGATGCGAAAACCGGCGCGGCGGGATCGTTGATTGATGTGTTGCACCATCCGGGCATGAACCATCGGGTGGAGATAACCGAAGGCGTGTTACGCGACGAATGCGCCGCGATGCTGAGCGATTTCTTCCGCCAGCGTCGGCTGGAGAAGAAAGCCCTGAAAAAACCGGCTGGCGATCCTACAGCTTTTTAGCGCGTAGTGGCGTTAAGCGCTAGCGGTTAACTTTCAGCGGGTTTTGCACCAGCGCGTCGGACACCAGCAGCGGGTTACGCGGGAAGGCTTCATTAGCGGTTAACGCGCTAAAGGGCAGCACGCCGTAAGCCGGGCGATTTAATTCTTCTGTTGATACCGCCGGGTAACTCCTGGCCAGCTTCACTGCTTTTGCGGCCTCTTTCTCTTTTTCCAGCAAATAACCGACCAGGCTAATTTCATACTTACGAATATTTTCTACATAGGCATAGGCTTCGTGTCCGCGAGCGTAGCCGTACGTTAGCTTGCTGTAGTACTGTTTCTGGCTTAATAACGGCAGGCGCTGTTTCACGTCTGCCCAACTGTCCGGGTTGCCTTTGGTTTTCGCCGTTAACGCACGGGCATCCAGCATGTGCGCGTAGCCCATATTGTAAGCCGCCAGCGCGAACCAGATTTTTTCATCCTGCGGCACGGTGTCCGGCACTTTGCTCATCATGTCCACCAGGTAACGCGCGCCGCCGCTGATGCTTTGCTCGGCGTCAGTGCGATCGCTTAAACCTAAGCTCTGCGCCGTATTACGCGTCAGCATCATCAAGCCGCGAACGCCGGTGGGTGAAGTGGCCTGGGAGTCCCAGTGTGACTCCTGATAAGAGATGGCCGCTAACAGTCGCCAGTCGATCGCCTGGGCGTATTTTTCAAACAGCGGTTGCAGATCCGGCAGCACGCTATCGACGGCGCGTAAAAAGGTACGCGTGTCGACATAGTCAAAATCCTCGCCATGGCCGAGATATTTCTCCTCCAGCCGCGCAAGTGTGCCGTCTTCATTCATATAATTGAAAAAATCGAGCATCGCGGCCGACAGCGTATTATCGTCATCGCGCTTGCTAAACCAGGTGACGGGTTGCTCATCGGTAATATCCAGCGCCACCGCCAGCTCGGGGTGCACGCGCTGGAACAGGCTAATGGCGACCGAATCAGCGACGGTGTAGCTCAGTTTCCCGTCGACCACTTGTTGCAGCAACGCGGTCGTGCCGAGCTTTTCATCCACCGTCCAGCTTAACTCCGGGTACTTCTTCTCTTTTAATTCACGCAGATCGTCCAGGGCGACATGACCGGGAGCGATGGTTAACTGGCTGGCATTAACGGATTCCAGCGTACGGGGGCGGTAGCTGCCCACGCGGTACACCAGTTGCTGAGAAACCGAGTAGTAGACCGGCCCGGTTTGATAGTTCTTCACCCGTTCGCTGTTGTAGACCAACCCGGCGGCGAGCATATCGGCGTCGTCATTATCAAGGTCATCAAACAGTTGGCTGATATTCTGGCGCACCGTGACTTTCAGTTTGACGCCAAGGTAATCGGCGAAATGCTGCGCGAGATCGTAATCCAGCCCATACGTTTTGCCATCAACGGTGTTGTAAGTGAGCGGTGTGGCAACCGTACTGACGCGCAGCTCCCCACGAGCTTTGATCGCCGCGATGCGATTGTCGGCTTTGCCGAACCAGGGGATAGAAGGCCACAGGGCCGCTGCCAGCAGCAGGGTGACAATGCCGATGAGCAGATAATTAATCTTAAATTTTTTCAAGGAGTTAATTCTCTGCGCCGTGCTTTGCCTCAGAAGATTCTCGTGATGATAACAGTAAGGTTTGTCGGTGATTGAGCGGCATTCTGCGCAACAAAACGCCAGTTGGCAACTAATTAGAGCATTCGGCGACAGCTATTGTTAAAAATTGACGGCGATTTTATTTCGACGCAAACGGTTTCGTCGACGCGCAGGATTCTCTATAATGACGCCCGTTTTCCCCTGGTGCACACTTAAAGCGTCCCCGACGCTTCGTAATCGAAGACGAGAGACTTATGATGGAAATTCTGCGTGGTTCGCCTGCATTGTCCGCTTTCCGTATCAACAAACTGCTGGCACGTTTTCAGGCCGCCAACCTCCCGGTAAGCAACATTTACGCCGAATACGCTCACTTCGCCGATCTCAATGATGGGCTGACAGAAGATGAATACGCGCGGCTCCAGCGCTTGCTGAAATACGGCCCGAGCCTTAGCAGCCATACCCCGACCGGAAAATTACTGCTCGTCACTCCTCGTCCCGGCACCATCTCTCCCTGGTCTTCTAAAGCTACCGATATCGCCCACAACTGCGGCCTTAACAAAATCAATCGCCTTGAGCGCGGCGTCGCCTATTACGTTGACGCAGCCGGGCTGACTGACGCCCAGTGGAACGACGTTGCCGCAGAGCTGCATGACCGCATGATGGAGAGCGTATTCACGTCACAAGCCGACGCCGAACGCCTGTTTGAGCACCATCAGCCTGCGCCGGTACAGAGCGTGGATCTGCTCGGTGAAGGCCGTCAGGCGCTGATTGATGCCAACCTGCGTCTGGGGCTGGCGCTGGCGGAAGACGAAATCGACTACCTGCAAGAGGCGTTTACCCGCCTGGGGCGCAATCCGAACGACATCGAGCTTTATATGTTCGCGCAGGCGAACTCTGAGCACTGCCGCCACAAAATTTTCAACGCCGACTGGGTGATTGATGGCAAGCAGCAGCCGAAGTCGCTGTTCAAAATGATCAAAAACACCTTCGAGCAAACGCCGGATTTCGTGCTGTCGGCCTATAAAGATAATGCCGCAGTGATGGAAGGTTCCGAAGTGGGTCGCTTCTTCGCCGATCGCGGGGAAGGGCGTTACGACTACCATCAGGAACCGGCGCATATTCTGATGAAGGTGGAAACTCACAACCACCCGACGGCGATTTCGCCGTGGCCGGGGGCGGCGACAGGTTCCGGCGGCGAGATCCGCGACGAAGGCGCAACCGGCCGTGGCGCGAAGCCAAAAGCGGGGCTGGTGGGCTTTTCCGTTTCTAACCTGCGTATTCCTGGCTTTGAACAGCCGTGGGAAGAGGATTTCGGTAAACCGGATCGTATCGTTACTGCGCTGGACATTATGACCGACGGCCCGCTGGGCGGCGCGGCGTTCAACAATGAATTTGGTCGTCCGGCGCTGAATGGTTACTTCCGTACTTATGAAGAGAAAGTGAACAGCCACAATGGCGAAGAGCTGCGCGGCTACCACAAACCGATCATGCTGGCGGGCGGCATCGGCAACATCCGTGCCGATCACGTGCAGAAAGGTGAAATCACCGTTGGCGCGAAACTGATCGTGCTGGGCGGTCCGGCGATGAATATCGGTCTGGGCGGCGGCGCCGCGTCGTCGATGGCCTCCGGTCAGTCCGACGCGGATCTTGATTTTGCCTCCGTACAGCGTGACAACCCGGAGATGGAGCGTCGTTGCCAGGAAGTTATCGACCGCTGCTGGCAGCTGGGTGATGCCAACCCGATCCTCTTTATTCACGACGTTGGCGCGGGCGGCCTTTCTAACGCCATGCCGGAGCTGGTGAGCGACGGCGGTCGCGGCGGTCGTTTTGAGCTGCGCGATATTCTGAGCGATGAGCCGGGAATGAGCCCGCTTGAGATCTGGTGTAACGAATCGCAGGAGCGCTACGTGCTGGCGGTTGCCGCCGATCAACTGGCGCTGTTTGACGAGCTGTGCCGCCGCGAGCGCGCGCCGTACGCGGTGATTGGTGAAGCGACGGAAGCTCAACATCTGACGCTTAACGACAGCCACTTTAACAACCAGCCGATCGATATGCCGCTGGATGTGCTGCTGGGTAAAACGCCGAAGATGACCCGCGATGTCGCGTCTCGTCAGGCGGCTGGCGAAGCGCTGAACGTGCAGGGCATTTCCATTGCCGATGCGGTTAACCGCGTGCTGCACCTGCCGACCGTGGCGGAAAAAACTTTCCTTGTGACCATCGGCGACCGTACGGTGACCGGTATGGTCGCGCGCGATCAGATGGTTGGCCCGTGGCAGATTCCGGTGGCGAACTGTGCAGTCACCACCGCCAGCCTTGATAGCTACTACGGTGAGGCGATGGCGCTGGGCGAACGTGCGCCGGTTGCGCTGCTGGACTTCGCCGCTTCCGCCCGCCTGGCGGTGGGTGAAGCGCTCACTAACATCGCTGCAACGCAGATTGGCGATATCAAACGTATCAAGCTGTCGGCGAACTGGATGGCCGCCGCCGGTCACCCGGGTGAAGACGCCGGGCTGTATGCCGCAGTGAAAGCGGTGGGCGAAGAGCTTTGTCCGGCGCTCGGTTTAACCATTCCGGTGGGTAAAGACTCCATGTCGATGAAAACCCGCTGGCAGGAAGGCAGCGAGCAGCGCGAAATGACCTCGCCGCTGTCACTGGTGATCACCGCGTTTGCCCGTGTTGAAGATGTTCGCCGCACGGTTACCCCGCAGCTTTCCACGGAAGATAACGCCCTGCTGCTGATTGACCTGGGTAATGGCAATAATGCACTGGGTGCCACCGCGCTGGCACAGGTTTACCGCCAGCTTGGGGACAAACCGGCTGATGTGCGTAACGTTGAGCAACTGAAAGGTTTCTTTGATGCTATCCAGGCGCTGGTGGCGGACCGCAAACTGCTGGCCTATCACGATCGCTCCGATGGCGGCCTGCTGGTCACGCTGGCAGAGATGGCCTTTACCGGTCACTGCGGCATCAACGTTGATATCGCGTCTCTGGGCCAGGATCGTCTGGCGGCGTTGTTTAATGAAGAGCTGGGCGCGGTGATTCAGGTGCGCGCGGCCGATCGCGAAGCGGTAGAAAGCGTACTCGCGGCTTATGGTCTGGGGGATAGCGTTCACTATCTCGGTACTGCCGTTGCTGGCGATCGCTTTGTGATTGAAGCTGATGGCCAGGCGGTGTTTAGCGAAAGCCGTACTCAGCTGCGCATGTGGTGGGCGGAAACCACCTGGCAGATGCAGCGCCTGCGTGATAACCCGGAGTGTGCGGATCAGGAGCATCAGGCGAAAGCCAATGACAACGATCCGGGCCTTAACGTGAAGCTCTCTTTTGATATCAACGACGATATCGCTGCACCGTTCATTGCTACCGGTGCGCGGCCGAAAGTGGCTGTGCTGCGTGAGCAGGGCGTCAACTCGCACGTTGAAATGGCGGCTGCATTCCATCGCGCCGGTTTTGATGCCATTGACGTGCATATGAGCGATCTGCTGGCAGGGCGCACTGGCCTTGAGCACTTCCAGGCGCTGGTTGCCTGCGGCGGCTTCTCGTATGGCGATGTGCTGGGTGCAGGTGAGGGTTGGGCGAAATCGATTCTGTTCAACGAGCGTGTGCGTGACGAGTTCGAAACCTTCTTCCATCGCCCGCAGACACTGGCGCTTGGCGTGTGTAACGGTTGCCAGATGATGTCTAACCTGCGTGAACTGATCCCGGGCAGCGAGCTGTGGCCGCGCTTTGTGCGTAACCACTCCGACCGCTTTGAAGCGCGCTTCAGCCTGGTGGAAGTGACGCAAAGCCCGTCGCTGCTGCTGAGCGGTATGGTCGGCTCGCAGATGCCAATCGCCGTTTCCCATGGTGAAGGTCGCGTAGAAGTGCGTGATGGCGCGCATCTGGCGCAGCTGGAAAGCAAAGGACTGGTGGCGTTGCGCTACGTGGATAACACCGGGGTCGTGACGGAAACTTATCCGGCGAACCCGAACGGCTCACCGAACGGCATTACGGCTGTGACCAGCGAAAGCGGGCGCGTAACCATTATGATGCCGCACCCGGAGCGCGTGTTCCGCACCGTTTCCAACTCCTGGCATCCGGAAAACTGGGGCGAAGACAGCCCGTGGATGCGTATCTTCCGCAACGCCCGTAAACAGTTGGGTTAATTTCGTCATCATCAGTAAGCCCTCTTCTTTGTAAGAGGGCTTTTTTTCGTCTGAGCAAAAGTGTCTGCATTTCCCGACATAGGGTATCAAGTGGTGTCTCCAAAAAGAGACATTTAATTTATTGATTATAAATGATTTATTTTTGATGCTATCAGTGTGTTGCTAAATAGCGACAGGTTGTTGAAATGATAAGCACATCACACTTTCATTTTTAAAATATTAAATTATTAAAAATCAATAGATTAAATTAATTGTTGGCGTGTTGGCACAATACCTGCATAATATTACGCAGTGGCTCATTCACCTCCTTATGTCAGCCCCTTCGGGACGCGCTACATAAACTTCGAATGACGCACTTAAAGGTGCCTGCCGTCCACCTGCTGATAATTGCGTTGCTTTATCAGGCATCGGGCGAAACGTCGAGTTAGGCACCGCCTAATTTCATAACAAAGCCGGGTTAATACCCGGCTTTGTTGTTTCTGGCTTTTGGTAAATCAGTTAGCATCTCCATACCTTTTTTTGCGAGAGAAGTGCATTGAAACGCTGGCCTGTTTTCCCCCGCTCGCTTCGCCAACTGGTCATGATGGCGTTTTTGTTAATCCTGTTGCCGCTGCTGGTGTTAGCCTGGCAGGCGTGGCAAAGCCTGAACGCACTCAGTGCGCAGGCGTTGCAGACTAACCGCACAACGTTGATTGACGCGCGTCGCAGTGAAGCAATGACCAATGCCGCACTGGAAATGGAGCGTAGCTACCGGCAGTACTGTGTGCTGGATGATGCCACCCTGGCGCGCGTGTATCAGAATCAGCGTAAGCGTTATAGCGAAATGCTTGACGCCCACGCGGGCGTGCTCCCTGACGATAAACTTTACCAGGCGTTGCGCCAGGATTTAAACGCGCTCGCCCAGTTGCAATGTAAAAATAGCGGCCCGTCTGCCGAGGCCTCTGCGCAGCTTGAAGCGTTTGCCGCCGCCAATACCGAGATGGTGCAATCGACACGGGCGGTGGTTTTTTCCCGCGGGCAACAGCTTCAGCTGGAAATTGCCGAACGCGGCCAGTTTTTCGGCTGGCAGGCGCTGGTGCTGTTCCTGGTGAGCCTGGCGCTGGTCCTGCTGTTTACCCGCATGATCATCGGTCCGGTGAAGGGCATCGAGCGGATGATTAATCGCTTGGGCGAGGGGAGAACCCTGGGCCGTAGCGTTGTCTTTAAAGGCCCGCGCGAACTGCGTTATGTTGGGGAACGGATCCTCTGGCTGAGCGAAAGACTCGCCTGGCTTGAATCACAGCGTCATCAATTCTTACGCCACCTTTCCCACGAGCTTAAAACGCCGCTTGCCAGCATGCGCGAAGGCACCGAGTTGCTGGCCGATCAGGTTGTTGGACCGCTGACGATGGAACAGAAAGAGGTGGTGGAGATCCTCGATGCCAGCAGCCGCAATCTGCAAAAACTGATTGAGCAATTGCTGGATTACAACCGCAAGCTGGCGGAGGGGTCGGTAGAGCTGGAAACCGTGGAACTTGCGCCACTGGTAGAAATGGTGATCTCTGCCCACAGTTTGCCGGCGCGAGCTAAAATGATGCATACCGATGTCGCCCTTGATGTGGCGACCTGCCAGGCCGAACCGATGTTGCTGATGAGCGTGCTGGATAATCTTTACTCCAACGCGGTGCACTATGGTGCTGAATCCGGTAACATTTCTCTGCACAGCTATACTGCCAACGCGCGGCTCTGTATCGAAGTGGCAAATACCGGTACGCCGATCCCTGAAACGGAGCGTGAAATGATCTTCGAACCGTTCTTCCAGGGCAGCCACCAGCGAAAAGGCGCGGTGAAAGGCAGCGGGTTGGGGCTAAGCATTGCCAGGGACTGCATTCGCCGTATGCAAGGCGAACTGCATCTGGTGGCGAGCAGCAAAGCTGATGTCTGTTTCCGTATTGAGCTACCTCTCAATGCGCCGGAAAAATCCACTCAATGAATCTAAATCTGGTGAGTATGTCGCATGTTTTTTCCCGCGTGATTAACGCGGTTACACAGCAAAACGCCTGGCTTCGCGTGTTTCCTTGTCTGCTGCTGGCGGGGTGTGTTGCACAAAAACCGCAAAGCGCGATTCATGACCTCCAGGAAGAACGGCTCCCTGAACATCAACTGGCCGATTTTTTGTCCACAGATTGCGACGATATCTGGTCGCTGTCCGGGCAAAACGTCGACACCAATCCGCTTTACTGGCTGCGCGGTATGGACTGTGCGCAACGTTTATCGCCTGCCGCCGCGCGTGCTGAAGCACGTACCTGGTCTGACGATAACTGGCAGGCAACGTTCAGGCGCGGCATTTTGCTCTCTAACGCCAAAATTTCGCCGCTTGAGCGTCGTGAATACACCGAGCGGCTGGGCGCATTAAGCCCCACGATCCCTGCGCAGGTTCGTCCACTGTTTGAGCTGTGGCGCGATGGTGAAAAAGCCCAATTACAACTGGCGGAAGAGCGCGCCCGTTACGCGAAGTTACAGCAATCCGCGGACAGCGAGCTGGATAGTCTGCGCCAGCAACAACAATTCCTGCGCGAACAACTGGAAACAACTACCCGTAAACTGGAAAACCTCACCGATATCGAACGGCGTCTCTCCACGCGCAATAAACCCGCCGCTACTGACCTGCCGGACAGTTCTCACCCGTCTAAAAGCGACGGCACTCAGGAGGATGTGAAACCATGACCAGCCGTAAACCTGCCCATCTGTTGCTGGTGGATGACGATCCGGGGCTGTTAAAACTGCTGGGGCTGCGCCTCACCAGCGAAGGCTACAGCATCGTCACGGCGGAAAGCGGGCAGGAAGGATTACGCATTCTCGCGCGGGAAAAGGTCGATTTGGTAATAAGCGATCTGCGCATGGATGAGATGGACGGTATGCAGCTGTTTGCCGAAATCCAGCGCGTACAGCCGGGCATGCCGGTGATTATCCTGACGGCCCACGGCTCGATTCCCGATGCGGTGGCCGCGACCCAGCAGGGCGTGTTCAGCTTTCTGACCAAACCGGTGGACAAAGACGCGCTGTATAAAGCGATTGACGATGCGCTGGAGCACAGCGGTTCGGCGATGGATGACCAGTGGCGTGAAACCATAGTCACTCGTAGCCCGGTGATGCTGCGTCTGCTGGAGCAGGCGCGGATGGTGGCGCAATCTGACGTGAGCGTGCTGATTAACGGCCAGAGCGGTACCGGGAAAGAGGTGCTCGCGCAGGCGATTCATAACGCCAGTCCGCGCAGCAAAAGTGCGTTTATCGCCATTAACTGCGGCGCGTTGCCGGAACAGTTACTGGAATCTGAACTGTTCGGTCACGCGCGCGGTGCGTTTACCGGCGCAGTCAGTAGCCGGGAGGGGCTGTTCCAGGCGGCGGAGGGCGGTACGCTGTTCCTTGATGAGATTGGCGATATGCCGATTCCGTTGCAGGTCAAACTGCTGCGCGTGTTGCAGGAGCGCAAAGTGCGCCCGCTTGGCAGTAACCGCGATATCGATATTAATGTGCGCATCATTTCAGCCACGCACCGTGATTTACCGAAAGCGATGGCGCGCGGCGAGTTTCGCGAAGATCTCTACTATCGGCTGAATGTGGTGAGCCTGAAGATCCCGGCGTTAGCTGAGCGTGCGGAAGATATTCCGCTGCTGGCCAATCATTTGCTGAAACAGTCGGCAGAGAGACATAAACCGTTTGTTCGCGCGTTTTCCACCGATGCCATGAAGCGGCTGATGACCGCCGGCTGGCCTGGCAATGTGCGCCAGTTGGTTAACGTCATTGAACAGTGTGTGGCGCTCACCTCATCGCCGGTTATCAGCGATGCGCTGGTGGAGCAGGCGCTGGAAGGGGAAAATACGGCGTTGCCGACCTTTGTTGAGGCGCGTAACCAGTTTGAACTGAACTACCTGCGCAAGCTGCTGCAAATCACTAAGGGCAATGTCACGCATGCCGCGCGCATGGCGGGGCGCAACCGCACCGAGTTTTACAAATTACTCTCCCGCCATGAGCTCGACGCCAACGACTTTAAAGAGTAATGGTGAAATGATTATGGTACTGTGAGCAACCGATTACGATGCAGCAGACTGGCAAGAGCGTGTAAGGAACGACCATGAAAAAGATTGATGCGATTATTAAACCTTTCAAACTGGATGATGTACGTGAAGCGCTGGCTGAAGTCGGCATCACCGGGATGACGGTAACGGAAGTGAAAGGTTTTGGTCGTCAGAAAGGCCACACTGAACTTTACCGTGGCGCGGAGTATATGGTGGATTTTCTGCCGAAGGTGAAGATTGAAATTGTCGTGACTGACGACATCGTTGATACCTGCGTGGACACCATTATCCGTACTGCCCAGACCGGTAAAATCGGCGACGGTAAGATCTTCGTCTTTGATGTCGCACGCGTGGTGCGTATCCGTACCGGCGAAGAAGACGACGCCGCAATCTGATATTTTCCCTCACCCCGCAGGGTGAGGGTGCCTGTTTTACAACACTTTATGCGGGCCAAAGCATTCGTAATGAATGCTCTCTTTGTTCACGCCAAGTGTGACCAGCTGTTGCGCGACAAACTGCATAAAACCGACCGGGCCGCAGAGATAAAACTGCATCGCCGGATCGCTGAACTTCCCTTCCAGCGCGCGCAAATCCATCAACCCTTCACTGTGATAGCGACCGCTGTTCACCTCAGCCGCCGCAGGCTGTTGATACCAGACATGCTGGTAAAAATGGTTCAGCGACGCACCCAGTTTGCTTACTTCATCGGCAAAGGCATGCACCTCGCCATTCATCGCGGCGTGGAACCAGTTTACCTGCGCGGCATGCTGCGATTTTGAAAGGCTGTCGAGCATCGCCAGCATCGGTGTTTGACCGACACCCGCGGAGATCAGCGTGACCGGCGTGTTGCTCTGCACATCAATAAAGAAATCCCCGGCAGGCGCTGCAAGATGCACGATATCGCCCACTTTCGCACTGTTATGCAGCCAGTTAGAAACCTGCCCACCCGCTTCGCGTTTTACCGCGATACGGTAGCTTTTGCCGTTGGGCTTGCGGGTCAGTGAATACTGGCGGATCTCCTGATTGGCGAAACCTTCAGGCTTCAGCCAGACACCCAGATATTGCCCTGGCTGATAAGCGGCGACCGGCTGACCGTCGACGGGTTCAAATTCAAAGCTGGTGATAAGTGCGCTCTGCGGTTTTTTCTCTACCAGGCGGAACAGGCGCGTGCCTTGCCAGCCGCCGACTTTTTCAGCGTGTTCGCTGTAGATTTGCGCTTCACGGTTGATAAAGACACCCGCCAGTACGCCGTAGGCTTTTCCCCAGGCGTCTAACACTTCTTGCCCCGGGCTGAACATCTCATCCAGCGTCGCCAGCAGGTGTGTGCCAACAATGTTGTACTGTTCCGGCTGGATCTGGAAGCTGGTGTGCTTCTGGGCGATTTTTTCTACCGCCGGCAGCAGCGCGGCAAGATTATCAATATTGCTGGCGTAAGCGGCAATGGCGTTGAACAGCGCTTCACGCTGATCGCCATTGCGCTGGTTGCTCATATTGAAAATCTCTTTCAGTTCCGGATTGTGAGTGAACATCCGGTCGTAAAAATGAGCGGTGAGTTTTGGGCCGGTAGCCGCCAGCAGGGGAAGAGTGGATTTGACCGTAGCGATGGTTTGGGCGTCGAGCATGATTGCTTCCTTTTTTACAGAACATTTAAAGTTGTATTTTAAATGCATCTTATAGCGCGGCGACCTGGCTTGTAAAGAGCGGACAATGTAAAGGGATTTACATCGTGAATAAGTTGCATCACAAACCTGAAAAGAAATCCGCTTTAACGGGGAAGTGTCTTATCGCTCAAACCCTTGTCTGACGCGGAGCCAATCGTTTGCGTAAAAACCTTTGTCAAGACCTGTTATCAGAATATTAATCAGTTATACTGTGGGCCGTTCCCCAAATTTGGGCCCTCATTTAGAGTTGTTTTGTTAGCTGAGTCAGGAGATGCGGATGTTAAAGCGTGAAATGAACATTGCCGATTATGATGCCGAACTGTGGCAGGCTATGGAGCAGGAAAAAGTACGTCAGGAAGAACACATTGAACTGATCGCCTCCGAAAACTACACCAGCCCGCGTGTAATGCAGGCTCAGGGTTCTCAGCTGACGAACAAATACGCCGAAGGTTATCCGGGCAAACGCTACTACGGCGGTTGCGAGTATGTGGATATCGTTGAGCAACTGGCGATTGATCGCGCGAAAGAACTGTTTGGCGCGGATTACGCTAACGTGCAGCCGCACTCCGGCTCGCAGGCGAATTTCGCGGTCTACACCGCGCTGCTGCAACCGGGCGATACCGTTTTGGGTATGAACCTGGCGCAGGGCGGCCACCTGACTCACGGCTCCCCGGTTAACTTCTCTGGCAAACTGTACAACATCATCCCTTACGGTATTGATGAGTCCGGTAAAATTGACTACGAAGACATGGCGAAGCAGGCGAAAGAGCACAAACCGAAGATGATTATCGGTGGTTTCTCTGCTTACTCCGGTATCGTTGACTGGGCGAAAATGCGTGAAATCGCCGATAGCATCGGTGCTTACCTGTTCGTTGATATGGCACACGTTGCGGGTCTGATTGCCGCAGGCGTTTACCCGAACCCGGTTCCGCATGCGCACGTTGTGACCACCACCACCCACAAAACCCTGGCGGGTCCGCGCGGTGGCCTGATCCTGGCGAAAGGCGGTGACGAAGAGCTGTACAAAAAACTGAACTCCGCTGTTTTCCCAAGCGCGCAGGGCGGCCCGCTGATGCACGTTATCGCGGCAAAAGCGGTGGCACTGAAAGAAGCGATGGAGCCAGAGTTTAAAGTTTACCAGCAGCAGGTTGCCAAAAACGCCAAAGCGATGGTGGAAGTGTTCCTGAACCGTGGCTACAAAGTGGTATCCGGCGGGACTGAAAACCACCTGTTCCTGCTGGATCTGGTGGATAAAAACCTGACCGGTAAAGAAGCGGATGCCGCGCTGGGCCGTGCGAACATCACCGTGAACAAAAACAGCGTGCCGAACGATCCGAAGAGCCCGTTTGTCACTTCCGGTATCCGTATCGGTTCTCCGGCTGTGACTCGCCGCGGCTTCAAAGAAGCGGAAGTAAAAGAGCTGGCTGGCTGGATGTGCGACGTGCTGGACAACATCAATGACGAAGCAGTTATCGAGCGCGTCAAAGGTAAAGTCCTGGATATCTGCGCCCGTTTCCCGGTTTACGCCTAAGTTTATTCCGCTTCGAAAAACCCGCTGCGGCGGGTTTTTTTATGTCTTAGTGCAGCGCGCTATAGCCGTGAATGCCCATATAAACGCCGACGAGCGCGATAAGTGCGCTGGAAAAATAGGGTGCCTTACGCGCCAGCGTGTTAAAGCCGGACCAGCGTTTTGCCGCTTGCTGGACGCTGATTGCCGCGCCAACGCCAACCGCAACCAGTGTGAGTGCAAGCCCGATACTGAAAGAGACCACTAATGTTGCGCCCAGCGTGATGGCTTTTAACTGAATACAGATCAGCAAAATGGTGATCGCCGCAGGGCAGGGGATAAGCCCGCCGGTTAAACCGAATAGCAGGATCTGACCGTTAGTCACCTCGCCGCCGGTAAAACGCCGCTCAATATCCCGTGCATGTGCCCGCTCGTGCGCATCCTGATACTCCTCTTCTTTAGTCACTTTTCGCAGCGACAAGATCGTTGGCTGCGCGGTGACACGAGCTGGTTGTACCGGCTGAAGTACCAGGCTTGGAGCACGGTGCGCGTGGCCGTGGTCATGTTCGTGGTGATGATGATGCCCGGCGTGCCACGAACGTTCACCTTGCCAGGTGCGCAGAAACATCCACACCGCCGTACCAAAAATGATCACCGCAGATACCATTTGCAGCCAGGGTTCAACGGCTTGTGCGGTGAACTGGCTGCTGAGATACATGCCCCCGAGCGCAATCAGCCACACCACCACCGTGTGGGATAGCGTGGCGGCGAGACCTAGCATCACGGCCTGTTTAACCGTGCCTTTGATGGCGATGATAAATGCCGCCATCATGGTTTTAGAGTGCCCCGGTTCGAGGCCGTGCAGCGCGCCGAGCAGGATGGCGCTTGGAATAAAAAACCAGGCGTTCCCTTGCTGAAAAAGCGTGGTGAAGTCATTCATGAGAATAATTCTCGGTAAAAATTTGTGCGCTCAAATCTACTCCCCCCCAGTAGTAAATACTACCCCCCAGTAGAAATAAACTCCCCCCCAGTTGATGCATGGTATGCTAAGGTTCGTTTAAGCACGGTCGATTTGAGGTCTGTATGTCGCACACCATCCGGGACAAGAAAAAGCTAAAAGCGCGGGCGAGCAAAATAGAAGGGCAGGTTGCCGCGCTGAAAAAAATGCTCGATGAGCCTCATGAATGCGCCCAGGTTTTGCAACAAATCGCGGCGATCCGCGGCGCAGTAAACGGGTTAATGCGCGAAGTGATCAAAGGCCATCTGACCGATCATATCGTGCATGAGAACGACGAAATTAAGCGTGAAGCGGATCTGGATGTGGTGCTGAGCGTGCTGGATTCTTATATTCGCTAAGCAACGGCGAGCAACCTGGGGGCAGATATTCGCCTGCAAACGTTGGGTAAGCGCATGTGTTGCCTGATTGTTACTTGCCAGCCCTGTTATTTATCGCCAGACTATCGCCTCCATTCAGGAGGAAATCATGGTCTTGCAGTCCACGCGCTGGCTGGCGCTCGCTTATTTCACCTACTTTTTTAGCTACGGCATCTTTTTACCTTTCTGGAGCGTCTGGCTCAAAGGCGTGGGGCTGACCCCCGAAATCATCGGTATGTTGCTCGGCGCAGGTCTTGTCGCCCGCTTCCTTGGCAGCCTTTTCATCGCTCCGCGCGTGAGCGATCCCTCCCGCTTGATTACGGCCCTGCGCGTGCTGGCGCTGGCAACATTGCTTTTTGCGCTGGCGTTTTATGCCGGAACGCATGTGGCGTGGCTGGCGGTCATTATCATCGGTTTTAACCTCTTCTTTTCGCCGCTGGTGCCGCTCACCGATGCGCTGGCGGGCACCTGGCAAAAACAGTTCCCGATGGATTATGGCCGGGTACGGCTGTGGGGATCGATTGCTTTTGTGATTGGTTCGGCGCTCACCGGCAAGCTGGTGAGCCTGTTTGATTACCAGGCGATTCTGGCGTTGCTGACGCTGGGCGCGGCATCCATGTTGCTCGGTATGTTGCTGCGTCCTTCCATTTTGCCGCAGGGTGAAAATCGCCAGCAGGAGGGCGCAGGCTGGCAGGCGTGGCGGGTATTGATTGCGCAGAACTGGCGTTTTCTCGCCTGCGTGTCGCTGCTGCAGGGCGCACATGCGGCTTACTACGGCTTCAGCGCCATTTACTGGCAGTCGGCGGGGTACTCTGCTTCAACGGTCGGGTATCTGTGGTCGTTGGGGGTGGTGGCGGAAGTGGTGATTTTCGCGCTCAGTAATCGTCTGTTCCGCCGCTTCAGCGCACGCGATCTGCTGCTGCTTTCCGCCGTTTGCGGGCTGGTGCGCTGGAGCCTGATGGGCTGGACGACCGCGCTTCCGTGGCTGATTATTGCCCAGATCCTGCACTGCGGCACGTTTACCGTTTGCCATCTTGCCGCCATGCGCTATATCTCGGCGCGGCAGGGCAGCGAAGTCATCCGCTTACAAGCGGTCTATTCAGCGGTCGCGATGGGCGGCAGTATTGCACTGATGACCATGATCGCCGGTTTCCTGTTTGAACATCTGCATCAGGGGCTGTTTTTTGTCATGGCCGTGCTGGCCATTCCGGCCCTGTTCCTGCGCCCGAACGTCGCCGTGCAGGCCCGCTAGCTTTCCAGCATGTCGCGGATATGCCGCTGTTGTTGCCCGCTCAGCGGACCGTCGGTGTGGATCAGCGGCGGTGAGAACAGCGGCAGCGGCGTAGTGTAAGGCGTGATAATCAATGTCACGTCTTTCGGTGCGCCGGCCTTACGAAATTCCGCCAGTGGCAGATATTTAATACTGAGCGGCAGCAGCGTTAATTCGCGCAGTTGCTGCTCAATCTGCTGTTCGCGGGTACTGTCTTCGCCAGTAATCAACACCACCTGTTTCTCATGCATATCGCTGTCCTGCATCAGCCAGGCGCCGAAAATCACCGCCACCAGCCCCGCCTCTTCATCGCTGAAGCGCAAATCATACTCGTCTTCCAGCTCCTGCAAGGCATCGCGGGTGGTTCGCATCAGACGCGGGTAAAGCTGGTTGATCTCTTCGGGCAGGCTGCTATCAATGCCAATACCAAACAAGCTGCGATCCAGCGCCTGGGCAATGTGAATATAGAGCTGAGCACTTAAGCCTTGTTCATCGCTGAAACGCAGCCCCGCCAGAGCGTGAAAGCGGGCAATCATCCGGCGGATGGCTTTTTGCAGACGGCGATCCTGGTGTTGCTGGTCACGCAGCGGATCGGGCGTGCGCACCAGCATAAACAGCAGCGACAAAAACAGGTGCTCATTCTGCTGCGGATAGTCGACAACGCGACGCTGCCAGTGGCGCACAATCTCCTGCGCCACCTGATACTCGGCGCGCATTTGCGCCCACTCTTGCTGAACCGGGTTAAATTCCGGGGTATGTCCGTGGTGATGCTGCAGTAAACAATATTGCAAATAGAGACGCAGAAACTGCATATCCCGGCATTCAAAGACGCGCTGCAGGCGGCGCGAACAGAGGTTAATCAACGCCAGCAGATTTGTATCGTCGTATAACGTTCGGGCAATGCCTTGCTGTTTAAGCGCGGTTTTTAACGCCGGGGTAAACTGTTGCGTGATAAATTGCGGGCACAGCCGCAGCGCACGGCGAAGCCAGTGCAACAGGCATAAACGTTGATCGAGTGGAGCGCCCTCAATCCGAAAGCCGCCGTTAGGATGGGGAACGATAGAGAGCCGGTGGTAGCGCTGAATTTCACTTTCCGTTTCAGCGATATCCCGGCGAGCCATGGCGTCGTCCACTCCATTCATAGCGCTGATATGTTCCATGGTGACGTGTTGCCCCGGCAAGGCGAGCATCAAAAGCACCTGGCAGCGGCGCTGCGGACTGGAGAGCGCAGATGGCGGTGTCATTACAGTTGTCATCTGTCAGGTTCCAGTTGGGGTTTTTGATAAGCGTAGTTAAAGGTATGCTCAGCGATAGCGCAGCGGCAGCTCTTTCATTCAGGATTGCCGGGGAGCATCACAGAATTTTTCTCGTGAGGAATACATGCAAGCAGTTAAACAATGCGCCAGTGGCCTGTTTCTCGCGCTTTTATCGTTTTCAGCGACGGCGCATCCGCACAGTTTTATCCGCATGAAAACGCAAGTGTTGATCGACAACGAGCAGTTCACCGGGCTGAAAATGCGCTGGACGATGGATGAGATCACTTCGGCGGATCTGCTGTATGACGCGGGCAATGCAAAACCTGGCGATGAGATCTGGAAAAAACTAGCGGCGGAAGTGATGGCAAACGTGCTGGGGCAACACTATTTCACCGAAGTCTGGCACAACGGGCAGAAAGTGAAGTTTCTTAACCGACCGACGGAATATGGCATGGAACAGGTCGCGCACCAGGCGGTGCTGACGTTTGTTTTGCCGCTCGCCGAACCGCAGGTGCTCAGCGGCCAGCGGTATACATTTTCCACTTTCGATCCCACCTATTTTGTCGATATGAGTTACGCAAAAGCGAGCGACGCGGCATTGCCTGCCGCCGCACCGCAGGGCTGCAAACTGGCGGTACAAACGCCCAAACCCGGCGAGGAAGTGCTGAATTATGCCCAGTCGCTGGATAAAGCCGATGCGCCGGCAGAAGATATGGAACTCGGTAAACAATTTGCCCAGACGGTGACGCTGACATGTCCGTGATGGTGAGCGCTACGGCGCGAAAACGACGCTTATTGCACTGGTGGCCGCTGGTGCTTTTTATGCTGTGTGCGCTGGCCGCCGCGTTGTGGCTGTGGCAGATCTGGCCGCAGGTAATGGTGAAAAGCGTTATCTGGCAGCGCGATGTGAATATGAAAATGAGCGGCTTACTGAAAGCGGTGGCAGAAAACCCGCGCCAGGCCGGTGGGGCGCTACTGTTGTTCAGTTTTGTCTATGGCGTGCTACATGCGCTTGGGCCGGGACATGGCAAAGTGGTGATCACCACCTGGCTTGCCACGCATCCGTCAAAACTGAAACCGGCGATTGGCTTAACGCTGGCCTCTTCTTTGTTGCAGGGGCTGGTGGCCATTGCGCTGGTGGTGGTTGTGCTGAGTATTCTGGCGCTGCCCGCGCGGCAGCTGCATTTGAGCAGTTACTGGCTGGAGAAGGGCAGTTATTTACTGGTTGGTGTGCTGGGAGTGCTTTTGTGCTGGCGAGCGTTGAAAAAGCTGCGCGCGCTTGTACAAGCGCCGAAATTCCGCGCCTTTACGCCGCACCATGTGCATCACGAAGGATGCGGTTGCGGTCATCAGCATTTACCCACGGCCTCGCAGTTGCAGAGCGGTGATGACTGGCGCGCACGGTTAATGATTATTTTGTCGATGGGGATGCGCCCCTGTTCCGGTGCGATCATGGTGCTGCTGTTCAGTAAAGTGATTGGCGTGTTTAGCTGGGGTGTGGCCTCCGCGCTGGCCATGGCGGTCGGAACGTCGCTGACCATCAGTTCGCTGGCGTTGCTGGTCCATGGTTTTCGCCAACTGGCAGTGAAATTAAGTGGGGATCGTGCGCCGGTATTGTGGCGACAGGTTGGCTGGAGCACGCTGGCTCTGGCCGGTGGCGCGTTGTTAATTAGCGCGTCGGTAATAATGTGGGTCAGTGCGTTACCGCCGGGCGGCGGATTGCGACCGTTTTGATAGCACCCGGTGGCGGCGAACCCCCACCGGGCACAGCCAGACTTAGCGTTTCAGCGCGTCGCTCAGCTCTTCACGCATATTCGCCAGCATCGCTTTAACTACGCGCGGGTTACCCGCCACGATGTTGCCGGTCATCATATAGTTGTGACCACCGGTGAAATCGCACACCAGGCCGCCAGCTTCACGCACCAGCAGTTCACCGGCGGCAAAATCCCACGGTTTCAGCGCGATTTCGAAGAAACCATCCACGCGGCCAGCGGCAACGTAGGCCAGATCCAGCGCAGCGGAACCCGTGCGGCGGAAGTCCGCGCATTCGGTGAACAGTTTGCCGACGATATTGATGTAGGTGGTGGCGTGCTGTTTGGCTTTGAACGGGAAGCCGGTCGCCAGAATGGTGCCATCCAGATCGCGAGCCGTGCTGCCGCGCAGGCGGTAGCCGTTCAGCTGTGCGCCCTGACCGCGAGTAGCGGTGAACAGTTCGTTACGCATGGGATCGTAAACCACAGCGACTTCTGTGCGGCCTTTGATTCGTACGGCGATGGATACCGCGAAGTGCGGCAGGCGTTTAACAAAGTTGGCAGTGCCATCCAGCGGATCGATAACCCATTGCACATCCTGGTCAGCGCCTTCGTGCTCACCACTCTCTTCGGTGATGATGGTGTGTTGCGGGTAAGATTTGCGGATTGTTTCGATAATCAGCGCTTCGGCTGCTTTATCAATGTTGGTCACGAAATCATTGCTGCCTTTCTGGCTGGTTTCTACGGTGTCCGGAGTTTCGTAGTTTTTGGCAATTAAATTACCCGCCTTGCGCGCAGCACGCACGGCGATGTTCAGCATCGGATGCATCGGTCTCTCTCACTGGATGTTAAAGAACGGAAAACGGCGCATATCATAGCAGCGAATTCGGATTATGTCTTTGCTTTATGATAATATGCGCGAATATTCTTTAGCCGTTGAAAATCTATGCTGCAAAATATTCGAATCGTACTGGTGGAAACCTCCCACACCGGCAACATGGGCTCTGTTGCTCGTGCAATGAAAACAATGGGTTTAACGAATCTCTGGCTGGTGAACCCGCTGGTAAAACCGGATTCACAGGCTATCGCGCTGGCCGCAGGTGCCAGCGATGTGATTGGCAATGCGCAAATCGTCGACACGCTGGATGAAGCGCTCGCCGGTTGCAGCCTGGTTGTTGGCACCAGCGCGCGTTCCCGCACGCTGCCGTGGCCGATGCTCGATCCGCGTGAATGCGGGCTGAAAAGCGTTGCCGAAGCGCAACACGCGCCCATCGCGCTGGTATTTGGTCGCGAACGCGTTGGCCTCACTAATGATGAGCTGCAAAAGTGCCACTACCACGTGGCGATTGCCGCCAACCCGGAATACAGCTCGCTGAACCTGGCGATGGCGGTGCAGGTTATTGCTTATGAAGTGCGCATGGCCTGGCTGGCAGCGCAAGAGAGCACTGCCCCGGCGGTTGAACATGAAGAGACGCCGTACCCGCTGGTCGACGATCTGGAGCGTTTTTACGGGCATCTGGAGCAAACGCTGCTGGCGACCGGTTTTATTCGTGAAAACCACCCCGGCCAGGTGATGAACAAACTGCGCCGTCTGTTTACCCGCGCGCGCCCGGAAAGTCAGGAGCTTAATATCCTGCGCGGCATCCTGGCGTCGATCGAACAGAAGCATAAAGAGTAATGCGCGAGGCCGGGAAATGGCCTTTTTTCGGCCTAACTCTATGAAAGCACTAAACGACAAATACCTGACTAAAACAGTCAACTAAATAGTTGACCAATTTAGTCGGGAATGTCAGACTTGCGTCTGCTATGCAACATTAACATATTAATAATACACCCCGGGCAGGGGCGAGTTTGAGGCTTGTAAGACATGAGACTGACATCTAAAGGGCGTTATGCCGTGACCGCAATGCTGGACGTTGCACTCAACTCCGAAGCGGGCCCGGTTCCGTTGGCTGATATTTCCGAGCGTCAGGGAATTTCCCTCTCCTACCTGGAGCAGCTGTTCTCCCGTCTGCGTAAAAATGGCTTAGTCGCCAGCGTACGTGGCCCGGGCGGCGGTTACCTGCTGGGTAAAGACGCAAATACCATTGCCGTTGGCGAAGTGATTAGCGCAGTTGACGAATCCGTAGACGCAACCCGCTGCCAGGGTAAAAGCGGCTGCCAGGGTGGTGATAAGTGCCTGACCCATGCGCTGTGGCGCGATCTGAGCGATCGTCTGACCGGTTTCTTAAACAACATCACGCTGGGCGAACTGGTAAACAACCAGGAAATCCTCGATGTGTCCGATCGTCAGCACAGTAACGAATCCCATCGCACCACCCGCGCTCAAGACGCTATCGACGTCAAACTGCGCGCATAATAAAAAACAGAATTCAGAATCGGGCCAGGGCACAAAACAGTGCCCTGTTAACGCGGTCGTACATCCAGCCGGTTGCCTGATTCCTTGCATTAGAGCGATGTACGGAGTTTAAAGAGCAATGAAATTACCGATTTATCTCGATTACTCCGCAACCACGCCGGTGGATCCGCGTGTTGCCGAGAAAATGATGCAGTTTCTGACCCTGGACGGGACCTTTGGTAACCCTGCTTCCCGTTCTCACCGTTTTGGCTGGCAAGCTGAAGAAGCGGTAGATATCGCCCGTAACCAGATTGCAGAACTGGTCGGTGCGGACCCGCGTGAAATCGTCTTCACTTCCGGTGCAACCGAATCCGATAACCTGGCGATTAAAGGTGCAGCCAACTTTTATCAGAAAAAAGGCAAGCACATTATCACCAGCAAAACCGAACACAAAGCCGTGCTGGACACCTGCCGTCAACTGGAGCGCGAAGGCTTCGAAGTGACCTATCTTGCTCCGCAGAGCAACGGCATTATCGACCTGAAAGAGCTGGAAGCGGCGATGCGTGAAGACACCATCCTTGTTTCCATCATGCACGTGAACAACGAAATCGGCGTGGTACAGGATATCGCGGCCATCGGCGAAATGTGCCGTGCGCGCGGCATTATCTACCACGTTGACGCCACCCAGAGCGTGGGCAAACTGCCTATCGACCTGAGCCAGTTGAAAGTGGATCTGATGTCCTTCTCCGGCCATAAAATTTATGGGCCGAAAGGCATCGGTGCGCTCTACGTTCAGCGTAAACCGCGTGTGCGTATCGAAGCGCAGATGCACGGCGGCGGTCATGAGCGCGGTATGCGTTCCGGTACTCTGCCTGTCCACCAGATCGTCGGCATGGGCGAAGCGTACCGCATCGCAAAAGAAGAGATGGCGAGCGAAATGGAACGCCTGCGCGCGCTGCGTAACCGTCTGTGGAACGGCATCAACGACATTGAAGAAGTTTACCTGAACGGCGATCTCGAGCACGGCGCACCGAACATCCTCAACGTCAGCTTTAACTACGTTGAAGGCGAGTCGCTGATCATGGCGCTGAAAGATCTGGCTGTATCCTCCGGCTCTGCCTGTACCTCTGCAAGCCTGGAACCGTCCTACGTGCTGCGCGCACTGGGCATGAATGATGAGCTGGCACACAGCTCGATCCGTTTCTCTTTAGGTCGTTTTACCACCGAAGAAGAAATTGACTACACCATCGCGCTGGTACGTAAATCCATCGGCCGTCTGCGTGAACTCTCTCCGCTGTGGGAAATGTTCAAACAGGGCGTGGATTTGACCACCATCGAATGGGCTCATCATTAATAGTTGCGCAAGCAGGAGAAGAAAAAATGGCTTATAGCGAAAAAGTAATCGATCACTACGAAAACCCGCGCAACGTTGGCTCGTTTGACAACGACGACACGGTTGGTAGCGGCATGGTTGGCGCACCGGCGTGCGGCGACGTGATGAAACTGCAGATCAAAGTTAACGATAAAGGCATTATCGAAGACGCGCGTTTTAAAACTTACGGTTGCGGCTCTGCAATCGCTTCCAGCTCGCTGGTCACCGAATGGGTGAAAGGCAAGTCACTGGACGAAGCGCAGGCGATTAAAAACACCGATATCGCCGAAGAGCTGGAACTGCCGCCGGTGAAAATTCACTGTTCTATCCTGGCGGAAGACGCGATTAAAGCCGCAATTGCGGATTACAAAAGTAAACAAGAAGCGAAATAAGGCGGGAGGTTGTTGTCATGTCCATTAGCCTGAGCGACAGTGCTGCCGCGCGAGTCAATACCTTCCTGGCCAACCGTGGTAAAGGGTTTGGTCTGCGCCTGGGGGTGAGAACCTCCGGCTGTTCTGGTATGGCTTATGTCCTTGAGTTTGTCGATGCGCCGAACGAAGAAGACACGGTGTTTGAAGACAAAGGCGTGAAGGTAGTGGTTGACGGCAAAAGCCTGCAATTCCTCGACGGTACTCAGCTGGACTTCGTCAAAGAAGGCCTGAACGAAGGGTTTAAATTCACCAACCCGAACGTTAAAGACGAGTGCGGTTGCGGCGAAAGCTTCAACGTTTAATCGCCACCATCCGATGACCCCACCGCAGCGTCCTGCGCGTGGGGTTTGTTTCGATTGCACACCCGGAATTGTTATGGATTACTTCACCCTCTTTGGGTTGCCGGCCCACTATCCGCTCGATGTTCAGGCGCTGGCGACACGTTTCCAGGATCTGCAACGTCAGTTCCACCCGGATCGCTTCGCAAACCGCCCGCAGGCGGAACAACTGGCTGCCGTCCAGCAATCCGCTACCATTAACCAGGCATGGCAAACGCTGCGCAACCCGCTAACGCGCGCAGAATATTTGCTGTCGCTGCACGGTTTTGATTTAGCCTCTGAGCAACACACGGTGCGCGATACCGCCTTCTTAATGGAACAACTTGAGCTGCGTGAAGAGCTGGACGAGATTGAAAAAGCGCAAGACGCGACCCGTCTGGAAGCATTTCAACAGCGTGTGAAAGAAATGTATGACATCCGCCATCGGCAAATGGTGGAGCAATTAGATAGCCAGACGTGGGACGCGGCGGCGGATACCGTGCGTAAACTGCGTTTTCTCGATAAACTGCGCAGCGCAACAGAACAACTCGAAGAAAAACTGCTCGGTTTTTAATTTTTTGGAAGCACATCATGGCCTTATTACAAATTAGTGAGCCCGGTCTGAGCGCCGCGCCGCACCAGCGTCGTCTGGCGGCGGGTATCGATCTCGGCACCACCAATTCATTGGTTGCCACCGTGCGCAGCGGACAGGCGGAAACGCTGGCCGACAGCGCCGGACGTCACCTGCTCCCTTCGGTGGTTAACTACCAGGCCGACAGCCATGTTGTCGGTTACGATGCGCGCGCCAACGCCGCGCAGGACTCCGTAAACACCATTAGCTCGGTGAAACGCCTGATGGGGCGCAGCCTGGCCGACATTCAGGCGCGTTACCCGCGCCTGCCGTGGCAGTTCCAGCCGAGCGAAAATGGTCTGCCGATGATTGCCACGCGTGGCGGCCTGGTTAACCCGATTCGCGTTTCTGCGGATATCCTCAAAGCCCTTGCCGCGCGCGCGCAAGAGACGCTTTCCGGCGAGCTGGACGGCGTGGTGATCACTGTTCCTGCCTATTTTGATGACGCACAGCGTCAGGGCACCAAAGATGCGGCGCGTCTGGCGGGCTTGCACGTATTGCGTCTGCTGAACGAACCGACCGCTGCGGCTATCGCCTACGGTCTGGACTCCGGCAAAGAGGGCGTGATTGCGGTTTATGACCTCGGCGGCGGCACCTTTGATATCTCGATTTTGCGCCTGAGCCGTGGCGTTTTCGAAGTGCTGGCGACCGGCGGTGATTCCGCGCTCGGCGGCGACGATTTCGACCATCTGCTGGCGGATTACATTTGCGAACAGGCGGGAATTGCCGATCGCAGCGATGTGCGCCAACAGCGCGAATTGCTGGATGCGGCGATTGCCGCAAAAATCGCCCTCAGCGAGGCCGACAGCGTCACCGTTGAGGTGGCGGGCTGGCAGGGCACCATTGCACGTACCCAGTTTGAAGCGTTGATTTCAACGCTGGTCAAACGCACTTTACTCTCTTGTCGTCGCGCGCTGAAAGATGCGGGTGTCGAAGCGCAAGAAGTGCTGGAAGTGGTCATGGTCGGTGGCTCGACGCGCGTGCCGCTGGTGCGCGAGCGGGTTGGCGAGTTCTTTGGCCGCACGCCGCTGACGTCGATTGACCCGGATAAAGTGGTGGCGATTGGCGCGGCAATCCAGGCCGATATTCTGGTTGGCAACAAGCCGGACAGCGAAATGCTGCTGCTGGATGTCATCCCGCTCTCGCTGGGGCTGGAAACGATGGGCGGCCTGGTAGAAAAAGTGATCCCGCGTAACACCACCATTCCGGTGGCGCGCGCTCAGGAGTTCACCACTTTCAAAGATGGCCAGACAGCGATGTCTATCCATGTGATGCAGGGCGAGCGTGAGCTGGTGGCAGACTGCCGTTCACTGGCGCGTTTTGCACTGCGCGGTATCCCGGCGATGCCGGCGGGCGGGGCGCATATTCGCGTCACCTTCCAGGTCGATGCTGACGGTCTGCTCAGCGTAACCGCGATGGAAAAATCCACCGGCGTGGAAGCCTCCATTCAGGTGAAACCGTCGTACGGTCTGACCGATGGCGAAATCGCCGACATGATCAAAGACTCCATGAGTTTCGCCGAGCAGGACGTGAAAGCGCGCATGCTGGCGGAGCAGAAAGTGGAAGCCGCGCGCGTGCTGGAAAGTCTTGCCAGCGCGCTTGCCGCTGACGCCGCGCTGTTAAGCGCCGCAGAGCGTGCGGAGATCGACGACGCAGTCGCGCAGTTACGCGCGGTTGCCGACGGCGATGACACCGACGCGATAGAACAAGCCATTAAAAATGTAGATAAACAAACCCAGGAATTCGCCGCACGCCGTATGGATCAATCCGTACGTACCGCGCTGAAAGGCCATTCCGTCGACGAGGTTTAATATGCCTAAAATTGTTTTTCTGCCTCATCAGGATCTCTGTCCGGATGGCGCAGTTCTGGAAGCTAAGAGCGGTGAAACCATTCTTGATGTCGCCCTGCGCGGCGGGATTGAGATTGAGCATGCCTGCGAAAAATCCTGCGCCTGCACCACTTGCCACTGTGTGGTACGTGAAGGTTTTGACTCGTTGCCGGAAAGCAGCGAAGAGGAAGACGACATGCTGGATAAAGCGTGGGGTCTGGAGCCGGAAAGCCGCTTAGGCTGCCAGGCGCGTGTTACCGATGAAGATCTGGTGGTTGAAATTCCGCGTTACACCATCAACCACGCGCGGGAGCACTAATATGGGGCTGAAATGGACCGATAGCCGCGAAATCGGCGAGGCGCTGTACGACAGCCGCCCGGACGTAGATCCGAAAACCGTGCGCTTCACCGATATGCACCAGTGGATCTGCGAGCTGGAAGAGTTTGACGATGATCCGAATGCATCGAATGAAAAAATTCTCGAAGCGATTCTGCTAGTCTGGTTAGACGAAGCATCGTAATCATCAAACGGGCTGCCTTCGGGCGGCCCGTTTTCATGAACAGCCATAAGGATAAAAATAATGACAGAAGCTATGAAAATTACGCTGACAACGCAAAGCGCCGACGCGCGCTGGGGTGAAAAAGCCACTTACAGCATCAATAACGACGGCATCGCACTGCATCTGACCGGGAAAGATGACTTAGGCCTGATCCAACGCGCCGCGCGTAAAATCGACGGCATGGGCATCAAGCATGTTGCTCTGAGCGGTGAAGGCTGGGACGCGGATCGCAGCTGGGCGTTCTGGGCCGGTTATAAAGGGCCAAAAGGCACGCGCAAAGTCGAATGGGCGCAGCTTAACGACGCAGAGCAAAAAGAGCTGGATAGTCGCCTACTGGTGATCGACTGGGTGCGCGACACCATCAACGCCCCGGCGGAAGAGTTAGGGCCGGAGCAACTGGCGCAGCGCGCGGTCGATCTGCTGCACAAAGTCGGTGGCGATAACGTCTCGTATCGCATCACCAAAGGGGAAGATCTGCGCGAGCAGAATTATCTCGGTCTGCATACGGTTGGCCGTGGTTCCGAGCGCCCGCCGGTACTGCTGGCGCTGGACTTCAACCCGACCGGTAACCCGGACGCGCCGGTTTATGCCGCGCTGGTGGGCAAAGGCATAACCTTCGATTCCGGCGGTTACAGCATTAAGCCGACTTCCTCAATGGATTCCATGAAATCCGATATGGGCGGCGCGGCGCTGGTGACCGGTGCGCTGGCGTTTGCCATCCATCGCGGGCTGGATAAACGCATCAAACTGTACCTGTGCTGTGCCGATAACCTGATTAGTGGCAACGCCTTCAAACTGGGCGATATCATCCGTTATCGTAACGGTAAAACCGTCGAAATCATGAATACCGATGCGGAAGGGCGTCTGGTGCTGGCCGATGGCCTGATCGACGCTTCTGCGCAGAAACCAGAGCTGATTATTGATGCGGCAACGCTGACCGGTGCGGCGAAAACCGCGCTGGGCAATGATTATCACGCGCTTTTCAGCTTTGACGATGCGCTTGCCGGACGTTTGCTCAGCAGTGCCAGCGCGGAAAACGAGCCGTTCTGGCGCTTGCCGCTGGCCGAATTCCATCGCAATCAACTGCCCTCTAATTTCGCAGAGCTGAACAACACCGCGGGTGGTTCATTCCCGGCAGGGGCGAGCACGGCGGCCGGTTTCCTGTCGCATTTTGTTGAAAACTACCAGCAGGGCTGGCTGCACATCGACTGCTCAGCTACCTATCGTAAAGCGGCGGTTGAGCAGTGGGCCGCAGGGGCAACCGGCCTTGGCGTGCGTACCCTGGCGAATCTGTTAACCGCGAAGTAATCTTTTTCCTCTCCCGCAAGGGAGAGGAAACTCTCTGGAACCACTATGTCAGAAAGCAAAAACGAATTAGAAACCCTGCTGGAACAGGCCGCGACTGAGCCTGCGTATCGTCCGGCATTTTTCCGCACGCTGCTGGAATCCACGGTTTGGGTGCCTGGCACGGCGGCGGAGGGCGAAGCTATTGTTGAAGACAGCGCGCTTGATTTACAGCACTGGGAAAAAGATGACGGCACCTCCGTGATCCCGTTCTTTACCTCGCTCGAAGCCCTGCAACAGGCGGTGGAAGAGGAGCGGGCGTTTGTGGTGATGCCTGCGCGCACACTGTTTGAAATGACGCTCGGCGAGACGCTGTTTCTCAATGCCAAGTTACCGACCGGCAAAGAGTTCACCCCGCGAGAAATCAGCCACCTGGTGGGCGAAGAGGGCAGCCCTCTAAGCCAGCAGGAAGTGCTGGAGGGCGGCACGGCGCTGCTGCTTTCCGACGTGGCTGAACCGCCCGCACAAATGGTGGATTCGCTGACCACGCTGTTTAAAAGCATCAAAACCGTGAAGCGCGCGTTTCTCTGCTCAATCAAAGAGAAAGCTGATGAGCAGCCCAATCTGCTGATTGGAATCGAAGCCGATGGCGATATTGAAGAGATTATTCACGCCGCGGGCAGTGTGGCGACCGATACGCTGCCCGGTGATGAGCCGGTAGATATTTGCCAGGTCGTTGAAGGTGAAAAAGGAATTAGCCATTTTATGATGGCGCATATTACCCCTTTCTACGAACGACGCTGGGGAAGTTTCCTGCGTGACTTTAAGCAAAATCGCATTATTTAATTATCGGGCGGTATGTTATGTACCGCCTTCTATTATTTAAAAAAGTGAATTATTAGCCTTTCATTAATAACGTCGTACGGCTTTCGCTGTAAATTCCATAAATTATGTATTAATCCCATACCTGTGATACGGTTCGTTTTTACGTTTCTTTACGGTTACTTTTTATGGACAAAAAAAGCCTGCTGTACTGCTTCGGCGTACCGTTAATTCTTTTCTTCTACGCCTGCTGGCAGAATATCCGTATTAACGAAGTGGATGTTTATCAGGTCACGCAATATGGTTTTGTCGGTCACAGCGTATTTGCCGATATGTCGCGCCAGATCCTCGCCAAAGCCGGTATGTTGTTTTCCCTGTTGGGCTTGATTGCCAGTACCAGCGCGGTAATTCTCTGTATTTTAAGCGTACGGAAAGCCCGTATATCTGCGGAAAAGCTCATTGCTGCGTTTACCCTTTGTCGCAAGTTACTGCCATTTATTATGGTTGGCGTAATGGCGTCGATTGGTTTCGCGCTGGTCTGCGTACTGTTATATGAAGTGTGCTGGATCTACACGCTCGGCAGGGCGAGCGCCTTTAATATCAAACTGGTGATATTTGTTTTGCTGATCATTGGTTCGCTGGTATTTATGGTGCTGAAAAGCCTGTTCTTACTAAAACGCTGCTTTGCGCTGTTTGAGCCACAAGATATGCAGGTTCATGGTGCAGCTGTTTCTGAAGCCGACGCGCCGGAACTGTGGCGCTGGGTCAGAGAATTAGCCCAGCGCGGGCAGGCTATTGTGCCGGATAATATTGTTGTCGGTTTATTTGAGGGTTTTTACGTCACCGCAAGCCCGGTGCAAATTGAAAATGACGCGCGGTTAACCGGCAACACGCTCTATTTCCCGCTCAGCTACGCCGCGTTTATGAATAAAGACGAAGTGGCTGCCGTGATTGGTCATGAGTTGGGACATTTTACCGGTAATGACACCGTCTACACCCTGCATTTTGCCGGGCTGTATGCCGGTATGGAAAACAGTCTCGACTACTTTTATCGCGATGTGGCGAGCAGCGGCTGGCTTGAGCGGCTGGCGCTCAACCCGACTATTCATCTCGGCCTCTGGTTTTACCGTCAGTTCCATGAAACGGTCAATGGCTGGAGCCGCGTACGCGAACTGGCGGCGGACGCTGCGGGCGCGCGTACCAGCTCGCCGCAGGCGCTGGCGGCCTCGCTCCTGCGTTTCTCTGCGCTCAATGAACGCTTTAACGCGCCGATGGAGCTGTTCTTTAATCGCAAACTTGAGACGCACGATCTGGTGCACAGCTTGTTTGCTTCGCTGCGTGAGGGCGGACGTTTTGATGTTGCCGCCTCGCTTGAGCAGGAACTGGCGCACCCAACAGACAGCCACCCGCCGACGCGCGTGCGTATCGAGCAACTGAATGTGCCGCTGGATGAAACGCTGCTGGCCAGGGCGTCGCGCCCGGCGGATGAGGCAGATTACCAGTGGATGCGCAGTTTATTCCGTGATGCTTCGGCTTTATCAGCCGCGTTAACCGCTGGCATGGCGAGCAATGTGGAAGCACATCATGACGCTTATCAGGCCGAATTAGAGAATCTGGCAGCACACTCCACGGAAAGCGTCGTTGTCTCGCTGCGTAAGAAAAATTTCTGGCTGTTCCTGGTGCTGGCGGTGCTCTGTGTTGCCGGTGCCGGTTTAGTCCTCACGCTGAGCATCCAGTGGAACGCCACCGCCAATCCCTCAATGGAGAAGATAATTTTTGGGCTGGCCGTTGGTGGGCTGATCTTTGGACTGGGAAGCTGGACGATGTATACGCGCGTGCGCCAGCCGCTGTTCACACTGACGGCACAAGGCATCGAAAGCTATCAGCTCAGCGCGCCGCTATTGCTGGCGGAGATTGAAAACATTGATATTCGTAGCGTTAATGACTGGGTATTTATCGATCTCTACTGGCGGGAGGGTTATCAGCCACCTACCTGCACCGTGGGGCGTTTGTTCCGCAATTTTGTTGTTGATCCGAAGAAGCGCAAAGTGGTGATAAGTCTGCCCGGCGGGGTGTTGAAAGGCGCACAGCGGGAAAAAATGCCGATTGAGGAGCTGTATGTCGCGCTTCATGAATACATTCAGGCGGCCTGGGCGCGGCGTGAACTGAGCCATTCGTAATTTGCGCATTTGCTGATGCTTGCCGCGCTGCGGCAAGCGTTATTGCGTCGCTTCCAGCAGCAACAGATCCATCAGCAGCACCAGATTTGACTCGAACGAGGTGATCCCGGCGGCTTCAGCGGCAAAATGCACCGCTTCGTCGTACAGCGCGAAATGGATATCCGCCATCTCCGCCAGCGGGTTTACCGACGCGCGGGTAAATGCCACCACCGTCATACCGACCGTGCGCGCAATACGCGCTTTATCCAGCACTTGTTCCGTTTCACCGCTGCGGGAGACGGCAATAAACACCTGGTAGCGCGCCGCGTTACTGAGAAAGATATTCCGGCTGTCGCCCGGCCCGGAAATAAACGCCGTCTTGCCCAGCACCTGTAATTTCTTGGTCAGATACTCAGCAAACAGATAGGAAAACCCGGCACCATACAGAAAAAAGCTCTCCTGCTCATGCAGCAGGGCGGCAAAATGCTGCCGTTTTTCCGCGCTCACCCACTGAAACGTGCGCTGATAATTCGCCATAAACTGCGCGAAAGCGGCGGGTAGCTCGGCGGGTTCACTGTGTGGCCCGGTAATGTGCGGCGTGTCTGCCAGCCGCTGTTTGCAGTGCCAGATAAACTCGCTATAGCCACTGAAACCGAGCTTCTGGCACAGGCGAATAATGGTGGCGGTGGAGACAAATGTCGCCTGCGCCAGTTCGCGTACCGTGATGTTCCCCACCAGCAACGGGTGTTCCGTCAGATGCGCAAGAACACGATATTCCGCGCGGGTCAGCGACTCCCCGCGCGTCAGCAGTGGTGCCAGTCGGTTGTCCATTTACGCCGTTTCGATGGGTAAATCGTCGCGCGCGCCCCATTCACTCCAGGAGCCGTCATACAGCGTCACGTTACTTGCACCAAGCGTTTCCAGTGCAAGGATCACCACCGATGCCGTCACGCCGGAGCCGCAGCTGGCGATGATAGGTTTGTCCAGATCCACACCCTGGCGGCGGAAAATCGCCGCCAGCTCATCGGTGGTTTTCAGTTCACCTTCAACGACTAAATCGACCCACGGTACATTCAGCGCGCCGGGGATATGGCCGCGCTTCAGGCCCGCGCGCGGTTCATCCACTTCGCCATTAAAACGCGGAGCAGGGCGGGCATCGACAATTTGTGCCGTGCCTTCGTGGCTCGCCAGCAGCACGTCGGTCAGTTTTTTCACTACGTGAGGATCGAAATTGGCATTGAAGTCGGACTCCGGCAGCGGCACGTCGCCTTTTTGCAGCGGCAGGGCATCGCGCTGCCAGCCTGCCAGCCCACCGGCCAGAATCGAGACATTTTCCACGCCGTGATTACGTAACATCCACCAGGCGCGCGGGGCAGAGAAGAGATTGCCTTCGTCATACACCACCAGATGTTTATCCTGGCTGATGCCCAGTTCGCGCATCGCCACGGCGAACGCTTCCGGGCGCGTCAGCATATGCGGCAGCGGTGTGGTGTGATCGGAAAGGGCTTCGATATCAAAAAAGACCGCACCGGGAAGGTGCCCGGCGCGGTATTCCGCTCTCATGTCGCGATGCTCCTGACCCACTGGCGCCATCCGCGCATCAATCAGCTGGATTTCGGGATCATCGCTGTGCTCTATCAGCCAGTCGGCCGCGACAAAAAACGAGGTGGACATGGTTGTCTCCGTGTCATCAACAGTAACCTGAATTGTTAACGTTTTTTCATGACCCGACAAGCCGACTTCGCTAACGCCGCGAGCGACCTCGTTATTTTTATGCTGGTTTGCCGTTTTCCCATGCTTTTTGCAGCGCTGGCCAGTAGTCACGGTTGGCTTCAATCATCTCATCAAGAATCGCTTTCGCGTGCTGCATGGTCGGTACGGTGCGGTTGAGGGTAAATGCCTGTAGCGCTTTCTCGTAACTGCCTTCAATAGTGGCTTCTACCAGCAGTTGTTCCGACGCCAGTTGTTGCATCAACAAGGTCTGATGAAACAGCGGCACCGCGCCCATCCGCACTGGCTCCGGCCCTTCACTGGTGATATAAGCCGGGACTTCCACCATCGCATCGTAAGGCAGGTTAGCAATCGCCCCTTTGTTTTCCACAATCACCAGGTGACGCTGGCGCAGGTCAAAAGCCAGCGAACAAGCGACATCGACGATAAACGCGCCGTGTACGCCAACATGGAACGCATCCGGCAGAATGCCGGTGCGCTGATATTCCGCCGCGGCGGCAAACAGTTTTTTCTCGCGCCCGTCCATCACTTCATTGGCTCGGGTGTAATCAGCGTTTTGATGCGCAACGATGTCGTTTGGCATCAGGTAATACTGCAAATAGGGGTTCGGCAAAAATTCCGGGAAGTGATCCATAATCGGCTTGATGTTGCGCCAGGTTTTCACCCACGACGGATCCGAGTGTTGCGGATCGGTTTGCGCGGCATCTTCAGTTAACAGACCAAAACGGGCGACGTGCTCGCGCAGCTCCGGCAGCCGGTCTTCACCATCGACCCGCACTTTGGTAAACCAGCCAAAGTGATTCAGACCGAAGTAATCCACCTCCAGTTTGTGGCGATCAACGCCGAGGATCGCGCCCATATTGCGCATTGCCGCCACCGGCATATCACAAATATTCAGCACGCGCGCGTCGGGACGCAGACGGCGCACCCCTTCGGCGACAATCGCTGCCGGGTTCGAGTAGTTAACGATCCAGGCGCTTTTATCGGCGTAACGTTCCACCAGATCTATCAGTTCTACCATTGGCAAAATGGTACGCAGCCCGTAAGCCAGCCCGCCAGGCCCGCAGGTTTCCTGACCCACCACGCCGTGGCGCAGCGGGATCTTTTCATCCTGCTCGCGCATTTTGTACTGCCCGACGCGCATCTGCGCGAAGACAAAATGTGCGCCGCGAAACGCCGTTTCCGCATCACTGGTGACGGTAAATTTGATGCTCTGGCTGTGGTCACGGATCACTTTTTCCACCACCGGCGCGATGGTGTTTTGCCGGGTTTCATCGATATCGTAAAGGCGGATTTCCGCCAGCGGAAAATCTTCCAGTCTCACCATCAGGCTTTTGACAATGCCCGGGGTGTAGGTGCTGCCGCCACCAGCGATCGATAAAATAAACGGGGGTTTAATCATTTCTGGACTCCTTTAGAGAAACATCTCAACCGCTTCTCGCATTTTTTTGACATGCAGCCCGTAGACCACCTGAACGTTATTACCTTGTTTAATCACGCCTTTCGCGCCTGTCGCTTTTAGCTGCGGCTCATTAATTACCGCGGTGTCTTTCACCGTGACGCGCAGGCGGGTGTAGCAGTTATCCACCACTTCAATATTGGCGCGCCCGCCCAGCCCTTCGATAATCGCTTCGCCAACTGCGTCGTTATTGCCTTTTGCCTGGTAATCCTGCTTGCTGTAAAGGCGCGTCTCTTCGCTGTCATCCTCACGCCCTGGCGTTTTCATATCGAAGCGCAAAATCAGGAAGCGGAAGATAACGAAGTAGAGGGCGAACATGATGAGCCCGACGAGGATGTACATCGGCCAGTTGGATTTCACGGTGCCGAGCGGCAGGTTGTAGAGAATGAAATCGATAATGCCATTCGCGCCGATGGCGTGAACGCCAAACAGGGAAAACAGCATCATGCCAATGCCGGTCAGTACGGCGTGAACCACAAACAGTAGCGGCGCGACAAACAGGAACGAGAACTCAATCGGTTCGGTCACACCCACCAGCAACGAGGTGAGCGCGGCGGGGATCAAAATGGCTTTTGCTGCGGCTTTGCGTTCCGGTTTCGCGGTGATATACATCGCCAGCGCGGCGGCGGGCAGGCCGAACATTTTACTGATGCCGCGCGCATCCCACACCGCCGTGCTGCTCAATTGTGTGACGCTCGGGCAGGCCATTTCTGCGAAGTAGATATTGCGTGCGCCTTGGTAGGTGCTGCCGCACACATCTGCCGTACCACCTAACTCCGTGTACAGAAACGGTGTATAAACCAGGTGATGCAGCCCGGTCGGCACCAGAATGCGCTCCAGAAAACCGTACACCGCCACACCAAATGGCCCGGCACCTTTGATCGCCAGCGCCAGCGTGCTGATGCCGTGCTGGGCAAAGGGCCATAACTCACTCATCACCACGCCGAGCACGATGGATACCGGCAGCATAATAATGGCGACAAAACAGTGGCCGGAGTAAATCGCCATCGCGCCGGAAAACTGTACGCCGGAATATTTATCGTACAGATAGCCCGACAGCGCGCCGGTGAGTATGCCGGCGAAAACGCCCATCTCCAGCACCTGCACGCCCAGCACCATGCTTTGCCCGGCGGCTTTCATCTGCGCGGCCGGAGCCAGCGCCCCCTGCATCTGCAGAGTGACATTCATGGCGTTGATGAAAACAATAAACGTCACCAGACCAATTAACGCGGCATAGCCTTTATCCCGCGAAGCCAGCCCGACCGGGATGCCGACAGCAAACACCAGTGCCAGGTTAGCCAGCACGGAGACGGCGGATTTGGCAATGAGCTGGCCGACGTTTTGAATAAACGGATGACCAAGAAAAGGTAAATATTCGGCCAGGTTGCCGTTGCCAAAGATATTTCCGAAGGCAATAAACAAACCGACGATGGGCAAAATGAGCACCGGACCAAAGAGGGACTTACCAAAATTTTGTAGGGCATTCACGGCTCTGGACATAATGTTCTCTCTTATTAGAACCGCGCACAAAGGTGCACAGACCGCTTAACGTTAGCAGCCAGTGGTAAGGGATATCCAGCTATCTTATTGTTTTAAAAACAAATGACTCATAAGGTAACATGTTACATTACGGGCTGTGATCGGCTTAACAGCGAGGGTGAAGAACGTTAAGTGCGCTTTGCGAGGCGCTTTCCAGAATTCATCGGCGCTTTTGTAATTGTCACGGTTGCGCATAATAATGTGTGAGCCTCTTTCAACAGGTTACTTAACCAGGGATAACGAATGAAACCGCTACGTCTTGCGGCGCTGACTCTTGCGCTCGTCACCACCTTTACGCTCGCGGGCTGCGATGATAACGATAAGCCTAAGGCCGCCAGTGCACCCGAATCGAAGGCTGCGCCTGCGCCAGAGCAAAAAACACCGGCGGCGATCCCGCAGGATAAAGCAAAGCTTGCTGAGCTTGCCGCACGCAGCGAAGGCAAACCGTTAACGCTGCTGGATGCCTCAGAAGTGCAGCTTGACGGCGCAGCGACGTTGGTGCTGACCTTCTCGGTGCCGCTGGATCCAGACCAGAACTTTGCTTCCGCCGTGCATCTGGTGGATAAAAAAAGTGGCAAAGTGGATGGTGCCTGGGAGCTGGCGCCTAACCTGAAAGAGTTGCGCTTGCGCCATCTCGAACCGAACCGCGAGCTGCTGGTATCGGTCGATAAAGGGTTGCTGGCGCTTAACAAGGCTACGTTCGGTAGCGATTACGAAAAAACCATCACCACCCGCGATGTGCAACCGAGCGTCGGTTTCGCCAGCCGTGGTTCGCTGCTGCCAGGCAAAGTAGTGGACGGGCTGCCGGTGATGGCGCTGAACGTGGACAACGTTGACGTCAATTTTTACCGCGTGAAACCGGAATCGCTGGCCGCGTTTATCAGCCAGTGGGAGTACCGCAGTTCGTTGTCGAACTGGGAATCGGAAACGCTACTGAAAATGGCCGACCTGGTTTATACCGGCCGTTTTGATCTCAACCCAACCCGCAACACGCGTGAAAAACTGCTGTTGCCACTGGGCGGTATTCAGCCGTTACAGCAAACCGGCGTTTACATCGCGGTGATGAACCAGGCCGGACATTACAACTACAGCAATGCCGCCACCCTGTTCACCCTCAGTAACATTGGCCTTTCTGCGCACCGTTACCACAACCGGCTGGATATCTTCACCCAGGGGCTGGAAAACGGCGCTGCGCTCTCCGGCATTGAAGCGATGTTGCTGAACGAGAAAGGGCAAACCCTGGCGCAGGCCACCAGCGATAGCGATGGTCATGCCACGCTCAGCACCGATAAAGAAGCGGCGTTGATCCTCGCGCGCAAAGCGGGTGAAACCACGCTGCTGGATCTGAAATTACCGGCGCTGGATCTCGCCGAGTTTGCCATCGCAGGCGATCCTGGCTACAGCAAACAGTTCTTTATGTTTGGCCCGCGCGATCTCTACCGCCCGGGTGAAACGGTGATCCTTAATGGCCTGTTGCGCGACAGCGACGGCAAGCCGCTGGCAGAGCAGCCGGTAAAACTTGAGGTGGTAAAACCGGACGGGCAGGTGATCCGCACGGTGGTCAGCCAGCCGCAAAACGGGCTGTACCAGTTTACTTACCCGCTGGAAGCCAGCGCGCAAACCGGTATGTGGCATATCCGTGCGAACACCGGGGATAACCTTTCCCGTGAGTGGGGTTTTCACGTTGAAGATTTCATGCCAGAGCGCATGGCGTTGAACATTACGCCGCAGCCAGAGCCTGTTGAGCCCGCCGCAGATGTGGTGTTTAACATTGATGGTCACTATCTGTATGGCGCGCCGGCCAGCGGGAACAGTCTGCAAGGCCAGCTGTTCCTGCGCCCGCTGCGCGAAGCCGTTCCGGCACTGCCGGGCTTCCAGTTTGGCGATATTGCCGAAGAGAATCTAAGCCGCAGCCTGGACGAAGTGCATCTGACGCTGGATAAACAAGGGCAGGGCGAAATCACCACGCCGAGCCAGTGGCAGGATTCGCACTCACCGTTGCAGGTGATTTTACAAGCCAGCCTGCTGGAGTCTGGCGGTCGCCCGGTGACACGCCGCGCAGAACAGGCTATCTGGCCCGCACAAGCGCTGCCGGGCATTCGTCCACAGTTTGCCTCCAAAGCCGTATATGACTATCGCACTGACACCACCGTGAACCAGCCGATAGTTGATGAGGGCAGCAATGCCGCTTTTGACATCGTCTATAGCGATGCCAGTGGCGCGAAAAAAGCGGTCAGCGATTTGCAGGTGCGCTTGATTCGTGAACGCCGCGACTACTTCTGGAACTGGTCGGAAAGCGAAGGCTGGCAATCACAATTCGACCAGAAAGATCTGGTCGAGGGCGAACAAAGCCTGACGCTCAAGGCAGATGAAACCGGAAAAGTCAGTTTCCCGGTGGACTGGGGATCCTATCGTCTGGAAGTGAAAGGGCCGGATGATACCATCAGTAGCGTGCGCTTCTGGGCCGGTTACAGCTGGCAGGACAACACCGATGGCGCCGGTGCGGCAAGGCCGGATCGGGTGACGATGAAACTGGATAAACCGGCCTACAAACCGGGCGATACCATCAAATTGCACGTCACCGCGCCTGCCGCAGGCAAGGGCTATGCAATGATCGAATCCAGTGAAGGTCCGCTGTGGTGGAAAGAGATCGATGTGCCGGCAGAGGGCGTTGATCTGAGTATTCCTGTCGATCAGAAGTGGCAGCGCCACGATCTCTATATCAGCACGCTGGTGGTGCGCCCTGGCGACAAATCGAAATCCGCCACGCCAAAACGCGCGGTAGGTTTACTGCATCTGCCGATGGGCGATGAGAACCGTCGCCTTGACGTGACGCTCAGTGCGCCACAAAAAATGCGTCCTAATCAACCGCTGACGGTGAAAGTCAAAGCGGCGGTGAAAAACGGCGCCACGCCAAAACAGGTTAACGTGCTGCTTTCTGCTGTGGACAGCGGTGTGCTGAACATTACCGATTATGTGACGCCGGATCCGTGGCAGGGCTTTTTCGGCCAGAAACGCTACGGTGCGGATATTTACGATATTTATGGTCAGGTGATTGAAGGGCAGGGACGTCTGGCGGCGCTGCGCTTTGGCGGCGATGGCGACGAGCTTAACCGTGGCGGCAAACCGCCGGTCAACCATGTCACCATTATTGCTCAGCAGGCACAGCCGGTAACGCTTGATGAAAATGGTGAAGGGACGGTGAGCTTGCCTATTGGCGATTTCAACGGCGAGCTGCGCGTAATGGCTCAAGCCTGGACGGCGGAAGACTTTGGTAGTACCGAAAGCAAAGTGATTGTGGCCGCGCCAGTGATTGCCGATCTCAATACCCCCCGCTTCCTTGGCAGTGGCGATACTTCTCGCCTGACGCTGGATCTGACTAACCTGACTGATCAACCGCAAACGCTCACTGTCGCGCTGACGGCGAGCGGCCTGCTGGGACTGGAAAGTGGCCAACCGGAGCCGGTTAAGCTCTCTGCCGGCGAGCGCACCACGCTGTTTATTCCGGTGCGTGCGCTGGAGGGATTTGGCGATGGCGAGATTAGTGCGCAAATCAGTGGCCTGACCCTACCGGGTGAAACGTTCGCACCGCAGCAAAAGCAGTGGAAAATCGGTGTGCGTCCCCCGTTTGCGGCACAGACTGTCAATAGCGGTGTGATGCTCAATCCGGGTGAGAGCTGGCATACGCCTGGGCAGCATCTTGCCAATATTTCACCAGTGACCTTGCAAGGTCGCTTACTGCTTAGCGGCAAGCCGCCGCTGAATCTGGCGCGCTATATTGAAGAGCTGCGTGCTTATCCGTACGGCTGTCTTGAACAGACCACCAGCGGGTTGTTCCCGTCGCTTTATACCAATGCCGCGCAGTTGAAAGCGCTGGGTATCAAAGGCGACAGCGATGAGCAGCGCCGCGCGGCGGTGGATTTGGGTATCTCCCGCCTGCTGCAGATGCAGCGCGAAGATGGCGGTTTCGCGTTGTGGGACAAGAGCGGGCCGGAAGAGTACTGGTTGACGGCCTACGTCACCGACTTCCTGGTAAGCGCGTCTGCGCAAGGGTACAGCGTGCCTATGGATGCGCTGAATAACGCCAATAACCGCTTACTGCGCTATTTGCAGGATCCGGCGGCTATGTCCATTCGCTATAGCGATGACGTTCCGGCAACCAAGTTCGCGGTACAAAGCTATGCCGGTCTGGTGCTGGCGCGCCAGCAGAAAGCACCGTTAGGCGCACTGCGTGAAATCTGGCAACGTCATGAGCAGGCTAAAGCGGCGCTGCCGCTGATGCAGCTGGGTGTGGCGCTAAAACTGATGGGCGATGCGCAGCGCAGCGAACAAGCGTTAGCGTTGGGGCTGAAAACGTCTCGCCTGCAGTCCGGGCTCTGGCTGGCGGATTACGGCAGCGAACTGCGTGATAACGCATTGATCCTGGCGCTGCTGGAAGAGAACAACCTGCTGCCACAGGAGCAGCCGCGTCTGCTGGCGACGCTCGCTGAGCAGGCTTACGGTCAGCGCTGGTTGTCGACACAGGAGAGCAATGCGCTATTTATGGCCGGGCGTAACCTGCAAAGCGCCACTGGCGCGTGGCAGGCACAAACTTCTCTGGATGCCGCGGGGCTCAGTGGCGATCGTCCGCAAAGCCGTAATCTCAGTGCCGATCAACTGGGGGCATTGCAGGTTACCAATAGCGGCAGCACACCGCTATGGTTGCGTCTCGACAGTACCGGTTATCCGGAGCAGGCACCCGCGCCGTCCGGGAAGGTATTAAAAATTGAGCGTACGTTCCTCGGAACCGATGGCCGCAGTAAATCACTTTCGTCACTGAAAAGCGGTGAACTGGTGCTGGTGCGCCTCGACGTGAACGCCAGCCAGAACGTACCGGATGCGCTGGTGGTTGATTTACTGCCCGCCGGGCTGGAACTGGAAAACCAGAACCTCGCCGATAGCAGCGCCAGTCTGCAAGATAGCGGCAGTGAAGTGCAGGATCTGCTTAATCGCATGCAACAAGTGGATATCCAGCATATGGAGTTTCGTGATGACCGATTTGTTGCAGCGGTACCGGTAAACGCAGGAGAGTGGGTCACGCTGGTTTACCTGGCGCGCGCGGTCACGCCAGGCACTTATCAGGTTCCCGCTCCGCAGGTGGAGTCAATGTATGTTCCGCAGTGGCGGGCAACCGGTGCGACCAGTGGTCCGCTGATTATCGTACCGTAACGTGAGGATCGTACGTCTGATACGCACCCGCTGGCGCTGGCTGGTGGGTGTTCCGCTGCTGTTGGTGTTGGGCGTTATGGCTGCCGACAAGATCTGGCCGCTGCCGCTGAGCGAAGTCGATCCGGCGCGGGTGGTGGTGGCCGAAGACGGTACGCCGCTGTGGCGCTTTGCCGATGCCGATGGTATCTGGCGCTACCCGGTCACTATCGAAGAGGTATCGCCCCACTATCTGCAGGCGCTGATCCAGTATGAGGATCGCTGGTTCTGGGCGCATCCCGGGGTGAATCCCCTGTCGATTGCGCGCGCAGCCTGGCAGGATCTGCGTTCCGGCCATGTCGTTTCCGGTGGCAGCACGCTGACCATGCAGGTTGCTCGCCTGCTCGATCCGCATCCGCGCACCTTCGGCGGCAAGGTACGCCAGCTGTGGCGGGCGCTGCAACTGGAGTGGCACCTCTCAAAACGTGAAATACTCACCCTTTATCTGAACCGCGCGCCGTTTGGCGGCACGCTGCAGGGCGTGGGCGCAGCGAGTTGGGCTTATTTAGGTAAACCGCCTGCGAAACTCAGCTATTCCGAAGCGGCGCTGTTAGCGGTTTTGCCGCAGGCACCCAGCCGTTTACGTCCGGATCGCTGGCCGCAACGGGCGCAGGCCGCGCGCGACAAAGTGCTGGAGCGCATGGTGTCGCAAAAGGTGTGGTCGGCAACGCAGGTGGCGGAGTCCCGCGAGGAGCCGGTCTGGCTGGCGCCGCGTCAGATGCCGCAACTGGCACCGCTATTCGCCCGGCGAATGCTTGGTGAAAGCCAGGCACTGAAAATCACCACCACGCTGAATGCCAGCCTGCAACGTCAGCTTGAAGATCTGGCGTTAAATGTGAAAAGCCGCCTGCCGGCGCGCAGCTCGCTGGCGATAATCGTCGTTGACCACACGGATATGAAAGTGCGCGGTTGGGTTGGCTCTGTGGATATCAATGACGACAGCCGTTTCAGCCATGTGGATATGGTTAGCGCCGTTCGCTCGCCGGGCTCGGTGTTAAAACCTTTTATTTATGGCCTCGCGCTGGATGAAGGGCTGATTCATCCTGCCTCACTGTTACAGGATGTGCCGCGCCGGGTGGGCGATTATCGGCCCGGTAATTTTGACAGTGGTTTCCATGGTCCGGTAAGCATGAATGAAGCGCTGGTACGCTCCCTTAATTTACCGGCGGTGCAGGTGCTGGAAGCCTACGGGCCGAAAAAATTTGCCGGAAATCTGCGTAACGTTGGTTTGCCGCTGATTTTGCCGACCGGGGCGGAACCAAATCTGTCACTCATCCTTGGCGGCGCGGGTGCGCGGCTGGAAGATATCGCAGCCGCTTACACTGCGTTTGCCCGTGAGGGGAAAGCGGGAAGCCTGCGGCTGACCCCCAACGCCCCGCTGATGGAGCGGCGATTGATGTCGCCGGGCGCGGCGTGGATTATTCGCCGCATTCTCGCCGGAGAAGCACAACCGGTGCCCGACGAAGCGTTGCCGCAGGTGGTGCCGCTGGCGTGGAAAACCGGTACCAGTTATGGCTATCGCGACGCCTGGGCGATAGGGATTAATGCCCGCTACGTGATAGGCATCTGGACGGGCCGACCTGACGGCACGCCCGTTGCCGGGCAGTTCGGTTTTGCCAGTGCGGTGCCGTTACTTAACCAGGTCAATAATCTGTTGCAGCCGCGCTCAGCGCTTGAACAGGCGAGACTGCCGCGCGACCCGCGCCCGCAAACGGTCAGCAGCGGCGTCATCTGCTGGCCGGGCGGGCAAAGCTTGCCGCCTGGTGACAGCAATTGTCGCCGTCGACTTACCACCTGGCTGTTGGACGGTAGCCAGCCGCCAACGCTGCTATTGCCGGAGCAGGAAGGCGGGCATGGGATCAATTTCCCGCTCTGGCTGAATAAAGAGGGGCGAAGGGTTGCCGCAGATTGCCCGGACGCGCAGCAGAAAACATGGATTGCCTGGCCGCTACCGCTGGAGCCGTGGTTACCTGCCGGTGAACGCCGCGCAGCCCGTTTACCGGCGGCGGATAAACGCTGCCCGCCTCGCGACGATAACGCACCGCCGCCACTGTTATTAAGCGGCGTGCGTGAAGGTGCGGTTATCAGACGCATACCCGGCCAGGCGTTTGCCTTGCTGCCGCTACAAAGCAGCGGCGGCGAAGGCAGTCGCTGGTGGTTTTTGAATGGCGAACCGTTAGCCTCGCATAACAACTTATTGAGCCTGAAACTTGATAAAAGCGGGGAGTATCAGTTATTGGTTATGGATGACGCAGGGCAGATAGCGACAGTACAGTTTGCGGTGCAATAACCAATGAAATGGCGCTGTTGGCGGGGAGTGTTGCTAAAAATAGTCTCATTTTAAAAAAATGTTACCTTCATCCATAGGCAACGCCCGTATTGCTCTTTATAATCCGCGCCACACCTATTCAGGGCAACAGAACAACTTACAGAGGTAAACATGGCTATTGAACGTACTTTTTCCATCATTAAACCGAACGCGGTGGCAAAAAACGTTATTGGCAGCATCTTCTCTCGCTTTGAAGCGGCAGGGTTCAAAATTGTCGGCACCAAAATGCTGCACCTGACCGTTGAGCAGGCGCGCGGTTTCTATGCCGAGCACGAAGGTCGCCCGTTCTTTGACGGTCTGGTTGAGTTCATGACGTCCGGCCCGATCGTGGTTTCCGTACTGGAAGGTGAAAACGCGGTGCAGCGTCACCGTGACCTGCTGGGCGCAACCAACCCGGCTAACGCGCTGGCAGGCACGCTGCGTGCTGATTACGCAGACAGCTTCACCGAGAACGGCACTCACGGTTCTGACTCCGTTGAATCCGCTGCGCGTGAAATTGCCTACTTCTTCGCCGAAGGCGAAGTGTGCCCGCGCACTCGTTAATCACTCGTTAAACGTGTAACGAGGTTTACACTTTAATTTGTGAAAAGCCGCGTGCAAACGTGGTATCTGTGCGTCAGAATTTGTACAATGCTGCGCCCCAGGATGAGCCGATGCTTTCCTGGGGCGCTTCTTTTTAACCCTCCACGGGCCACAACGTGTAATAACGAGGCCGGAATACATTATGACTGAACAAATTGTCATGCCTGAGAACGACGCTCTCACGGTGCCAAACAAAGATGCAAAAATTAACCTGCTGGATTTAAACCGTCAGCAGATGCGTGAATTTTTCAAAAACTTAGGCGAAAAACCCTTCCGCGCCGATCAGGTGATGAAGTGGATGTACCACTATTGCAGCGACGACTTTGATGAGATGACCGACATCAACAAAGTGCTGCGCAACAAATTAAAAGAAGTCGCCGAAATTCGTGCGCCGGAAGTGGTGGAAGAACAACGTTCCTCCGACGGCACTATCAAGTGGGCGATTGCCGTGGGCGATCAGCGCGTTGAAACCGTCTACATCCCGGAAGAGGATCGCGCGACGTTGTGCGTCTCTTCCCAGGTAGGTTGCGCGCTGGAGTGCAAATTCTGCTCCACGGCTCAGCAGGGCTTTAACCGTAACCTGCGCGTTTCGGAAATTATCGGCCAGGTGTGGCGCGCGGCGAAAATTATCGGCGCGGCGAAAGTCACCGGCAGCCGCCCCATTACCAACGTGGTGATGATGGGCATGGGCGAGCCGCTGCTCAACCTGACCAACGTCGTTCCGGCGATGGAGATTATGCTGGATGATTTCGGCTTTGGTCTCTCCAAACGTCGCGTAACGCTCTCCACCTCCGGCGTGGTTCCGGCGCTGGATAAACTTGGCGATATGATTGACGTTGCGCTGGCTATCTCTCTGCATGCGCCAAATGACGAAATTCGCGATGAAATTGTACCGATCAATAAAAAGTACAACATCGAGACGTTCCTTGCCGCCGTTCGCCGTTATCTGGAAAAATCCAACGCTAACCAGGGCCGTGTGACCATCGAATATGTCATGTTGGATCATGTCAACGATGGCACTGAACATGCGCACCAGTTGGCGGAGTTGCTGAAAGATACACCGTGCAAGATTAACCTGATCCCATGGAACCCGTTCCCGGGCTCGCCGTATGGCCGCAGCTCTAACAGCCGTATCGATCGCTTTTGTAAAGTGCTGATGAGTTATGGTTTCACTACTATCGTGCGTAAAACGCGTGGCGATGATATCGATGCCGCGTGTGGACAGCTGGCGGGCGATGTGATTGACCGTACCAAACGTACGATGCGTAAGCGTATGCAGGGCGAGCCTATTGAGATCAAGGCACTATAATCATAAGTTGCAGCGCGAAGAATATGCTGCATTTTGTGAAAATGTCGACTATTTGGCCTGTACACATACCGGCCATTAATAATTACGGTGCGTTTCTCCTGACTTTAAGGCAGTATGTAGTGATGGAACAATGGTTTAGCAAAAAGCGCTGAAAGCTGTTCTGTTATGACGAGCCTGACAGTCCTATACTGTGGGCCAGGTTTAACCGACCCGGTTTTTTCGCGGCGCGTGTAGGCATTGCGGTTATGCGCGCCTGAATGTTTAATTTTCACGTACCAGTAGTTGTAGCGAATGAATACTGAAGCCACTCACGACCAAAATGAAGCACAAACCACTGGCGTACGTCTGCGCAACGCCCGTGAACAACTTGGACTCAGCCAGCAAGCGGTTGCAGAGCGCTTGTGCCTGAAGGTCTCCACGGTACGCGATATCGAAGAGGACAGGTCCCCCGCCGATCTGGCTTCGACTTTTGTACGCGGTTACATCCGCTCCTATGCCCGCCTTGTGCACATCCCTGAAGAAGAGCTGCTGCCGATTCTTGAAAAACAAGCGCCGGTCAGAGCGGCGAAAGTTGCGCCAATGCAGACTTTTGCTTTAGGCAAACCGCGTAAAAAACGCGGTGGCTGGATGATGAGTTTTATCACCTGGCTGGTGTTTCTGGTCGCAATCGGCCTGACGGGCGCATGGTGGTGGGATAACCACAAAGCGCAGCAGCAAGAGATCACCAACATGGCCGATCAATCTTCTGCGGAATTGAATGCGGGCAACAGCAACGCGCAAAGCGTACCGCTGAATAACGACACGGCTGCAGCAGACCCGGTTGATAATTCCGGCACGCCTGTTGAAGCGCCAGCCCCGTCGGCGACGGCACAAACACCAGCCGCCAGCGCGCCGCAAACCCCTGCTACTACCGCAAACCAGAACACCGTAGTTGCACCGTCGCAGGCGAATGTCGACGCCATGCAGCAGCCTGCCGCTCCAGCGAATACTGCACAGCTCCCGACCAGCCAGGCCGGTGTCGCAGGTGCGCAAGCAGATACTAACGCACTGGTGATGAACTTTACTGCCGATTGCTGGCTGGAAGTGAGCGATGCCACCGGGAAGAAATTATTCAGTGGCTTGCAACGTAAAGACGCCACGCTCAATTTAACCGGCCAGGCGCCATATAAGCTGAAAATTGGCGCGCCGTCAGCCGTTCAGATTCAGTATCAGGGTAAACCTGTCGATCTGAGCCGTTTTATCAGAACTAACCAGGTTGCGCGTCTGACCCTCAATGCCGAACAATCAGCAGCACAGTAACAGACGGGCAACGCGGGAGATTTTTCATGCATAACCAGGCCCCGATTCAGCGTCGGAAATCGAAACGGATTTACGTTGGTAATGTGCCCATTGGCGATGGCGCGCCCATCGCCGTACAGTCCATGACAAACACCCGTACCACGGATGTTGAAGCTACGGTCAATCAAATCAAAGCGCTTGAGCGCGTCGGCGCGGATATCGTCCGCGTCTCCGTCCCGACCATGGACGCGGCGGAAGCATTCAAGTTGATCAAACAGCAAGTGAGTGTCCCGCTGGTTGCGGACATCCATTTTGACTATCGCATTGCGCTGAAAGTTGCCGAATATGGCGTTGACTGCCTGCGCATTAACCCCGGCAATATCGGCAACGAAGAGCGAATTCGCACCGTTGTTGATTGCGCGCGCGATAAAAATATCCCGATTCGCATTGGTGTTAACGCCGGTTCGCTGGAAAAAGATCTGCAGGAAAAGTATGGCGAGCCAACGCCGCAAGCGCTGCTCGAATCCGCCATGCGCCATGTCGATCATCTCGATCGCCTGAATTTCGATCAGTTCAAAGTCAGCGTGAAAGCGTCGGACGTATTCCTCGCTGTTGAATCCTATCGCCTGCTGGCAAAACAGATTGATCAGCCGCTGCATCTTGGCATCACCGAAGCCGGTGGCGCACGTGCAGGTGCGGTCAAATCTGCAATCGGTCTGGGCTTACTGCTTTCAGAAGGCATTGGTGACACGCTGCGTATTTCGCTGGCTGCCGATCCGGTGGAAGAGATTAAAGTTGGTTTTGATATCCTGAAATCGCTGCGCATTCGCTCGCGCGGCATTAACTTTATCGCCTGTCCGACCTGTTCCCGCCAGGAATTTGACGTTATCGGTACGGTCAACGCCCTTGAACAACGGCTGGAAGATATCATCACGCCGATGGATGTCTCCATTATCGGTTGCGTGGTAAATGGCCCAGGCGAAGCGCTTGTTTCTACGCTGGGTGTGACCGGCGGCAACAAGAAAAGCGGCCTGTACGAAGACGGTGTGCGCAAAGACCGCCTGGATAACATCGATATGATTAGCCAGCTTGAAGCCCGCATTCGCGCGAAAGCATCAATGCTGGATGAAGCGCGTCGTATCGATGTGCAACAGGTAGAAAAATAAGGTTGCTGGGAAGCGGCAGGCTTCCCGTGTATGATGAACCCGCCCGGCGCGACCCGCAGTTCGTCGCGGCCCTGAGGGTTCATTTTTTGTATTAATAAAGAGAATAAACGTGGCAAAAAATATTCAAGCCATTCGCGGCATGAACGATTATCTGCCTGGCGAAACCGCCATCTGGCAGCGCATTGAAGGCACTTTAAAAAACGTGCTCGGCAGCTACGGTTACAGTGAAATCCGTTTGCCGATTGTAGAGCAGACCCCGCTGTTCAAACGCGCGATCGGTGAAGTGACCGACGTGGTTGAAAAAGAGATGTATACCTTTGACGATCGCAACGGCGACAGCCTGACATTGCGTCCCGAAGGTACCGCGGGCTGCGTACGCGCCGGCATCGAGCATGGTCTGCTGTACAATCAGGAGCAGCGCTTGTGGTACGTTGGGCCGATGTTCCGCTACGAGCGTCCGCAGAAAGGGCGCTACCGTCAGTTCCATCAGCTGGGTGTGGAAGTGTTTGGTCTGCAAGGGCCGGATATCGATGCCGAGCTGATTATGCTGACCGCACGCTGGTGGCGCGAGCTGGGCATTGCTTCGCACGTTGCCCTTGAACTCAACTCTATTGGCTCTCTTGAAGCGCGCGCGACCTATCGCGATGCGCTGGTGGCTTTCCTTGAGCAGCATAAAGATAAGCTGGACGAGGACTGCCTGCGTCGTATGTATACCAACCCGCTGCGCGTACTGGATACCAAAAACCAGGACATTCAGGCGCTGTTGAACGATGCACCGAAACTGGGTGATTACCTTGATGACGAGTCCCGCGAACACTTCGCAGGTCTTTGCGCATTCCTTGATGCGGCGGGTATCGCTTATACGGTGAACCAGCGTCTGGTGCGCGGTCTGGACTACTACAACCGCACTGTTTTCGAGTGGGTAACCACCAGTCTTGGCGCGCAGGGCACCGTTTGCGCAGGTGGTCGTTATGACGGCCTGGTTGAGCAGCTTGGCGGTCGCGCGACCCCGGCGGTTGGCTTCGCAATGGGTCTTGAACGACTTGTTTTGTTAGTTCAGGCAGTTAATCCGGAATTTAAAGCAGAATCCGTTGTCGATATATACCTGGTGGCGTCTGGCGCCAATACGCAATCCGCTGCTATGCAGTTGGGTGAACAGGTGCGCGATGCGTTACCTGGCGTACGGCTGATGATGAACCACGGCGGCGGCAATTTTAAAAAGCAATTTGCCCGCGCGGACAAGTGGGGCGCTCGCGTCGCACTGGTGCTCGGTGAAACTGAAATTGCCGACGGTAATGTTGTGGTGAAGGATTTACGCTCTGGTGAGCAGAGTACGGTAACGCAGGAGAGCGTTGCGGCGCATTTGCGCACACTACTGGGCTAATCTCCCCGGTGAATTATCGTTAAGGAGAAGGACTGCGTGGAAATTTACGAAAACGAAAACGACCAGGTAGACGCGATTAAGCGCTTCTTTGCCGAGAATGGTAAAGCGCTGGCCGTTGGCGTCGTTTTGGGTATTGGTGCGCTGGTTGGCTGGCGCTACTGGAACGGCCATCAGGCGGACACGGCGAGAGCCTCTTCGCAGGCTTATGAAAACGCGGTTGCCGCGCTTTCGGCGGACAAACCAGAGTCGTTCACCGCGGCGGAAAAATTCGCGGCTGACAACAAAAACACCTACGGCGCGCTGGCGTCGCTGGAGCTGGCGCAGCAATACGTTGAAAAGAACGAGCTGGATAAAGCCGCCGCTCAGCTGCAGCAAGGGCTGGCTGCGACGAATGATGAAAATCTCAAGTCGATAATCAATGTGCGCCTGGCGCGCATTCAGGTACAGCAAAAGCAACAAGACGCTGCGCTGAAAACGCTGGATGCTGTCAAAGCGGAAAGCTGGTCAGCGATTGTTGCCGATCTGCGTGGCGAAGCACTGCTGAGCAAAGGCGATAAACAAGGTGCGCGCACCGCATGGGAAAACGGCATTAAAAACAATGCTTCTCCTGCGCTGAGTGAAATGATGCAGATGAAAATCAATAATTTGTCCATCTAAGAGGGACCCGATGCAATTGCGTAAATTACTTCTGCCAGGGCTGCTTTCCGTCACGCTTTTGAGCGGCTGTTCCCTGTTTAACAGCGAAGAAGATGTTGTCAAAATGTCCCCGTTGCCGGTGGTTGAAAACCAGTTCACACCGACTACGTCATGGAGCACCTCCGTGGGCAACGGTATTGGTGACTTCTACTCTAACCTGCATCCGGCTTTTGCTGATGGCGTGGTTTACGCCGCCGATCGTCACGGTGTGGTGAAAGCGGTTAGCATTGAAGATGGGCATGAAATTTGGTCGGTTAACCTGGCTGAAAAAGATGGCTGGTTCTCTACTCGCGCTGCACTGCTTTCTGGCGGTGTGACCGTTTCCGGTGGCCATGTTTATGTGGGCAGCGAAAAAGCGCAGGTTTACGCACTGAACACCAGCGATGGTTCGCAGGCGTGGAAAACGAAAGTCGCTGGCGAAGCGCTTTCTCGCCCGGTAGTGAGCGACGGTTTAGTGCTGATCCACACCAGCAACGGTCAGTTGCAGGCGCTGAACGAAAGCGATGGCGCAACCAAATGGACCGTCAACCTCGATATGCCTGCGCTTTCTCTGCGCGGTGAATCCGCTCCGACTACCGCCTTTGGCGCTGCCATTGTCGGCGGTGATAACGGTCGCGTAAGCGCGGTATTGATGCAGCAGGGCCAGATGATTTGGCAGCAGCGCATCTCCCAGGCTAATGGCCCGACAGAGATCGATCGTCTGAGCGATGTCGATACCACGCCGGTTGTTGTTGGCAACGTGGTTTACGCGCTGGCCTATAACGGCAACATGACCGCGCTCGATTTGCGTAGCGGCCAGATTATGTGGAAACGCGAGCTGGGCTCAGTGAGCGATTTCGTGGTTGATGGTAACCGCATCTATATGATCGACCAGAGCGATCGTATTCTGGCGCTGACTACCGACGGTGGCGTAACCCTGTGGACGCAAAGTGACCTGCTGCACCGTAACCTTACCGCTCCGGCGTTGTATAATGGTTACATTGTGACAGGCGATAGCGAAGGCTACGTGCACTGGATTAACGTCGAAGACGGGCGCTTTGTCGCGCAGCAGAAAGTCGACAGCTCCGGTTTCCTGACCGAGCCGGTGGTTGCCGGGGGCAAACTGCTGATCCAGGCGAAAGACGGCACAGTGTACGCCCTTTCGCGCTAAGCGCGTCGGGTTTGTCGTTCCTGAAGACGGCTCCTGTTGCAGGAGCCGTTTTCCTGTTTTTAAAACGGCGCGCAATCCGCGACGTTTTGCTAATGAATTTTCTGTAATGAGGCTTTAAACATGGTACCTGTGGTCGCGCTTGTCGGGCGCCCTAACGTTGGAAAATCCACGCTATTTAACCGTTTAACACGCACCCGTGATGCGCTGGTGGCGGATTTCCCGGGTCTGACTCGTGACCGTAAGTACGGTCGTGCTGAAGTTGAAGGCCGCGAATTTATCTGTATCGATACCGGCGGTATCGATGGCACCGAAGACGGCGTGGAAACGCGCATGGCGGAACAGTCGCTGCTGGCGATTGAAGAAGCTGATGTCGTGCTGTTTATGGTCGATGCGCGCGCGGGGCTGATGCCTGCCGATTCGGCCATTGCCAAACACCTGCGTTCACGCGAAAAACCGACCTTCCTGGTGGCGAACAAAACCGACGGTCTGGATCCGGATCAGGCAACGGCCGATTTTTACTCCCTCGGTCTGGGTGAAATCCACGCTATCGCCGCCTCCCACGGGCGCGGTGTGACCAGCTTGCTTGAACATGTGCTGATGCCGTGGATGGACGAACTCAACCCGCCGGAAGAGGTGGATGAAGACGCCGAATACTGGGCGCAGTTCGAAGCTAACGAAAACGGCGAGAAAGAAGAGCCGGAAGACGATTTCAATCCGCAGGATCTGCCGATCAAACTGGCTATTGTCGGTCGTCCGAACGTCGGTAAGTCCACACTGACTAACCGCATTCTCGGTGAAGAGCGTGTGGTGGTGTATGACATGCCGGGCACCACGCGCGACAGCATCTACATTCCAATGCAGCGCGATGAGCGTGAGTACGTACTTATCGACACCGCTGGTGTGCGTAAACGCGGCAAAATCACCGATGTGGTAGAAAAGTTCTCAGTTATCAAAACGCTGCAGGCTATTGAAGACGCAAACGTCGTGCTGCTGGTTATTGATGCCCGTGAAGGTATCTCCGATCAGGATTTATCGCTGCTCGGCTTTATTCTTAACAGCGGTCGCTCGCTGGTTATCGTCGTCAATAAATGGGACGGTCTGAGCCAGGAAGTGAAAGAGCAGGTGAAAGAGACGCTGGATTACCGCCTGGGCTTTATTGATTTCGCCCGCGTTCACTTTATTTCTGCGCTGCACGGCAGCGGCGTTGGCAACCTGTTTGAATCCGTTCGCGAAGCTTATGACAGCTCCACCCGCCGTGTCAGTACCGCATTGCTGACCCGCATCATGAACATGGCGGCGGAAGATCATCAGCCGCCGCTGGTGCGTGGTCGTCGCGTGAAGCTGAAATATGCCCACGCTGGTGGTTATAACCCGCCGATTGTGGTGATCCACGGCAATCAGGTAAAAGATTTGCCGGATTCTTACAAACGCTATTTGATGAACTATTTCCGCAAATCGCTGGATGTGATGGGTACGCCAATCCGTATTCAGTTCAAAGAAGGGGAAAACCCGTTTGCTGAAAAACGTAACACCCTGACCCCGAACCAGATGCGTAAACGTAAGCGCCTGATTAAACACATTAAAAAGAGTAAGTAATCACTTGCTTCAAACCCGCCGCCTGGCGGGTTTTTTGTTTGCCAGAATTGGCTCACCTACAAAATTCAGGTGCTGTTTCAGCCTGTCGATAGCAGTACACTCTTTATAGCTATAAAAACAACGGGTTAATAACTGGCTTCAATAAATAATTTCAAAAGGGATATGAAATGAAGAAGGTTTTACTGTTAATACTGCTGGGCAGTGTAATGACAGGTTGCACACCGCTTCACCCCTCCGGTTGCCATAAAACCACTGCGCTTGGTAGTTGCGACTCAGGGCGCTTTACCGATCAGGATGAGTACGGGAAACAGGCCCGCGCGATAAAAAACGCTATCGAATCACGGCTTGCCGATCGTTCTGAATGGAAAGGGAAAAAATGCCGCTTACATCTGGAATTTGCCTATGATGGCAAACTGAACAATATCGAGACGAGGGAAGGGAATAGAGCTTACTGTGCAGCGCTGAAAACCGCAGCGCAACGGGCGACATTCCCGGCATTTCCTTCTCAGCGGGTTTATCAGGCATTCGAGAGCTCCCGCTTCGTGATGGTGGGCGAATAGCAAACCAAACCTGACGCGGCACTTAACCCGTCTGCAGGCGAGTTTTTTGTCGCCAGCGGTGTATGATAAACCCCGTGAAAAATTAAGGAGCGCCTTATGGAACTTACCTGCCCGACTTGCCATAACCCGCTGCAAGTAGTGGGAACACATGCTCACTGCGACGGCTGCGGCAAAGACATTGAAGTACAAGCACATTGCCCGGAGTGCCACCAGCCTCTGGAAGTGTTAAAAGCCTGTGGCGCGGTGGACTTTTTCTGCCAGCACGGCCACGGGCTGATTTCGAAAAAACGCGTCGAGTTTACGCTGCTCTAAGGTTTGCAAATACAGTCTTCCCCTTCGCGCCACAGTTCGACAAACGACGGTGGCGCTTTGCTTTCCGGGATAAGCAGCAGCACATCCGTTTGCTGGGCAGTCCAGGTTATCTGCAAACGGTAGAAGCGCTGATCGCCGCTGCCCGGAGAGTCCGGCTGGCCTGGCGGCTCAGCGAGCGGGAGCGTCTGGTGCAAGATGTCCACCAGCCGCTGGCGCTGCTCCGCACTGAGCTGGGCGATGACGATTTTTCGCGCGCCGCTCAGTTTAGGAATGTAAGCCAGCCCGCCTTCACGGGCTAACTCGACTACCGCGTCGTCGGTTAATTCGGGTTCGTTCATCATAAAACTCCGACATCTTTCCACGCCTGTTCGATAGCAGCGGCGACTTTCTTGCCGGACCGTTTTTCGCCATGTTTGATGGTGAATTTGGCGAAGGTGGCGAAGTCGGCATTTTGCGCCAGTGACTTATCACACACCGTGTCATACCAGGCGTATCCGGCTTTTTCCCATGCATAGCCGCCTATAGCGGTTGCCGCCAGGTAAAATGCCCGGTTAGGAATGCCGGAATTCAGGTGCACACCGCCGTTATCTTCACGCGTTTTAATAAAATCTTTCATATGCGCAGGCTGCGGATCTTTACCCAATAACGGGTCGTCATAAGCTGTTCCCGGCTTCGACATCGAACGCAGCCCCTTGCCATGAATGCCTTTTGCCAGCAAGCCTTCGCCAATGATCCAGTCCGCCTGATCCGCCGTCTGCTGCTGGTGGTACTGTTTTACCAGCGAACCGAACACATCGGATAATGACTCATTTAATGCGCCAGCTTGTTCAAAATAGATCAGCCCGGCTTCCGTTTCTGTGACGCCGTGACTCAGTTCATGCGCTACCACGTCAATGGCAATGGTAAAACGGTTGAAGATCTCGCCATCACCATCGCCAAACACCATCTGCTGACCATTCCAGAAAGCGTTCTGGTAATCCTTGCCGTAATGCACGGTGCCGCTGAGAATTAGCCCCTGGTTATCCAGCGAGTTGCGCTGATAAACCTGCCAGAAGAAATCATGGGTGACACCCAGGTAGTCGTACGCTTCGGTGACGGCGACATCACCCGTCGGTGGCTGGCCCTCATAGCGTACCTGCTCACCGGGCAACGTCTCTTTTTGCTGAGCGTCATAAATATCGCGTACCAGTTCGCCGGGCGAAGTGACCAGCGGCGCATCGACTTTGCCGTGGCTGTGCGCCATCAACGTTTGTACATGCGTTAAGGTCTGGCGGGCGCAGCGTTGCTGAAGTTCAGAGCCATTGTCGATAATGCGGCGCAGGATATAAGGCGGGATAACACTGTACGGATGACGTGCATTCATGTTGATCTCCTTGATAAAACAAAAAAGAACAACAAAAAGTATAGGTTCGTCTGATTTATTGAGCGCGCTAATTAAGAGGATTTACGTTGGCGCGTTTTTTTCACGGGCGTAACGGCACTGACTTCACTCTCTACCCAGCCGTCGTTCAGCCGCGTGGTCAGTTTGTCGCCCGATTTTACCTGTTTGGTCTGTTTCAGCACTTTGCCGTCGATTGCTGTGGTTACGCTGTAGCCACGCGCCAGTGTTGCCAGCGGGCTGACCGCTTCAAGGTGAGTGATTGCCGTACCAAAACGTTCACGTGTGCCGCTCAGGCGATCACGAATATTCTGGCTCAGACGATATTCCAGTTGCTGAATGCGGCTTTGCGCCCGGTGAATACGGGGCTGCGGGTTTTGCTGATTCAGACGCTGTACTGTGCGCTGCTGGCGCACGGAAGCGCGTTTTAACTGATTATCCAGCGCGTTATGCATGCGCTGTTGCAGGCGTTCCAGCACAGTTTGCTGGCGCGCCAGACGCAGTTGCGGATGCTGTTGTTGCAGACGATGGTGTACCTGGGCAAAACGGCGACTACGGCCTGCCAGATAGTAATCCATCGACATTTCTAAACGCTGTTGCATCGCCTGAACCTGGCGCAGCAGCTCCAGCTGGTTACGGCTGACAATTTCCGCCGCCGCAGAGGGCGTTGGCGCGCGCAGGTCGGCAACAAAATCAGCAATGGTCACATCGGTTTCATGCCCAACGGCGCTGACTACCGGAATGCGGCTGGCAAAAATCGCCCGCGCCACGCGCTCGTCGTTAAAGCTCCACAAATCTTCCAGCGAACCGCCGCCGCGACCAACAATCAGTACGTCGCACTCTTCGCGGGCGTTAGCCAGCTCAATGGCGCGCACAATCTGCGCGGGCGCATCTTCGCCCTGTACCGCAGTCGGGTAAATCACCACCGGCAGTGACGGGTCGCGGCGTTTCAGTACATGCAGAATATCGTGCAGCGCGGCGCCGGTTTTAGACGTGATAACACCAACGCAATGGGCGGGAGAGGGCAGCGGTTTTTTGAATTGCTGGTCGAATAGCCCTTCGGCCGCGAGCTTTGTTTTAAGTTGCTCATACTTCTGTTGCAGCAAACCTTCACCAGCCGGTTGCATGCTCTCGACAATAATCTGGTATTCGCCGCGCGGTTCATACAGCGTGATATTGGCGCGTACCAGCACTTGCTGGCCGTGCTGCGGGCGAAACGTGACGCGGCGGTTGCTGTTGCGGAACATCGCGCAGCGCACCTGGGCGGTATCGTCTTTTAAGGTGAAGTACCAGTGACCGGAAGCGGGCTGGGTAAAGTTGGAGATTTCCCCGCTGATCCACACCTGGCCGAGTTCGCGTTCCAGCAGTAAGCGCACCGACTGATTAAGGCGGCTAACCGTAAAAATTGAGGGGGATTGGAACGACGACATGTGAGCCAGATCAAATTCTAAATCAGCAAGTTATTCGTTCGATAGTAACCCGAAACGAGGGGATGGCAAGTATTTTTCTTAAAAAAGTGTGGATGCAATCGGTTACGCTCTGTATAATGCCACGGCAATATTTAACCCCCCAGGTCAGAGATATTGCCCATGCTACGTATCGCTAAAGAAGCACTGACGTTTGACGACGTCCTCCTCGTTCCCGCTCATTCCACCGTTCTGCCGAATACTGCCGACTTGAGCACGCAGCTCACTAAAACCATTCGCCTGAACATTCCTATGCTCTCTGCGGCGATGGATACCGTGACGGAAGCGCGCCTGGCAATTGCCCTGGCACAGGAAGGCGGCATTGGCTTTATTCACAAAAACATGTCGATTGAGCGCCAGGCGGAAGAAGTTCGCCGCGTGAAGAAACATGAATCCGGCGTGGTTAAAGACCCGCAAACCGTTCTGCCGACCACCACCCTGCGCGAAGTGAAAGAGCTGACCGAACGTAACGGCTTTGCCGGTTACCCGGTTGTGAATGGCGACAACGAACTGGTTGGCATCATTACCGGTCGTGACGTGCGTTTCGTCACCGACCTGAACCAGCCTGTTAGCGTGTACATGACGCCGAAAGAGCGCCTGGTCACCGTACGTGAAGGTGAATCCCGCGAAGTTGTGTTCGCTAAAATGCACGAAAAACGTGTTGAGAAAGCGTTGGTTGTCGACGAAAGCTTCCACCTGCGCGGCATGATCACCGTTAAAGATTTCCAGAAAGCAGAACGTAAACCGAACGCCTGTAAAGATGAGCAGGGTCAACTGCGCGTTGGCGCCGCGGTTGGCGCAGGTGCGGGCAACGAAGAGCGCGTTGACGCGCTGGTTGCCGCAGGCGTGGACGTGCTGCTGATTGACTCCTCTCACGGTCACTCCGAAGGCGTGCTGCAGCGCATTCGCGAAACCCGTGCTAAATACCCGGATCTGCAAATCATCGGCGGTAACGTCGCAACTGGCGCAGGTGCTCGCGCACTGGCAGAAGCTGGCGTCAGCGCGGTGAAAGTCGGTATCGGCCCAGGCTCCATCTGTACGACGCGTATCGTGACTGGCGTGGGCGTTCCGCAGATCACCGCCGTTTCCGACGCGGTTGAAGCGCTGGAAGGCACCGGTATTCCGGTTATTGCCGATGGCGGTATCCGTTTCTCTGGTGACATCGCCAAAGCCATCGCCGCAGGCGCTGCCGCGGTGATGGTTGGCTCGATGCTTGCCGGGACCGAAGAATCCCCGGGCGAAATCGAACTCTACCAGGGCCGCTCTTACAAATCCTACCGTGGCATGGGCTCGCTGGGCGCGATGTCCAAAGGCTCTTCTGACCGCTACTTCCAGAGCGATAACGCCGCCGACAAACTGGTGCCGGAAGGTATCGAAGGCCGCGTGGCTTACAAAGGCCGCCTGAAAGAGATCATTCACCAGCAGATGGGCGGCCTGCGCTCCTGTATGGGTCTGACCGGCTGTGGTACTATCGACGACCTGCGCACCAAAGCGGAATTCGTGCGCATTAGCGGCGCGGGCATTCAGGAAAGCCACGTTCACGACGTGACCATCACCAAGGAATCCCCGAACTACCGCATGGGTTCTTAATGATTTTCGCGCCCGGTGCTCTCACCGGGCGCTTTCGTAACTTGCCTCGGAAGTAACGTCAATGACGGACAACATTCATAAACATCGTATTCTTATCCTCGATTTTGGTTCTCAGTACACCCAACTGGTTGCGCGCCGCGTGCGTGAACTGGGCGTTTACTGCGAACTGTGGGCGTGGGATGTCACCGAAGCGCAGATCCGCGACTTCAATCCAAGCGGCATCATCCTCTCCGGCGGCCCGGAAAGCACCACCGAAGACAACAGCCCGCGCGCACCGCAATATGTGTTCGAAGCTGGTGTGCCGGTGCTTGGCGTCTGCTACGGCATGCAGACCATGGCGATGCAGCTCGGCGGCCACGTTGAAGGTTCTAACGAGCGTGAATTCGGCTACGCGCAGGTTGAAGTGCAGACCGACAGCGCGCTGGTTCGCGGTATTGAAGATTCGCTGACCGCAGAAGGCAAAGTGCTGCTGGATGTGTGGATGAGCCACGGCGACAAAGTGACGGCGATCCCGTCTGACTTCGTCACCGTAGCCAGCACCGAAAGCTGCCCGTTCGCCATCATGGCGAACGAAGAAAAACGCTTCTACGGCGTGCAGTTCCACCCGGAAGTGACCCACACCCGCCAGGGGCTGCGTATGCTGGAGCGCTTTGTGCGCGACATCTGTGAATGTGAAGCGCTGTGGACGCCGGCAAAAATTATCGATGACGCCGTTGAGCGCATCCGTCAGCAGGTTGGCGATGACAAAGTGATCCTCGGCCTCTCCGGCGGCGTGGATTCTTCAGTGACCGCGATGCTGCTGCACCGCGCTATCGGCAAAAATCTGACCTGCGTATTCGTTGATAACGGTCTGCTGCGTCTGAACGAAGCTCAGCAGGTAATGGACATGTTTGGCGACCACTTCGGTCTGAACATTGTTCACGTTGAAGGGGAATCCCGTTTCCTGGCCGCACTGGCCGGTGAGAACGATCCGGAAGCAAAACGTAAGATCATCGGCCGCGTGTTCGTGGAAGTGTTCGACGAAGAAGCACTGAAGCTGGAAGATGTGAAATGGCTGGCGCAGGGCACCATCTACCCGGACGTGATCGAATCCGCTGCTTCGGCAACCGGTAAAGCGCACGTTATTAAATCTCACCACAACGTGGGCGGCCTGCCGAAAGAGATGAAGATGGGGCTGGTTGAACCGCTGCGTGAGCTGTTCAAAGACGAAGTGCGTAAAATTGGTCTGGAACTGGGCCTGCCGTACGACATGCTGTACCGCCATCCGTTCCCGGGGCCGGGCCTCGGTGTTCGCGTGCTGGGCGAAGTGAAGAAAGAGTATTGCGACCTGCTGCGCCGCGCGGATGCGATCTTTATCGAAGAGCTGCATAAAGCCGATCTCTACAATAAAGTGAGCCAGGCTTTCACCGTGTTCCTGCCGGTTCGCTCCGTGGGCGTGATGGGTGACGGTCGTAAATACGACTGGGTTGTCTCTCTGCGTGCAGTAGAAACCATCGACTTTATGACCGCACACTGGGCGCATCTGCCGTACGATTTCCTCGGCCGCGTCTCCAACCGCATCATCAACGAAGTGAACGGTATTTCGCGCGTGGTGTATGACATCAGCGGTAAACCGCCAGCTACGATTGAGTGGGAATAAGATTTAGCCCCTGCTGAATATTAGAAATATTAAGCCCGCGAAAGCGGGCTTTTTTGTTTATGGCGTTTTTGCGGAACTTATTGGCAATTAACTCAATATTTTTGTCCCGTTGAGAGGAGGCTTAATAGTATGAGTCTTCAGGTATGTTTTTTATAACCTCTTGTCGATGCTTCATATTTATTTGGTGTGATTGATTAAGAATATAAGCACTCAAATGGAAATTAAGATTATGAAAAGCTCTTTAAACACCGCTTTGATATTTATAAAAATGATTTAATCAGAAAACACAGTTAGAAGTTTAATTTAACGTTTTTATTCTCTTTTTCTTCCTTATGGCGGTGGAAAAGCCTCTTCTGTTTCGAATTCCGTGCTTTTAAATTATCAGCCTCCTGTACCTGTATTTCCCCTCCTGCGCATAAATTCCTTTTTCTGCCTTCCATTTGATGTCATGAATGTGCGTTTTTTGAACAAATTCGGTTCATCGCCAGGATGAATAGCTATTCCATGAAACGACATATTTGAAACGTTAGTTTGAATAAATTGGTGAATCCTAAGCATATTTTCTTTCTCACAAGTATCTTCTTTCTAACTCTTTGATTCAAATGTGTAATGTGATTTAAATTAAATTTTAACGCCAGATTGCCGATAAGTTGTCTTCGGTATGCTTCTTTCAAAGGGAGCAGAAATTCATGAAATCACCTCAACCCAGGGTAATAAATATGTCAGTTAGGCGTTTTTCATTTCTCGTTTTTAGTCTGTTACTTGGTATTTTTCTCATCAGCTCGGCTTCTAACCTTTGGTCACTTACTCACAGCAACCAGTCGCTGGATAACGTGAACAAAGAGATCAGGGTCGTGCTGTCGGTTATTGACCCGATTAACCATAGTCGCACACTGCGTGTGCGTCTGATGGAAGCCATGATTAACGCCTCCCTGGGCGACAAACAGAAAACGGATGCGTCGCTTGAGAGCGCGAAAGCGGTGATGCAAAAAGCCACCGATGCGTTCAATAACTACAAGGCTGCGCCACCTGTCGAGGGCGAAGAGGCGCTTTCCGCGCCTTACAGCCAGGCCTGGCAAACGTATGTTGAGCAAGGGTTGCGACCATTGATGGACGCCGCGAGCAACAACGACACGGCGCGTTTCAACCAGCTCGTCAGCACCACCATCCCGCAGCTTGATCGTCAGTTTGAAATCACTCTCGATAACCTGCTGGCCTTCCGCGAAAAATACGCCCAGCGCCTTAACAACGACGCGCAGAATCGCTTCGTGAACAGCATGGTGACCATTGGTGTTTTCGCCTTACTGTTTACCTTGATCATTGTCGCTATCTTTATCCTGCTGCGTCGCCGTGTTCTTTCGCCGCTGGATGCCGCACGTTTGCACTGCCAGAAGATGGCGGCAGGGGAGCTGCACACTCCTGTTGTTTATGGTTCTAAAGACGAGATTGGCGACATGCTCGGTTCGCTGGAGCAAATGCGTCTTGCTCTTCTGGAAATCATTGCCCAGGTGCGTAATTCCAGCCAGAGCGTGGCCCACGCGGCAGAAGAAATCGCTGCCGGTAATACCGATCTCTCGGCCCGTACCGAAGAGCAGGCGGCTTCTCTTGGGCAGACCGCTGCCAGCATGGAACAGCTGACTTCAACGGTTAAGCACACCTCCGAAAACACACAACAGGCAAATACCCTTGCGACGGCGATGCGCAGTTCCGCGCAGGAAGGGAATACGATTGTTGAAAAAGCAGTGATGTCGATGAAAGAGATCGAATCCAGCGCCGGCAAAATCGACACCATCATTTCCTTAATCGAAGACATTGCTTTCCAGACCAATATCCTGGCACTCAACGCAGCGGTTGAAGCGGCAAGAGCCGGCGAGCAGGGGCGCGGGTTTGCCGTCGTGGCAAGCGAAGTCCGTAATCTGGCGCAGCGTTCGTCACTCGCGGCGAAAGAGATCAAAGAGCTTATTGAGGAATCCGGCCGACAGGTGCTGCTGGGTAGCGAAAGGGTGTCGCAGGCGGGCGAAAGCATGCAACGCATTATCAGCACCGTTAAGCAGGTTTCTGAACTGATGGCGGAAATTGCGCTCTCGACCGGTGAACAGAGTCGCGGTATTGAGCAGATAAACCAGGCTGTTGCGCAGATGGACACGGTAACGCAACAGAACGCCGCGTTAGTCGAAGAAGCATCAGCAGCAGCGCATTCGCTTAAAGAGCAGTCTCAATTGCTGGAAGAGACGGTAGCCGTTTTTAAACTGAGCTAACGTTTTGTCAAAAAAAACAAGGCAGGTTTATGCCTGCCTTGTTTGCGATTCTTTAATGGTTCGTCGTTACCCGGTTACCCGCTATTCAACATATTGGCCGACAGTACAGAAGCGCTCATGAAAGACGAGGACGTGGCCACATCGCTGCTGCTGTTCCAATATAGCGCTGCTCAGTACATCCACTTTTCCACAACGTCATCACCCAGGTGTTCGCGCAGCAGATCTTCGTTATCTTCCTCGCCGTGGGCTTCCAGCAGGCATTTGAACATCAGCACGTCGAGGTACTGCCCCACGTCGGCGAAAACCTGCGTCAACATCGGCGAGCTGTCGTGATCGAAATACCACACTTCGCCGGTTTCCCGGTGAAAGCACTACAAATTGCCGTTGCCCAGGTAGTCGCCAAAGACGATCAACTGATGGACCAGCGCCCATTGCGACGCTGCGTCTGCCGCACTTTCGAGAATGTCATGAATGCCGGGGTAAGCCGCTAACAGCGGTTCAATGCTGGCGTATTTCGCGGGCGTGATACTGCACAACCTTTCGGCCAGTTCGAGTGCGCCGAGCGTTTCATGATAACGGCGAAGCAGCGGCGGGAGCGCGCAGCCCAGACGTTGTTCAAGCGCTTCAATCTCTTTGGCGTTAACCGGAGCCACTGGCGCAGGGTTATTCCACTGTTCGCGCCAGGCCTGTACGCAGGCGCGCCACCAGGCCAACCGTGCTGTCTCATCGGTAAATTCTGGCCACACTAAGGGCGGCAGTTCGCTGCTATCTGGATTCATTTTTTCCCCTGCTGATTTACTCTGGCGGCTCACAGGATCGCTTATATTCGCCATGTGGGCCACTGCCATTAGTGATGGCTTTACGCTATGTTCTTCACCACGTTAAGGTAATTCGAACATATCAACGGTGCTGAACGGGGAGCGCGATGCAGTCAGTAAAGCTAATGGGGGATGGCTATGAGCCGCAAGTCTGGCAGGAAGGCGATAAACTGATATACTCGTTGCCGGTCGATTCCGGGTTTGCCAGCTTCGATTTTCGTTTTGTTATTCGCCAAAGCGATCTGGATGTTCTGCTTGCCGATAATTACCGACGCGCCGTGCTCGAAATCATTGCGCACACCCTGCTTCAGCATTCCACGCTAAAGGGAAATGCCCGTTTCACGCAAAGCGATTTCGATAAACTGCTTGCGGATACGCTCCACGCAACGAACGATTCCCTGCAGACTTTTATTGTGCGCATCAATCGGGAACATCACATTGCAATTGAGCATTATGTGCAAGAGATCCTCACCCGTCGCGCTGTAGCGGATTAAAGCAACGCATGCGCAGTCAAAGCGTCGTGCCCATTGCTCACTGAAGCGCATCGGGCTTTTCCCCTCATACAACCCCCCACTAAATCAGGTAGTTTGCTTCCGGCTTGCGGTGCCGGAGGCGTTATAGTGCTGTTTTATTGCAAAAGGCGTCACAAGCACAAAGAAGGGATTCACATGTCGGGTAGCCAAAAATTCGTTTTACTCCTCCTTGCGTTGGCGTTGTGCTTCGTGGTGGGAACCGGGCTCTATTCCTCGTGGTTTAATGCGGCTTCAGTTGCCGTGTTTATCTGCCTGATGATCTATTTCACGCGCCCGTTGCTGATGCCAGCCGGATATGGTGCGAACAAGATACGCGCGCTGGTGCTGGTGCTCGGGTTCGGCATCATTGGCAGCGGTTCCAGCGCGTTAAATACGCTGTTACCGACTATCTGGACATTGCCGGTGCTGCAAAATGCTCCTGCGTGGCTGAAGAATATCCAGCTAATCAGCCAGCCTTCGCCGTGGATCCTTGCCAGCGTTGTCATCATCGTTGGTATTGTGTTCTTTTGCCTGCGCGATCGAAGCGTTGGCGGTGGGCATCCGACGCCGCTGAAAAAGGATTTCCCGGAGGATCGTTTTGCACGAAAGCTGGAGGTGTTCTGCAACATGCTGCAGCAGGATCTCACCTCGATTGACGTGAGCAGTAACTGGAGCCCTGAGTACTACACCGAACTGGAAGCCGAGGTCGAGATCCGCAAAGCGAAAGGTCTCGCTTCCCGTAAAAAGATCCTTGGGCTGCAAGACGCGATCCGCAAAGACAGAACCTCACGGTCGTTTTTAATTCTGGGCGCACCGGGTTCCGGCAAGAGCGTGGCGCTGCGCAAACTTGCCAGAGATATGCTGGCGGAGGTTAAAAAGACGCACCGCGTGCCGATTTACATCAACCTGCGCGAGTGGGTACCTGACAGCATTGTCACTGGCGGTCGCAAAGAGTTTTCTGTCGAAGATCTGGAAGCGTTTGTCATTAAAAACCTCGTCCGGCGTGGTGACGCCTACACGCGAGATTTTGTTAATGATTACTTTCATGACCTGTGGCGTACCGGTCGCTTATTTTTTATCTTCGATTCGTTTGATGAGATCTCCGAGTTGCTGGACGCCAGCGAAAACTCGACGGTCATCGATTCGTTGTCCACGGTTATCTCGCGCTTTATTACTACGCAAACGGCCTCACGCGGGGTTTTAGCTTCGCGCGTATTCCGCCAGCCGACGCGCGCGTTTCTGGCGGATAAAGTGCTGGAGATCCGCCCGCTTTCCGAAGCCGGTATTTCAGAAGCGCTGAGTCGGTATCCGCAATTTACTGATCAGGTGCGAAATACGTTATTCAGCCACCGACTGGATCTGATCCCGCTGGTGCGTAACCCGTTTATGATGGCGCTTCTTGGCGAATGGATCGCGGTCAACGAGACATTGCCGATCAATCAGGCTGAGATTTATAAAAACTATATCGACAGCCGGATACAGCTCTGCAAACAGGAGCTGCGCGATACTGGGACCTCCTCTCGTGAGGTGATCGAGGTTGCGACGGATATCGCGTGGTTTGTTTTTCGCTCCTCGACGTTTGGCCTCGAAGCGCCGGTGAAAGTGATCCGCAGCTATTTCAATTCAGAACACGTGGACACGGTGCTGGAACTCCTGCGTTTTGCCCGTATTGCCAGAGTCACCCCTGGTGATGAGAAGTCGTTTGCGTTTGTGCATCGACGCTTTCTGGAGTATTTCGTCACCACCCGCTTTTTGCAGCAACCTGCGGAAGTGCCGGATTCGCACATTCCTACGGATTCGCGCGGTCGCGATGCGCTGGTGCTGTATGCCCAGTTGTGTAGCGAAGCCGAAGCAAAACGGCTGGCGGAACTCTGCTGGGGTGAGATCCAGCACCATTTTGCGGATGCAGGTCAGCGCATTCGCGCTATTCACTGCCTGCGCTTTTTAATCGACGCATTTGGCTCCCGCCGCGAGGTGCTGCAACCGTTCGAAGAGGATCTCTCTGCCTTTGTGATACAGCACGTTAAAACGGGCGATAACATTCTGCTGGCGAAAATTTGCCTGGAAGCGACCGGGCTGCTCTCCGAATCGCGTGCCGCGCCGGTGCTGACCACCGCGATTGCTGGTGAGGATGGCTGGTTACAGGAGACCGCGTTTCGCGCCTGTCGTCATCTGCCGAAAATGAATGATGAGCTGGAAGAGGGGATGAAGAAATACGTGCTGAATATTTCGGAAACCAACTTCTGGCGCGGGCGCAAGAATATCCTGCTGAGCTTGTCATTATCCGATGCCTTAAGCGGGGTTTATCGCGTTGCGAAGATGCGTTTATGGAGCATGAAAGCAGCGCTTATCAGCACGTTGTTACTGGCCATTGCGCTGCCGTTTATTACCCTTTTCAGCGTGAGTTACGCGATGGCGGTGACCGCACCAATTTTGCTGTTCGGCAAAGCGGGGCGCACGGCGCAAACAAAGAAAGCGAAAAAAACGGGCAGTGATAGTCCCGCTCCGCGCGCTGCTGCGTCATTTATCGATAAAGGTTTTATATCCGGCACCTTTGTACTGTTTCGCGTGATGAGTTTTGTCATCCTGTTGGTGATCAGTATTGCCGGGCTGTTCTCCCCGGCGCTGTCGCTGGCGGCGATACCGTTTTACACCTATAGCGGATATGCCATTTATAACGGCTGGCTGGCCGCCGCGAATGTAGTGTTAGGGTTGATGTTGCTTGATTGGGTGGCAATCTGTCGGTTTGTTCGTAGTAAAATTCATGATTTGCTGAACCCCAAAAAATGGCTGGCGGCGCTGTCGGTTCTTGCGGCATCCGCTGCGGGGGTAGGAATTATTTTCAGCCTCATCCATTATATCTCCCGCTATCCGATGGCGGAGCCGGTCTTTAAGGCGACCTTCTCTGTGCTGATTGCATTGATGGCGGCATACGTGATGTTCACCTTTATTCAAGCTGTGCGCGGGGGGATTAAAGATCTGCGGAGGCTGCGGAAATTGGCCTTTGGCTCAGTCATTAAACGTGCGCAAATCGCGAAGATCATGGCGGAATGCGTGTCGGATTATGGGCGTTTGCAGTTTGTTCTGCGGCTTGAAAGTGAAGGTATTTCCGCCACCGGTCACTGGCCGGAAGGATTCAAACTGGCGGTTGGGCTTGGCGAAGCCTACACGGCGCTGGCGCGGCTGGAAGAGCGCTGGTTAAACCTCGACAGATAAGCAACGCGTTTGTGCAATGGGGCGAATACCGTTGCACAGACGAGCGCAAACCCACGCGGTAAAGCGTGTAAGCAAAATCGGATAAACTTTAGCGTCGTGCGGTGGGGTCGATAGTCTGACTGATTTGTTGCGACTGGCTTTTGTCCTGATGGTGGTACCAGGCGCCAATAGAGGAATAGACGAAGCGGCCGAAGAAAAAGATAAAGCTGATAAGAAGTACGATACGGGTCATGCGACTGTCAAATCGATGTCGTTTTCGCATACTGGTTGCCTGACTCACAATGTTTCCTTTAGGAATACCCGATTTACGGGCGACAGCGACATTAATGCACACTCTTTTTGTCAGGTCAATTAAGCCTGGCGCAAAATCACAATGATTAAATTATCACCATGGATTATATAAGATAAATTAAATATTTACGTGAGCAATGAAAAATGGACGATAATGCGCATTAAGCCGGTAATTAAAGCTGGCTGGCGCGCTTTTTTTGATGCAAATCAATTAACAGATATTGTCCGGAATTAGAATTTCTGTTTGTTAACAAACTGGCACTTCACCGTTGTACAGCACAGTCGGGTCGGATACCTGCCTGAAACACCCGCCAGGATCTGGGTTGGGTAACCGAGCATCTATGACACTTATTCAAAAATATCATCGCCTGAAAGATCAGTGGTGGGCTTTGCCGCTCATCACGCCTGTTATTTTGTATCCACTGTTTAGCCTCGCTAATACATTTACTACCGTTTCTGGTCAGACGGTCATTCTCTATTATCTGCCGATGGCGTTGCTGATCGCCCTGATGATGTTTTATGGCTGGGCGGCGCTGCCGGGCATTGTGCTGGCGCTGATTTGCCATTATTGGCCCGCACCGCCGCTGGAAATGGTCAGTAAAGGCGTGCATTTGCTGCTGCCTGTAATACTTAGCTGGGCGGGATACCGTATTTTTGTCACTCGCCGCCACCGGGTGGCTTATGGCACGGCATTGCTGGTTTCGCAGCGTATTTTCTGGCAGGTGCTCTGCCCGGCGTCGATTTATCTGATTATTCTTGAGCTGGGCGTCTGGCTGAATCTTTACGATCGGGCAATAAGCGACGGCGGCGCGCTGGCGTGGAATGTGCCGATGCTCATCAATTACCAGGCATTACTGGTCGGGACGATGACCGGCGTGCCGTTTAGCTATTTGTTGATCCGCGTTATTCGCCATCCGCGTTACGCGATGTCGTGGTTATCGCAAATGCGTCACGAGTTTGATCGTAAAGTTACGCGCATTGAGATCGGGGTCTGGTTCGCGGTGGTGATTGGCATTTTGCTGCTGTTACTGATGCCGCTGAATAAAAACAGTTCCATTTTCAGCACCAACTACACGCTTTCACTTCTGTTACCGGTGATGCTGTGGGGATCAATGCGCTACGGCTATCGTTTTATGTCGCTGGTCTGGACACCGCTGCTGGTCATCTCTATTCACTTTTTTTACCGTTATTTGCCGTGGTTTCCCGCTTACGACGTGCAACTGGCGATCGCCTCATCAAGTTACCTGGTCTTTTCCTTCATCATTCTCGCCATGGCGATGATGGCGACGCGTCAGAGACTGGTGCATGATCGCGCCCGCCGTCTGGCGTTTATCGATCCGGTTGCCAATATGCCCAATCTTCGTGCGTTGAGCCGGGCTATGGCGGATACGCCGTGGTCGGTGCTCTGTTTTCTGCGCGTGCCGGAGCTGGAACTGCTGGGGCGTAACTATGGCGTGCTGCTGCGCATTCAGTATAAACAGCGCATGGCGGATTGGCTCAGGCCGCTGCTGTCGGCGGAAGAGAACGTGTATCAACTTTCCGGGCACGATCTGGCGATCCGCCTGAATGCCCAGTCGCACCAGACACGCATTGAGGAACTGGACGCGCGCATCAAGCAGTTCCGCTTTATCTGGGATGATATGCCGCTGCAGCCGCAGGTGGGGTTAAGTTACTGCTACGTGCGTTCACCGGTGAAGCACCTCTATTTACTACTCGGTGAAATGAGCACCATCGCTGATTTGTCGCTGGCGACCAACCACCCGGAAAATTTGCAAAACCGGGGCGCGGCGAATCTGCAACGCAGCCTGAAAAGCAAAGTGGATATGATGAATCGCCTGCAACTGGCGCTGGAAAAAAATCACTTTATCCTGATGGCTCAGTTAATTCATGGCGTGCGCGGCGATGATTATTACGAGATCCTGCTGCGCATGCGGGAAGAGAACGGCGAAAACATCAGCCCGGATGCGTTTTTGCCTGTCGCGTATGAGTTCGGCTTGTCGTCGCGCATCGATTTATGGGTGATCGAACATGTGTTGATGTTTATGGCGCAAAACCGCGAAAAACTCCCCGCCCAGCGTTTTTCCATTAACCTCTCTCCGGCCTCAATTTGCCGCACGCAGTTTGCCCAGGAAGTCCGGCGTTTATTGCGCAAATACCGCATCGAAGCCTGGCAGTTGATCTTCGAGATCACCGAAAGCAACTCAATGACCAATCTCCAGCAGGCCAACCAGACGCTGGGGCAACTGCAACAGATGGGGTGCCGGGTGGCGATCGATGATTTTGGCACCGGTTATGCCAGCTATGCGCGGCTGAAAACCGTTAATGCCGACATCCTGAAAATCGATGGCAGTTTTATCCGCAATATTGTCTCGAACAGCCTGGATTATCAGATTGTGGCGTCGATTTGCCATCTGGCACGGATGAAAAAAATGCTGGTGGTGGCAGAGTATGTGGAAAGCGAAGAGATACGCAGCGCGGCAATCGCGCTGGGTATCGACTATTTACAGGGGTATCTGATTGGTAAGCCAGCGCCGCTGGAGACGCTGGTTAACGAGTAGCGAACGGGCGGCTCAGGCCGCCACTTCCGGAGAGTGCTCTTCTTCGATTTTCAGTCGCCAGCCGGTCACGGCTTCCCAGTATTCCTGCTCTTTTTCCAGATCCAGCAACACCAGCGCGTTCTGGCTGAACCAGTCGTACGGGAAGCTGAGCGTCCAGTGATTAGCATCGGTAGTCAGGCGCAGTGTCGGCGGCGTGGTGGTCGCCTGGCGCTGGTTATTCAGCAGCACGCCAAGCCGTAAGATTTGCACCAGCGGCAAATACTGCTTCTTTTTAAACAGCGTAAAGCGCGGCAAATCATCAAGCTTGATAGCCTTACGGTGGCAGCGCACCAGCGTCGCCATCATCAGCTGTTGCTCCTGATTAAAACCGGGCAGATCGCTGTTTTGCAGAATGTACGCCGAATGGCGGTGCATCCCGCTGTGGTTAATATTAAGCCCTACTTCGTGCAGCATCGCTGCCCATTTCAGCAACGCCGCCAGTTGCGGGTTAGCGAGCTTCGGGTTTTGCTCCAGCCACTGATCGTAAATCTGGGTGGTGGTTTCCAGCACGCGACGCGCCTGCTCGCGGTCGATATTGTACTGGCTGGCGAGGCTCTGCGCGGTGCGGCTGCGAATATCCTGGTGGCGGAAACGACCTTCCATCTCATACAGCACGCCTTCACGCAGTGCGCCGTCGGAAAGGCGCAGCTCGCGGATCGCCAGCGCATCGAACACGCCGCAAAGAATAGCCAGCCCCGGCACAAACACCGCTTTACGCTCTTCGGAAAGGCCTGGCAGGCTCAGTTCGCTGAAACTTTTGTACTTCAGCACTTCGGCGACCAGCTTCTCCAGCCGTTCCGGGGTGATAAAGCCATCTTTCTCGCCGGAGGCGATCAGCACTTCGTGGGCGGCTTTAATGCTACCGGATGCGCCAAGTGCGACATTCCAGCCCTGAATGCGGAACTGCCACGCCAGCGACTCCAGCTTTTGTGTTGCCGCCATGCGCGCGCGGCGGAAGTTTTCGCCGTTAATCGTGCCGCCCATAAAGTACATCTGCGCAAAGCTCACGCAGCCCATACGTCGGCTTTCCACCAGCTTCGGCTCGAAATCTTCACCGATCACCAATTCGGTAGAACCGCCGCCGATATCGATTACCAGCTTGCGGCCTTTTTCCGGCTGTGTATGTTCCACGCCCATAAAAATCAGGCGTGCTTCTTCATTGCCCGGAATGATTTCAATCGGGTAGGGGATAACCTTTTCCGCGCGTTTAAGAAATTCGGTGGCGTTCAGTGCCTGGCGCAACGTGTGCGTACCGACAATGCACACGCTTGCTGGATCAAAGCCCTGCAAGCGTTCGGCGAACAGCGACAGGCAAGCCAGCCCGCGCTCCATTGCCTCTTCGCTCAGCATGTTATTGCTGTCCAGACCATCAGCCAGGTGCACGCGCTGTTTCAGGCGGCCGATGATCTGCATTGCACCGTCGACCACACGCGCAATGACCATATGGAAACTGTTTGAACCCAGATCGACCGCGGCAAATTCCTCCGGTCGTGGCGTCTTTTCTTGTATCGGCATAGGTTAGTCGGGCTGTTCGAGTGATTTGATGTAGTCGTAAATCGCCAGTTGTGCGCGCACTTTACGACGGTTGCCGCGCGGCACATAGCGATTACTCAGTTCTTTATCGATGTACCTGGCTTTCACGGTATCACTTAAAAGCAAATCAATGATATCCAGAACGCGCTGTTTAAGGCGCGGATCGAGCAGCGGTGCGGCCACTTCGATACGGTAATCGATGTTACGTGTCATCCAGTCTGCGGAGGAGAGATAAACGCGTTTATCGCCGCCGTTCTCAAAAATATAGATGCGATCGTGCTCAAGATAACGATCAACGATACTGGTGACACGAATATTTTCGCTGATGCCTTCCAGTTGCGGAATAAGTGAACACATGCCGCGCACCAGCAGGTTCACCGGCACGCCGGAACTGGAGGCGGTATACAGCCTGTCCACCAGCCCTTTATCGACAAGGTTATTCAGCTTCAGCGTAATGCCGGAAGGTTTACCTTCCTGCGCGTTAGCAATCTCCGTGTCGATCATATCGTACAACAGGCGGCGCGAGTTCTGCGGCGACACCAGCAAATAATCGAAGCTCACCGGACGGTAGGGGTTTTCAATAAAGTTGAATACCCGGCGCACCTCATTGGTGATGCGCGCATCGGCCGTGATCAGTGAATAGTCCGTATAAAGCCGCGCGGTTTTTTCGTTAAAGTTGCCGGTACCGATGTGCGCATAGCGCACGATCTCTTCCCCTTCCATACGGGAAATGAGGAACAGTTTGGCGTGAATTTTTAAGCCCGGCGCCGAGAAGATCACCTGCACGCCCGCTTCCGTCAGCCGCTTCGCCCAATGGATGTTGGCTTCCTCGTCGAAACGCGCCTGCAACTCCACCACCACGGTGACTTTTTTACCGTTATGCGCGGCGTGGATCATCGAATCGATAATGCGCGAATCTTTCGCCACGCGGTAAATGTTGATTTTGATCGCCAGCACGCTCGGGTCGAACGACGCCTGGCGCAGCAGCTCCAGCACGTGTTCAAAGGTGTGGTACGGATAATAGAGCAGCACATCGCGTTCGCGAATGGCGTCAAAACCGTTGCGGAACTTATCAAACCCAATGTGGCGCAGACGCGGCATCGGTTTGTTGACGAGGTTGGCTTTGCCGACATTCGGAAAACCAATAAAGTCTTTGAAGTTGTGATAACGCCCGCCGGGAATAATGGAGTCATAACGGGAGATAGTCAGCTTTTCACGCAGCATCTCGACCATGGCATCGGGCATATCGCGCTGATAAACAAATCGTACCGGCTCGGCGGTCAGACGCTGTTTCAGGCTGGAGGACATCAGCTCCATCAGGCTCGACTCCATTTCGTGCACCAGGTCATATTCGGCGTCACGGGTCATTTTCATCGAGTAGGCGTTCAGCGCGTCATAATCGAAGAAGCCTTTAAAGATATCATCCAGGCAGTAACGCAGAATGTTATCCAGCAGGATCATCGGCTTGCGACGGCGCGGCGTTTCCGGCGGCAGGTTAACAAAGCGCGGCACTTTATCTGACGGGATCTCCAGCAGCGCGTAGCGGATTTCGTCGCCGCGAATAATCTCTACCGCCAGGTAGGTGTAATCATCTTTTAAGAAGCGTACCAGGTTGGTTTCGCGGTTAATCAGCGTCGGGGTAATGTGCTGGCGCAAATATTGTTTGAAGTAATTGCGCAGCCAGCTCTGCTGGTTTTGCGAAAGCTGACGTTCGTTAATCAGGAAAATTTGATTACGCGCCATCTCCAGCAGCAGGTCGTTGTACAGACTGTCGAACTCCTGATCGGCTTTCAGTACGCGAGACTGGATCTTGCCCAGCAGATGGCGGGAATTCGTGGTAACGCCTTGCTCTTCGCTAATGATTAAGCGGCGTTTCAGTTCAGCAAAACGGACTTTATAAAATTCGTCGAGGTTGTTGGAATAGATCCCCAAAAAACGCATGCGTTCGATAAGCGGGTTACTTTTGTCGGCGGCTTCCTGGAGAACACGTTCATTGAAGCACAACCAGCTTAGTTCTTTTTCGAGATATAACTTTTCCTGACCCATTCCTGTTTACACTCCGGTTCTTGCTCGGGACACGGCAAATCCTTCTCGCTCTCGCGGTGCCCTGACTGACAGGTGAACGTTGCTGGCGTCCCTTCGTATGACACAACTTATTATGGCGAGCTTTGCCGTCAGATGTCCAACTGTGCCAAAAAAGTATGACAGTAATCCGTTTTTCGCATCTAAAGTGATGGAAATAAAGTAACTTTTTCTTTTAGCAGGGGAAGAGGAAAGAAAACCTGCCGCGGCGGGCAGGGTGAAAAGCGATAAATTGCAGTAATTATTCGTCGGCCGCATAGCCTTCAGGCGGTAGGCGCACACCATCCAGCCACGCGCTGTTGCTGTCCATTTTCAGGCGGCCATCAACAAACCAACTGACCACCAGCGGGTAAATCGCATGTTCCTGTGACTGCACACGTTCGGTGATCTCTTCTTCCGTATCACCTTCGAACACTGGCACTTTGGCTTGCAAAATCACCGGGCCACCGTCCAGCTCATCGGTAACAAAATGCACGCTGGTACCATGTTCTTCATCACCGTTTTCCAGCACCTGGCGGTGCGTGTGAAGACCGGGATATTTTGGCAACAGGGAAGGGTGGATATTCAGCAGACGTCCGGCGTAATGCGCGACAAACGCCGGGCTGAGGATACGCATATAACCCGCCAGCACCACCACATCCGGGGCGAAGGCGTCGATTTCCTGCATCAGCTCGCGGTCAAACGCATCGCGGCTGGCGAACTGATCTGCGCTCAGTGCATGGGCGGGAATATTGGCTTCCCGCGCACGTTCAAGGCCGAACGCGTCGGCCTTATTACTGAATACTGCCCGCAGGGTGCCGTTGATTTTCTTCTGTTTGCAGGCGTCGATAATTGCCTGCAAATTGCTTCCGTTACCGGAAATCAGCACCACGATGTTTTTCATTCAATAACCACACGCTCACTGGAATCGGATGCTTTGATGATACCGATTTTCCACGCCTTTTCACCTTTCGCATTCAGCAGAGTGATGGCTTTATCGGCTTCAGCCGCAGGCAGCGCAATCACCATACCAACGCCGCAGTTAAAGGTGCGGTACATTTCGTGGCGGCTCACGTTGCCGGCGTTTTGCAGCCAGTTAAACACGGCCGGCCACTGCCAGGAGGACTCATTGATTACCGCCTGGGTGTTATCCGGCAGTACGCGCGGAATGTTTTCCCAGAAACCGCCGCCGGTCAGGTGGGCGATAGCGTGGACATCGACATTTTCAATCAGCTCCAGCACGGACTTCACATAAATGCGGGTCGGTTCCAGCAGGTGATCGGCCAGCGGTTTGCCTTCCAGTTGCGTAGCCAGCGGATCGGCACCGCTCACTTCGAGCACTTTACGCACCAGCGAATAGCCATTGGAGTGCGGGCCGCTCGAAGCCAGTGCGACCAGCACATCGCCGTCAGCCACTTTCGAGCCGTCGATGATTTCTGATTTTTCTACCACACCGACGCAGAAACCGGCGACATCGTAATCTTCACCGTGGTACATGCCCGGCATTTCCGCCGTTTCGCCGCCAACCAGCGCACAGCCAGATTGCAGGCAGCCTTCGGCGATGCCGTTGATCACGCTGGCGGCAGTATCAACATCCAGCTTGCCGGTGGCGTAATAGTCGAGGAAGAACAGCGGCTCAGCGCCCTGTACCACCAGATCGTTAACGCACATTGCCACCAGATCGATACCGATGGTGTCGTGACGTTTCAGATCCATTGCCAGACGCAGTTTTGTGCCCACGCCGTCAGTGCCGGAAACCAGTACTGGCTCACGATATTTTTGCGGCAGCGCGCACAGCGCACCGAAGCCGCCCAAACCGCCCATCACTTCCGGGCGACGGGTTTTCTTCACCACGCCTTTGATTCGGTCAACCAGAGCATTGCCCGCGTCGATATCAACACCGGCATCTTTATAGCTGAGAGAGGTTTTATCGGTCACTGCTTGGGTCCCCACGCGTTTACTTGCGGTAGAAATAAAATTCGGCGCAATTCTAACAGCCAAGGCAAACGTTTGCGAGTCCATTATTTAAGGGCGCGGCGGATTCTTGCGATATACTCTTTTCCAGTCTGATTGATCGCGATCAAGCGCCTTCCTGTAGCGCAACGGAGAAAAAGCGGTATAATCCGGCGATTTTTTTTGTGGCTGCCACCTGTCAGGGGAAAGGAGAAGAGTATGAAGGTCGTGGAAGTAAAACACCCACTCGTCAAACACAAGCTGGGCCTGATGCGAGAGAACGACATCAGCACCAAACGCTTTCGTGAACTCGCCTCAGAAGTGGGCAGCCTGCTGACCTATGAAGCAACGGCCGATCTGGAAACGGAAAAAGTGACCATCGAAGGCTGGAATGGCCCGGTACAGGTTGATCAAATTAAAGGTAAGAAAATCACCGTCGTGCCGATCCTGCGCGCAGGTCTGGGCATGATGGAAGGCGTGCTGGAGCACGTACCGAGCGCGCGCATCAGCGTAGTGGGTATCTACCGTAATGAAGAGACGCTGGAGCCGGTACCGTACTTCCAGAAACTGGTATCGAACATCGACGAGCGCATGGCGCTGGTTGTTGACCCGATGCTGGCGACCGGTGGTTCGATGATCGCTACCATCGACCTGCTGAAAAATGCCGGTTGCCACAGTATTAAAGTGCTGGTGCTGGTTGCCGCGCCGGAAGGGCTGGCGGCGCTGGAAAAAGCGCACCCGGATGTTGAGCTGTACACCGCGTCGATTGACCAGGGGCTGAATGAGCACGGATACATTATTCCGGGCCTCGGCGACGCCGGCGACAAAATCTTTGGTACGAAGTAACTGATAAGAAATCGAAAGCCGACTTTGATAGTCGGCTTTTTTTTGGAATTCATAACACTGCCCGCCGTTTTGGACGGGTGGACAACAACAACACTCAGAGGAAAACACTATGACGCGCCGTGCTATCGGGGTAAGTGAAAGACCGCCGCTTTTGCAGACGATCCCGCTTAGTTTACAGCATCTGTTCGCCATGTTCGGCGCAACCGTGCTGGTGCCAATCCTGTTCCACATTAACCCGGCCACCGTGCTGCTGTTCAATGGTGTCGGAACGCTGCTGTATATCTTTATCTGTAAAGGGAAAATTCCGGCCTATTTAGGCTCCAGCTTTGCGTTTATCTCCCCGGTACTACTGTTGCTGCCGCTGGGCTACGAAGTGGCGCTCGGCGGGTTCATTATGTGCGGCGTGCTGTTCTGCATCGTCTCGTTCATTGTGAAAAAAGCGGGCACCGGCTGGCTGGATGTGATGTTCCCGCCTGCGGCGATGGGCGCAATCGTTGCCGTCATCGGTCTGGAACTGGCGGGTGTGGCGGCGAACATGGCCGGTCTGCTGCCTGCGGAAGGGCAGTCTGCGGATTCCAAAACCGTGATTATCTCGCTAGTGACGCTGGGCGTGACGGTGTTTGGCTCGGTGCTGTTCCGCGGCTTTCTGGCGATTATCCCGATCCTGATTGGCGTGCTGGCGGGTTATGCGCTCTCCTTCGCGATGGGCGTTGTCGATACCACGCCGATTGCTCAGGCGCACTGGTTCGCGCTGCCAACGTTTTACACGCCGCGTTTTGAGTGGTTTGCCATTTTCACCATTCTGCCTGCGGCGCTGGTGGTGATTGCCGAGCACGTCGGTCACCTGGTGGTGACGGCGAATATCGTCAAAAAAGATCTGATCCGCGATCCGGGTTTGCACCGCTCCATGTTCGCCAACGGCCTTTCAACCATCATCTCCGGTTTCTTCGGCTCTACGCCGAACACCACCTACGGTGAGAACATCGGCGTGATGGCGATTACCCGCGTCTACAGCACCTGGGTGATTGGCGGCGCGGCGATTTTCGCCATTCTGCTCTCCTGCGTCGGTAAACTGGCGGCGGCTATCCAGATTATCCCGGTGCCGGTAATGGGCGGTGTTTCTCTGCTGCTGTATGGGGTAATCGGCGCTTCCGGTATCCGCGTGCTGATCGAATCGAAAGTGGATTACAGCAAAGCGCAAAACCTGATCCTCACCTCCGTTATCCTGATCATCGGCGTTAGCGGCGCGAAAGTGCACATTGGCGCGGCTGAATTGAAAGGCATGGCGCTGGCGACGATCGTCGGTGTGGGTCTGAGCCTGATCTTTAAACTGATTAGCGTACTGCGCCCGGAAGAAGTGGTGCTGGACGCGCCAGAAGATGATGTCGCGAAGTCGTAAACATCGTGCAGAATTGAACCGGGCCTCGCGCCCGGTTCAAACCTTGCAACATTTTGTGATAGACTCACTGCGTTTTTTGTAAGCCTTGTTGAGGTACCTCTGAACACGCCGGCACAGCTCTCCCTGCCATTGTACTTACCCGATGATGAAACCTTTGCGAGTTTCTGGCCGGGTGATAACCCCTCTTTACTGGCGGCACTGCAAAACGTTCTGCGCCAGGCGCACAGCGGATACATCTATTTCTGGTCACGTGAAGGCGCGGGCCGCAGCCATTTGCTGCATGCCGCGTGTGCCGAACTCTCCCAGCGCGGCGATGCCGTAGGCTATGTGCCGCTCGATAAGCGCACCTGGTTTGTACCGGAAGTGCTGGATGGGATGGAGCAACTCTCGCTGGTGTGTATCGACAATATCGAATGCGTGGCCGGTGACGAGCCGTGGGAGATGGCGATTTTCAACCTCTACAATCGCATTCTGGAACAGGGCAAAACCCGCTTGCTGATAACCGGCGACAGACCGCCGCGCCAGCTCAATCTGGGGTTGCCGGATCTGGCCTCAAGGCTGGACTGGGGGCAAATCTACAAGCTGCAACCGCTCTCCGACGAAGACAAATTACAAGCCTTACAACTGCGGGCTCGGATCCGCGGGTTTGAACTGCCGGAAGACGTGGGGCGGTTTTTGTTAAAGCGGCTGGACAGAGAAATGCGCACGCTGTTCGATACGCTGGATGAGCTGGATCGCGCGTCGATCACCGCCCAGCGCAAGCTGACCATTCCGTTCGTCAAAGAGATCCTCAAACTCTGAACCCTCGCCACGCGGCGAGGGTTTTTTAATGCTACAAAATCTCCAGCACCTGCTCCGGCGGGCGACCGATTCGCGCTTTGCCGTGGCTAACGACAATCGGGCGTTCAAGCAGTTTCGGGTTATCCACCAGCGCCTGCACCAGTTGCGCTTCCGTCAGTGCGCTATCGCTAAGCTGTAATTCTTTATAGAGATCTTCTTTGCTACGCATCAGTTCGCGCGCGCTGGACATACCGAGCATTTTCAGCAGTTTTTGCACCGTCGCCGCATCCGGCGGCGTCTCGAGGTAGAGCACCACTTCTGGCTCAACGCCGTTTTCCTTCAGCAGCGCCAGCGTTTCGCGGCTCTTTGAGCAGCGTGGGTTATGGTAAATCTTCACCGTCTCTGACATCTCTTCTCCTTATTACATTTTCTGGTACGGCTTGAACCGTTGCTGCAACTCGCGTAGCTGGTCAATTCGCGCATCGTAACGCGCCTGTTGCAGGCTGCCGAGTTTCACCTGCGAACTGGCGCTGCTTAGCAAGGTGATCGCCTGATCCAGCTTGCCTACCAGCGCTAACCCTTCGGCACGCGCGGCCAGTTCCTGATCGCGGTTATTCAGTGCCGCTTCGGCCTGCGCCAGTAAATCCCAGCCGTTGACATCCTCTTTATTCGTAAAGGTGTAACGGTTAAGAATGCGCGCGGCTTCCGCGGGCTGACCACCTTCCAGGTAAGCGTTCGCCAGGTTGAGTTGCAGCACCGGGTTAGTTTTCAGTTCGCTGGCGGCATTGAGGCGTTTAATGGCGTCCGCGCTTTTGTTCTGCCCTAAATCGATATCGGTCGCCAGGTCGATATACCAGGCATTGTTCGGGCTGGCGTTCAGCAGCGGCTGCAAGATTTTTGCCGCCTCGGCGTAATTTTTCGCTTCCATTGCCTGTAACGCCCGACCATATTGCGCCGCGCGTTGTTCACGCACGTTGCCTTTCGACCAGCCATCCAGCAGGTCACTGGTGAGCTGGTTACGCCCGGAGTTGTACATGCCCAGCGTTCTGGCTTTCGCCATGTAGAACTCTTCGGATGATTGCACCACCACCGGACGCATCTGGTTGGCGCGGTTGCGCGCATCCGACAAGCGGCTTTCCGGCAACGGGTGCGTCAGCAAAATTTCCGGCGGGCGCGTGGAGTAGCGCGACTGATCCAGCAGTTTTTCGAGGAAGGTCGGCATCGCTTGCGGATCAAACCCGGCGCGTTGCAGCACCTGAATACCGATGCGGTCCGCTTCCTGTTCGTTCTGCTGGGTAAAACTGATAAGCCCTTGCTGTGTTCCGGCCAGCGTGCCGGTGAGCGCGCCCATCCCGGCTTGCGGGTTAGCCATCGCCAGCAAAATGGAACCCAGTACGCCCGCCCAGGTCAGCGGCGCGTTGCGTTTTTGGTCTTCCATCGCGCGCGCCAGGTGGCGCTGGGTGACGTGGGAGATTTCGTGCGCCATCACCGAGGCCAGTTGGCTCTCGTTATCCGTATAACGGAACAGCGCGGAGTGCAGCACCACATTGCCACCAAAAAAGGCGAAGGCGTTGATCTCGTCGTTATTGACGAGATAGAAGTGGAAAGGGGTTTTGACCGAATCCGCGTGCGCCACCAGACGCATACCGAGGGAATTAATGTACTGCACCAGCAGCGGATCATTAATCAGTGGCGCGCTGCCGCGAAGCTGGCGAACGTAATAGTCGCCCATCTGCATCTCCTGACCAATGGAGAGCGTGCTTCCCGCCGAGGTGCCCATATCCGGCAACGTGCTGTCTATCGAATCAGCCCATGCCGGGGCAACGCTACCTGCACTGAGTGCAGCAATCAGGGTTGCGACCAGCGTTCGTTTCAACTGCCTGAACATAACCTCTTTCCTGTATTTGGGGTGACACACTGTTGACCTGCTTTCGGCGGCGTCGTTCCGGCTCACCGGCCTTCGAGTGTAGCCGCCTTTAGGGATGAAAAACATTGTATTCAGTGGATTGCTATGTTTCCCGCAAAGGATACGAAAAGCGAAGTCTTTTTTGTGACATTTCGATACAATTCCACTCCTTACCCCCGCTCAAGAGGTTCATAAAGGAACGTTATGCTCGAAATGTTAATGCAGTGGTATCGCCGCCGCTTCAGCGATCCGGAGGCGATTGCGCTGCTGGTCATTCTGCTCGCGGGGTTCTGTATTCTCTTCTTCTTCAGCGGCCTTCTTGCGCCGCTGCTGGTAGCGCTGGTGATCGCTTACCTGCTTGAGTGGCCTACCGCACGTCTGCAACGTATCGGCTGTTCGCGTACCTGGGCTGCCACAATAGTTCTGGTGCTGTTTGTCGGCATCCTGCTGGTGATGGCGTTTGTGGTGATGCCGGTTGCCTGGCAGCAGGGGATTTACCTGATCCGTGATATGCCCGGCATGTTAAGCAAGCTCTCTGATTTTGCCGCCACCTTACCGCGCCGTTACCCGGCGTTAATGGATGCGGGGATCATCGATGCGATGGCGGAAAACATGCGCTCCCGCATGCTGACAATGGGCGATTCCGTGGTGAAATATTCGCTCGCCTCGCTGGTCGGGCTGCTGACGCTGGCGGTCTATCTGGTGCTGGTGCCGCTGATGGTTTTCTTCCTGGTAAAAGATAAAGAGCAGATGCTCAACGCCGTGCGCCGCGTGCTGCCGCGCAACCGTGGGCTGGCAGGCCAGGTGTGGAAAGAGATGAACCAGCAAATCACCAACTACATCCGTGGCAAAGTGCTGGAGATGATTGTCGTCGGCGTCGCCACCTGGATCGGTTTTATCCTGTTTGGTCTCAACTACTCCCTGCTGCTGGCGGTGCTGGTCGGCTTCTCGGTGCTGATCCCCTATATCGGCGCGTTTGTCGTCACCATTCCGGTGGTCGGCGTGGCGCTGTTCCAGTTCGGTCTTGGCACTGAGTTCTGGAGCTGCTTTGCCGTTTATCTGATTATTCAGGGGCTGGATGGCAACCTGCTGGTGCCGGTGCTGTTCTCCGAAGCGGTTAACCTGCACCCGCTGGTGATCATTTTATCGGTGATTATCTTCGGCGGGCTGTGGGGCTTCTGGGGTGTCTTTTTCGCTATTCCGCTGGCGACGTTGATTCAGGCGGTGATCCACGCCTGGCCGGATTCGCCGCCGGTGTCAGAAGAGTAATCTTGCCGGGCGGCAGACAGCTTGCCGCCCGGCATTCTCCTCAATGCGTGTCGTTCTGATGACGCAGATAGATAATCCAGTACGTCACCCCCACCAGCACGCCGCCGCCGATAATATTGCCAATCGTCACTGGCAGCAGGTTATCGGTAATCACGTTATTGATGGTCAGCGCCGGGAAGTTATCTGGTGAGCTGTGTACCGCGGTCCAGAAACTCTGTGGTGAAAAGTCACGAATGATCACCGCCAGCGGCAGCAAAAACATGTTGGCGATACTGTGCTCGAAACCGCTGGCGACAAACATGCCGATTGGCAGCAACATCGCCATGATTTTATCCGTCAACGTATGGCCGGAATAACTCATCCACACCGCCAGACAGACCATTAAATTGCACAGCGTGCCCAGGCACACCGCTTCGATAAAGGTGTGGTGCATTTTATGGTCAGCGGTTTGCAACACATTCAGCCCCCACAAGCCGTTGCTGTTCATGGCCTGGCCGCCAAACCAAATCAACGCCACAAAAAACAGTGCCCCAACGAGGTTGCCGAAATAGACGATCACCCAGTTGGTAAACAGTTGCCGCCAGCTAATCAACCCGCTGGCTTTCGCCATCACCGTCAGCACAGTTGAGGTAAAGAGATCCGCCCCGCAGACCACCACCAGAATCAGCCCGAGGGAAAAACAGACGCCGCCCGCCAGCTTCGCCAGCGCGGTCGCAGGCGCAGGCCCGGCGGTAACGGTGATGTAAAACACAAACGCAATTGAGATAAACACGCCCGCAGTAATCGCGAGGAAGAACGACAGCTCTTTTCGTTTGCTGACTTTATACAATCCAGACTGCTCGGCGACTTTTGCCATTTCCGCAGGAAGTCGCAGGTCAAACGCGTTGCCGGTATCCATTTGATTCTCCTGATTCAATGCATAGTAGACACCCGCCGTCTTATGCATAGCGCATACCAGCGACAAACCAGAGAGCGTTAGCGGGTTCACAGAACCCGAAGGGGGTTACAGCACTTCGCGCACGGCGATACCGAGACGCTGCATTCGCGATAACAGCGTGGTGCGTTTCATGCCGAGTTTGGCGGCCGCGCCGCGCGGCCCGGCGACAATGCCGTTGGTTTCGCGCAGCACCTGAATAATTTGCTGGCGTTCCGCTTCGTCATTTTCCGGCGGCTCCGGGCGCATCATCTCCGCCACTTTGGGCAGCGTGAAGGGGAAGGGATCGTGGCTAACCGGCTGCACCATGCTGACCGGCTGGGCGTGCAGATGCAGGTTTAACGTGTTGTCGCGCGCCAGCAATACCGCGCGTTCAATGACGTTTTCCAGCTCGCGCACGTTGCCGGGCCACTCATAGCGCATCAGTTGCTGGATGGTATCGGCGGGAATGGTATCAATGGTGCGATTAAGGCGGCGCGCCAGTTTTTGTGTGAAATAACGTGCCAGCAGCGGAATATCGTCCGGCCGCTCGCGTAGCGGCGGCAGCACCAGCGGAAACACATTCAGGCGGTAAAACAGATCGTTACGGAATTCGCGATCAATCACCATCTGGCGCAGGTCGCGGTTGGTGGCGGCAATCACCCGCACGTTAACCGGAATGGTTTTCGTACCGCCGATGCGTTCGATCTCGCGCTCCTGCAATACCCGCAACAGCTTCGGTTGCAGCTCAAGCGGCATATCGCCGATTTCATCGAGGAACAGTGTGCCTTCATCAGCCATCTCAAAGCGCCCGCGATGGGCGTTAATCGCCCCGGTGAAAGCGCCTTTATCGTGACCAAACAGCTCGCTTTCCAGCAGGCTGGCGGGAATGGCGGCACAGTTGATTTTCACCAGCGGTTTGTCTTTGCGCGGGCTCATCTGGTGCAGCGCGCGGGCGATGATCTCCTTGCCGGTGCCGGTTTCACCGAGGATCAGCACCGTACTGTCGCTCAGTGCCACAATATTGACCTGCTGAAGCACGTCGCGCATGGCATCGCTCTGGTAAATGATGTCGCCCAAACTCTGGCTGGAGGCGATTTGCTCGTTCAGTTTGCGGTTTTCGCTGTTCAGATTCTCTTTTAAATGGATCACCTGCCGGTAGGCGTCGGCATTATCGACGGCAATGCCAATTCTGTCGGCAATTTGCTGCAATAATCGACAGTTTTGCTCACTGAAAATCGAGGCGTCCCGGTGCGCCAGCAACAGCACGCCAGGCGCGTGGTGGCTGAAGGTCAGTGGCAAAATAAACACCACGTTTAACCCCTGCATCAATAGCTGTTGCAATACCGGATCGCGCTGCCATAACCCGGCATCCTGCGCCTGGTGCAGCAGCGCGCCCTGATTTTCATTGAGCGCCGCCAGCACCACCGGGCTATCACTGCGCAACGCAAAGCGCTCGGTTTCCGGCGGGCAGCTGGGAAAGTGGGTGGCATGGCAAATAAGCTGGCGGGAGTGCAGCGTGTCGCGCAGAACCACGCGGACATTATCGATACCGAAAAAGCGGTGAATTTCCTGCGAAACATCGGCGATCAGATCGTCAAGATCCAGATGCGAAAGCACCGAGTTGGTAATGTCCACCAGCACCCGATCATGGTCGCGCTCTTCACGCAGCGTTTCGATCGACTCGCTCAACGCCACCTGAGAAAGTTGCGTTTCCAGCGCCTGGCTTGCCAGCCGCGCCAGCCAGCTAAACATCGTGTTGTCCTGCTCCGTGAACTGGCCGTTATCGGTACGGGCAAAACGCAACTCCAGCGCCTCACTTTGCGCCAGCAGAATAAGGTGCAGCGAACTGTCGCTGACTTTTCCGCCGTATTCACGCTCGCTGGTTTCGACGCTGCCATCATCAAAGCAGCGCCAGAAGTGGGCGTTATTTAAGCGTAATTCGATAAACTGGACGGGGCTGAAAGGCGGCGGTAAAGGGATAAACGCCCGGAGTAACGAAGTGTGAGTATTCTGTTCCAGCAACTGCCGTAAGATCATGGATACGTCGCCCTTAATAGTGAGCGTAAATAGTACATTACCCCTTATTTTTGTAGTGTTACAAGCTTCACGTATAAATCACTGGGGTGACATTTATGTGATGAATCATTCAGCGCAACAGCCGCACCATCAGATAGATCGCCGGTTCATGCGCCATATCCTGTAAATGTTGCAGCAACTGGCGGCTCCGGCTCCGCCAGGGTTCTTCGGCTGTTTTTGATAACTGCACGCACGTCGGTGCCAGCGTATTCACGTGGCTGGCATCGATGACAATTTCGCCAAAGGTTAATAACCCCTGCATTTTGCGCCTGGCTTCGGCGTCGTCGATTAACGTTAGCCAGTGCTGATACTCATCAAGCGGGCATTCGAGCGCCACGTTGAGGCAGTCAATCACCCCAACGTGATGACCAATCGCCAGCGAGTAGTACATCACCTGGCGACTTTTTTCTTCCAGTTCGACGCTGTTATCGACAAACTTCTGCCGCAGCATCCAGAACATCACTTTCGCTTGCTGCTCAGACATGGGCACGCTCCAGCTCGTTCATCAGTTGCTGCACGATGGAGGTCAGACGCGGGTCCGCCGCCTGTTGCAGCCAGTTATTTACCCGCAGCGTAGCCTGCGCGGGATCGCCTGCGGTTAATAAAGCGAAGAGCTGGTCGGTGATCTCGCGTCCCTGGCGATAACCCGCCAGCTGGCGCGCCAGCCGTTCAAGCGTCACGCGCAATGCCAGTGGCAGTGTCGGCCAGCGTACGCTGGCAATTTCATCTGCCGCTTGTTGATGGTCGACGGCGTGCAGTTTTTGCTCCAGCAAGCCAAGCGCCACCGCGAAACCGTGGATGGTTGCCGCTGGCGTCGGCGGGCAGCCGGGGATCCAGACATCAATCGGCACAATGGTGTCGCTGCCGCCCCACACGCAGTAGAGATCGTGAAAAATCCCGCCGCCGACGCCGCACGCGCCGTAGGAGATGGCGATTTTATGATCCGGTGCCGATTCCCAGGCGCGCAGGGCAGGCATGCGCATGGCGCGCGTGACCGCGCCGGTAAAAAGTAAAATATCCGCGTGGCGCGGCGAAGCCACCACTTTGATGCCAAAGCGTTCCGCGTCAAACAGCGGCGTAATGGCGGCAAAAATTTCGATTTCACACCCGTTGCAGCCGCCGCAATCAACGCGATAAACGTAGGCAGAACGCTGGATATCGCGCAGCAGTAGCTGCTTCATTTTCTGCGCGGATTCCTCGAGCGGCACCGGCTGGCTGACATGCTGGTTCAGCACTTTCAGGTCGGAACTCATGCTTGCTCCTTCAGGTAATAGTGCACGTTAACGCTGCCGCGATGCTCCAGCGCCGCGCGTCGGCGGCACGCCGGGCAGAGAGAGGCCTGCGCCCGCAGGTTCTCAAGCTGGTGCGGTGCGTTTTGGTTCAGGGCCAGCAGTTCCACCGCCAGCGCCACGGATTTTTCTGGCGCGAACGGCACGCCGCATTCGCTACAGTGCTGCAGGCGGAAGGTGGCGCGCACATACAGATCGGCTTTGTTAGTGACCGCCAGTTCAAACTCTTCCGACAGACGGATCGCCCGCGTCGGGCACACCTCTTCGCAGCGCCCGCAGTAGATACAGCGGCCGATGAACAGTTGCCAGACGCGGCTGTTCTCCCCGGCATCCGTTTCCAGCGTGAGCGCGTTCGCCGGACAGGCGGTGGTACAGGCGCCGCAAGCGATGCATTGCTGCGGATCCAGTTCCGGTTTGCCGCGAAACCCCGGGCACACCTCCAGCGGTGCGAACGGGTATTTCACCGTCGGCTCGCCCGCTCTGAGAATGGTTTTCAACAATTTCAGCATCGTTTCTTTCCTTACTTCAGCGGCGAGTGGCGACGTTCAATGCCGTAACGTTCGATCTCTTTGTAGGGCACGGTTGTCGATTTACGCTTGCGCACATCCACCAGCGTCACGCGGTCGGTACACGAATAGCAGGGATCGAGGCTGCCGATAATCAGCGGCGCATCGGAAACGGTATTGCCGCGCAGCATATAGCGGAGCACCGGCCAGTTGGCGTAGGTCGCCGCGCGACAGCGCCAGCGGTAAAGTTTCTGGTTGTCGCCGAGCATGCTCCAGTGCACATCTTCACCGCGTGGCGCTTCCACATAACCGAGGGCGAATTTATGCGGCTGATAGCTGAACCCTTCGGTCAGCAGCGGCGTATCCGGCAGGTTATCAAGGGCAAACTCAATCATTGCCAGCGAATCGAACACCTCTTTCACCCGCACCATAACGCGTGAAAAGACGTCGCCATCCGGCCAGGTAAACAGCGTTTTCGGCAGGCTGCCGTAGTCGGCGTACGGATGATCGAAACGTAAATCGCGGGCAAAACCGCTGCCGCGGATCAGCGGCCCGACCGGGCTGAAATCGCGTGCGACCTGGCGGTCAAGAATGCCCACCCCCTGGGTGCGCTGCGCCATGTTGGGCGTGGAGAGCAGCATATCGACCAGTTGCGCCACTTCCGCGCGCATCTCTTTCACCAGTTGAATGGTTTTGACGCGCTGCTCTTTGAGAATGTCGCGGCGGATACCGCCAATCAGATTCAGACCGTAAGTTTTGCGCGAACCGGTGAGCAACTCAGCCATGGTCATCGATTTTTCACGGATGCGGAAAAACTGCATAAAACCGGTATCAAAACCGACAAAGTGGCTGGAAAGACCGATGTTGAGCAGATGGCTGTGCAGCCGTTCCACTTCCAGCAGCACCGAACGGATAGTGTGCGCCCGCTGCGGCACCACAATGCCGAGCGCGTTTTCCACCGAGGTGGTGTAAGCCACGCTGTGGGCAAAGCCGCAAATGCCGCAAACCCTGTCCGAGAGGAATGTCACTTCGTTGTAGCCCATGCGGGTTTCCGCCAGCTTTTCCATGCCGCGATGGACATAAAATAAGCGGTAATCGGCATCGACAATCCGTTCACCATCGACAAACAAGCGGAAATGCCCCGGTTCATCCGAAGTGATATGCAGCGGGCCTATCGGCACAATGCGCGCCGAATTGCCGCCATCGTTGATAAAGGTGTAGTTTTCCGTGTCGCTGGTAGGTTCCGGGCGCAGACGGTAATCCATGGTGTCTTTGCGCAGCGGGTGCAGATCGTCCGGCCAGTCATCCGGTAGCACCAGGCGGCGCTGATCCGGCAAACCGACCGGGATCAGACCGTACATATCGCGGATCTCACGTTCGCCCCATACCGCGGCGGGTACGCGCGGCGTCACCGACGGGAACTCGCGCGTGTCGGCATCGACCAGCGCTTTCACCACAATCCAGCACTTTTCCGCACCTTCCATCGACAGCGCGTAGTAGACCGCGTAATGACCATTCAGGGTACGTTCATCATTGCCGAACAGCACCGGCAACCAGCCGTCATGCTGGTAATAGAGGTAGTGCACGATGTCCGGCAACAGATTGATTTTGACCGTTATAGTGACTTGTTCGAAGGTCTGGCGCTCCTCGTCCAGCACCGCGCCGGGAAACTGCGCCTTTAATGCAGCAAGACAGGCGTTGCCGCGAGGTTGCTGGAGATTCACGCTTGCTAAATAACTCACTTTCACTCTCCCTGACGATGCGACGGCGTTGCCGATGCGGCGGTGGTATCAAAATTGGCCCACAGCCAGCTAAGCTGGGTGGGATGATCATCATTGTTTTGCTGCACGATGGTGGCAGCGCTGGCCAGTAACCGGCTGACCGGCTGAGGAATATGCGTACCCATCACCAGCATCATCACCAGTAAAATCACCATCGGCGCGGTAGTGAGCCAGCCCAGTTCACCGGTTGCCACCTGCTGCGGCGGCGTGGCGAACAGCACTTTCGCCACCATGCGCACCAGCCCGCCGAGCACCAGCGTCAGTAACACCAGCAGCAGGATGGTGACGGCGAGATGTTCCGCCGCCAGCCCGGCGGTGACGGTCATAAACTCACTGAGGAAAATATTGAATGGCGGCATACCGCCCAGCGCCAGCGCGCCGCCGCCCAGCAGTACGGCGGTAAACGGCATTACTTTCAGCATCCCGCACACCACATCCATATTGCGGGTGCCGTACTTCAGCAGCACATTGCCGGAGCCGCAGAACAGCAGCGTTTTCGCCAGGCTGTGATTGAGCGTGTGCAGCAGCGCCGCCAGAATACCAAGCGGGCCGCCGATGCCGAGCGCAACGGCCACCAGCCCCATGTTTTCCACGCTGGAATAAGCCAGCAGGCGTTTCATATCCTGCTGCACCAGAATGAAGAACGCGGCGACGCCCACCGACAGCAGACCAAAAATCAGCAGTAGCCGGTTGGGGAAACTGTCCCCGATGGCATGACAAATAATGATGTAGTAGCGGATCAGCACCAGCAGGGCGCAGTTGAGCAGCACCGCCGAGAGCAGGGCGCTCACCGGGCTCGGCGCTTCGCTGTGCGCGTCCGGCAGCCAGGCGTGCATCGGGAACAGCCCGGTTTTAGTACCAAAACCAATCAGCACAAACACAAACGCCAACACCATCAGCGTCGGGTCGAGCTGGCCGCTCTCTTTCAGCACTTCGGTCCAGAAAATGGCGTGATCAGGCTGCGCCATAAAGCTGGCGGCATTGGCGTACACCAGCACCGTACCGAACAGGCCAAACGCCACGCCAACGGTACAGATGATGATGTATTTCCATGCCGCTTCCAGCGACGAGCGCTGCCCGTAAATACCGACCAGAAAAGCGGAACTGAGCGTAGTGGCTTCGATCGCCGCCCACATTACAATCAGGTTATTGCTGGTGACCACCAGCAGCATGGTGAACAGGAACAGGTGAAAAAAACCGTAGTAGTAACAGAGCGTCGGCACGCTGATCTCACCGTGATCGACTTCATGGCGCATATAGCCAATCGAGTAGAGGCCGGTGATAAAACCGATAACGCCCAGCAGCGACAGGAACAGCCCGCTCAGGCTGTCGATATGCAACCAGCGGCTGGCGGCGAAAATTTCCCCTTCGCGCACCGCTTCCGCGACCGTCCACAGGGCGATAACCAGCAGCAGCGCAATCCCCAGCGTATGCACCACCGTAACCAGCATGCGCGCGGCATTGCCGCTCAGGCGGCAGGTGAAGCACAGCGCAGAAACCAGCAGCGGCGTCAGCAGTAACAACGTGAACATCAAGGTATGGCTCATGGTGTTACCCCTTCAGCGCCGTCAGTGTGTTGACATCCAGCGTGCCGTGGGTGCGCCAGATTTTCCGTGCCAGTAGCACCATCACAATCACCGCGAAAATGGCGTCGGTGGCGATGCCAATCTCCACCAGCTCCGGCGCGCGCCATGCGAGCAGCGCCAGCACCAGGTGCGAGCCGTTCTCCATCAGGCAGTAGCCGAAGATCTGCCGCAAAATATTGCGCTGGCTGATAATGCACAGCAGCCCAAGCAGGAAGTGACCGAGCGCAACGGCGAGCGCCGGTTTGAGCTGGGCGATCATCGGTAATTGCACCGGGCGCACCACAAACCAGCACAGCAGCACAATTGCCGCCGCCATCAGCACCAGCGTGGCCGGGCCAAACAGCCGTTCTCCAACGCCGGATTGCGCCATCTTGCGAAAGGCGTAGCCCATGATCAGCGGCACCAGCAGCACTTTGGTGAAGAACGCGCTGAACGACCACATCAGCAACTGTTCGGCGTCCAGCAACTGCGACAGGGTAAAAAAGATAGAGACCAGCACCAGCGATTGCAGGGCATACAACCAGCAGGAGACGGAGTAGCGTCTGGCGCAGGTGACCAGCAGCGAGGTGAACATCATCAGCCCCGCCAGGTTGTTAACAAGCAGTGTTCCCGTCATTATCGACTCCCTTATCCAAGCCACGCCGCAGCGATCACGCTTGAGCACAGCGACATCACAATCAGAATCACCAGCACCAGTTTCATCGCGTACGGCAGCGGTGCGGCCTGCGCCACTTCTTCGCTCGGCTCACCTGGTACCACGCGCCCGAACCAGTAAATAAACCAGCCGAAACTGGCGACGGATTCCACCAGCGCCAGAATCATCACCGCCAGTAAAATCGGGGCGTCATTCGACAGGGCAAACCCGGCGGCGAAGAGAGGGAATTTACTGAAGAAACCGTTAAACGGCGGCACGCCGGTGATCGCCAGCGCGGCAACGCAAAAGCCAATGCCCGCCAGCGGCAATGTCTTCATTACCCCGCGCAAGCGCGGCATCAGACGCGTACCGCAGCTGTAGCTGAGTGCGCCCGCCACGAGGAAAAACAGGCTCTTGGCAAAGGCGTGGTTGAAGATGTAAACAATCCCCGCTTTGAAGGCCAGCGGTGAACCGAAGGTCGACAGCGACAGGGCGAGGAAGATCCATGCCAGTTGCGAGATGGTCGACCAGGCCAGCAGCCGTTTCATATCTTTTTGCGGCAGGTACATCAAAAAGCCGTATACCAGCGTCAGCGTCGCCATGCCGACACCAATCCAGCTGATGGTGTGAGGAATGTGCCCGCCTTCGGCGATTGCGCGGGCAAAAATGTAGACACCCACTTTCACCATTGACGCAGCGTGCAAGTAAGCGCTCACCGGGGTTGGTGCTTCCATCGCATCCGGCAGCCAGGCTTGTAACGGCAACTGGGCGGATTTGCCCCACGCGGCAAACAGAATGCCGCCATACACCAGATAGGCCGCCGGGCCTTGTAGCTGACTGATGGCGCTCAGGGCAAAAGTGTGGGTATGCAAAAACAGCGTGGCCGCCGCCAGATAAAGGCCAAGCGAACCGACGTGCGTAATAAGCAGCGCTTTCATCGCCGCGCGCTGGGATTTTTCGCTCTGGTAATAACTAATCAGCGCCCAGGAACAGCCGCCGGTGATCTCGAAAAACAGCAGTTGCCCGAGCAGCGTGGAGGAGAGCACTAAACCGGACATCGCGCCGATAAACACCAGCAGGAACGCGTAATAACGGTTGCTGCCGTCGTGCGGATGCTCGCGGTTGCTGCGCGTCAGGTAACCGGTCGAATAGAGCGCCACCAGCAGGCCAAGAAACACCACCGCAAACAGGATCAGGGTGCTGATGCGGTCGACTAACAGACCAAACAGCACCACCTGACCCGTCGCCAGTAGCGGCATATCCGCGGTTTCACTGCCTGCCTGGTAAAAGCGCCAGGCCAGCAGCCCGGTGGCAAGCGTTGCCAGAAGCGCGAAGAGCGTGGCAAGCCGCGGCGCGGTTTTCCGTGGGCAAAGCGAGACGACCAGCGCGCCGATAAAGGGCAGCAGCAGCGTCGTCAGAGCAAGAGTTTCCATTATTTTTCCGCGCTCCTTACAAACCGGTTAACCAGAGGACATAGGACAGCGCAGCCAGACTGAAGCCGAGCCAGGTCAGGCGGTGCGTCAGCAAAAAGCGCCCGCGCGCCAGCGAGTTTTCCACCACCGAGGCCAGCACAAACACCACCAGCAGTTTCAGCAGCGTGATCACCAGCGACAGCGCCATCGCGCCTACGCTGAGCGTGACGGCATTGCCGAAGGGGAAAAACAGCGCCAGCAACAGCGAGGCCATCACAACCTGTTTCAGGCCAACGCCCCATTTCACCAGTGCCAGACCCGCGCCGGAGTATTCGGTCAGTGGACCTTCCTGCAACTCCTGCTCCGCTTCCGCGACGTCGAACGGGATTTTGCCCATCTCAATAAAGCAGGCGAACCCGCAAGCCAGCAGCGCTAAAAAGGTGGCGACCGGTGACATCCAGCCCGCCGCCAGCGTGTTGCTGATGGCGCTGATTTGGGTGGAACCCGCCAGTAACGCCAGCACCAGCAGCGAAAGGATCAGCATCGGCTCCACCAGAATTCCCAGCGTCAGCTCGCGGCTGGCGCCGAGGCCGGAGAAGGGGCTGCCGGTATCCAGCCCGGAAAGGGCAAAGAAGAAACGGAACAGGGCAAAGAGATAAATCAGGGTGATTAAGTCGCCCGCTCCGGCAAACGGCGCGGTACGGATAAACAGCGGCAGCGTCATCGCCACCAGCAGCATGCTGCTGAGCAACACCCACGGCATGGCGCGAAACATCAGGCCGGAGGAAGCCGGTGCGACAGCCTGGCGTTTCAGCAGCTTTTGTAAGTCGCGGTAATCCTGCCAGATCCCCGGCCCTTTTCGGGAGTGCATGCGGGCGCGGATTTGCCGGGAAACCCCGGTAAACAGCGGGGTCAGCGCCAGCAATAGGGCTGCCTGGCAGAGGGCAAATAGCCCGAGTGACCACGCAGATGTCTGTTCTAACATTGTTGTCTCCTCCTCACAGCGCGATCGTCAGCAGCAGGATCACCAGCGCGGCAATCACATACAGGCAGTAGAGCCGGAAATCGCCGCTTTGCAGGTACTGCACCACGCGGGCCACGCGCTGCGTCGCGCTAACCAGCGGGCGAATAATTTTCTCGTCCCAGAACGGCTCCGTACGCGTTGCCGCCTGCGTAACACCGCCCAGGCTGCGCTGTAAGGGCTGAGCCGGATCGAGCTGTTTACGTAGCTGGTAAAGCGGGCCGAACATCACGCGCAGCGGCTGGGTAAAGCTGCCTGCGGAAGGGGCCATGCCTTTTTCCCACGCGTAACCGCAGGCCCAGGCATCGCCGCTGCGGCGAAACGCGCCGCGCGTCTGGCGGTTGAGAAACCACAGCACGCCGGGCAGCAGGGGCAAAAGCAGTAACAGCAGGAACACGGTGGAAGGCGTCAGCATCGCTTGCTGCGCATCTCCGGGGATAAGCGTTGCGCCTTCAGCGGCGGCAAGCATTGCTGGTGGCGTTAAGCTCAGCGCGATATGCATTAACTGCGGGGCCACCCAGCTTGCGCCCACGCCGAGCACGACGCACAGCAGCGCCAGCACGGACATGGCGGCAACCATCGGCCACGGCACTTCGCGTGCCTGATCGGCTTTTTCACTGCGCGCATTGCCGCAAAAACTGACGCCGTAAACTTTCACAAAACACATTGCCGCCAGCGCACCGGTGATCGCCAGCATCACAATGGCAATGGGGCCGGCGAGGCGCGGGATGATGGCGTCAATGCGGGTCAGGGAGAACAACGACTGATAGGTATACCACTCGCTGATAAAGCCGTTCAGCGGCGGCATCGCGGAAATGGCGAGACAGCCCACCAGAAATGCGCCCGCTGTCCACGGCATCCGTTTACCGAGCGCCCCCATTTTTTCCATATCGCGGGTATGCAGACGAAAGATGATCGCGCCTGCGCCCAGAAACAGCAGGCCTTTAAACAGCGCGTGGTTAAGCAGGTGGAACAGCGCGCCGAGCAGGCCGATGGCGGCAATCACCGGTTGATGTAAAGCGATGCCCGCCATGCCGACGCCGACGCCCAGCAAAATGATGCCGATGTTCTCGACGGTGTGCCATGCCAGCAGGCGTTTGATGTCGTGCTCTGCCAGCGCGTAGAGCACGCCAAGCACCGACGACACCGCGCCAAAAGCCAGCACCACCACGCCCCACCATAACGGAATACCGCTGTGACCGAGCAGGTCGATACCGACTTTGATAATGCCGAAGATACCAATTTTCACCATCACGCCCGACATCAGCGCCGACGCATGCGACGGTGCTGCCGGATGGGCACGCGGCAACCAACTGTGCAGCGGTAACATCCCGGCTTTGGCACCAAAACCGAAAAAGGCCAGCAGGAAGACCGCTGACGCGGTGCCCGGTTCAAGTGTGAGCGTGCGGAAACTGGCGAAATCGAGGCTGCCGCTCTGCCGCCACATCAGGAAGAAGGCGATCATAATCAGTACCGACCCGGCATGGGCGATAAAGAAGTAGAGCATCCCGGCGCGGATCGACTCTTCATCCTGGTCAGTGATAACCAAAAACCACGAGGCGAGGGACATCATTTCAAACAGCACGATGAACCAGAACGCGTTATCCATCACCACCAGACCGACCATTGAGGCGATAAACAGGTTCATAAAAAAGCCCATCGCCCCGGCACCTTTGCC